>NZ_CP044310.1:5472524-5797548 GCF_009664365.1 Paenibacillus xylanilyticus
ATGTCGAATCTTTGGCATCATAGCCAGCAATTGCTTGCAGTACATAAGCAGAATCTTCAACGTTTTTCGTCAGAGGTCCGATCTGATCCAATGAGGAAGCAAATGCAACCAATCCAAAACGCGAAACGAGTCCATAAGTCGGCTTCATGCCGACAACGCCGCAATACGAAGCAGGTTGTCTAATGGAACCGCCCGTGTCTGATCCAAGCGTGAAGTACGCTTCGCCTGCAGCCACTGCAGCCGCAGAACCACCACTTGAGCCACCTGGAACACGATCCAGCGCCCATGGGTTGCGTACAGGATAGAAACTTGAATTTTCATTCGAGCCGCCCATGGCGAATTCATCCATGTTCAGTTTACCGATTGTCACTGTATCTGCAGCTCTCAGCTTTTCGACAACCGTTGCATCATACACCGGGTCGAAGTTGCGCAAAAACTGGCTGCCGCACGTCGTGCGCAGTCCGTTCGTAACGATATTATCCTTAATACCTACCGGTAATCCAAAGAGCAAACCTTTCTCCTCGCCACTGACGAGCCGGTCATCCAGCTGACGCGCACGGGAACGAGCCTGTTCCTCATCCAGCGCAAGATATGCTTTAACTTTGTCTTCACGTGCACTAATGTTCTGATATGCTTGGTCCACCAGGTCGCTGACCGACAATTCCTTGGCGTGCAGCTTGTTATGTAACTCAGGCAACGATTGTTCAAATAAACTCACGGTATTTCGTCCTCCTTCCGGTTATCCGTTATTCCATTACAGCAGGCACTTTAAACTGCCCGTCTTCTTCTTCCGGTGCATTGCGCATCACCTGTTCGATTGGCAGGCTTTCCTTCGTTTCATCCTCACGCATCACATTGCTGACATGCAGAACGTGAGTCGTTGGCTCAATGTTCTCAGTATCCAGCTCATTCAGCTTCTCTGCATATTTTAAAATTGCGTTCAGCTGTCCTGTAAGCGTCTGTTCTTCTTCAGAAGTCAAATTGAGCCGGGCCAGCTTGGCCACATGCTGAACGTCATTATTCGAAATACTCATTTCCGGATGCCTCCTTCATTTCGTTCACCTTCCCGAAACTGCCTGAAACGAATCGCTCGTTTAACGGGCTAAAGTCCCAAGATAACTTTTTTCATTATAGGGGAGATGGTTCGACAATTCAATGCAAATGACCTGACTTGTCTAATAAGCAAAATAACCCCAATCATCGGAGTCCATGCAATCATCAAAAAAGAGCCGGCATCAGCCGACTCTCTAGATCTTAAATCCATGCACGCAGATTAACCTGCTTTATAAAATCCGCCTGTGACATAACATCGTTCGCGGTTTCCTCTTCCTCTTCCACAGCTTGAATATCTCCGTTCATCAGGTGATGAAACAGTTTCTCGTTGTGTGTCGCAAGGGCGTAATCTATCAACGCTTCTCGCTCGACCCGCTCAGCTTCCTGCTTCAGCAGAACCTCTTCCAGATCGACGTCGCCGGATGGAACAAAAAAGTTCCGGTTCACCTGCGGCACTCGAAGCACGTAATCGAACGCATTGTCCGGATTCCGGTCATAAGCGATGATGTAACCATATTCCCCCACAGGAAGATTCTGCTCAAACGCATCCGCGACGATGACAACCTTTTCTCCTAATCGCAGCATCGTCTAACCTCCTGGTAGTCTATCTTTCATATTTATTTTTATAGTCTACTAGAAAAGAATAACGATGTCTACGATTACTAGAATTAAACAACATATTTGTGCAAAATCTTTTTTATCACCAGATTATCAATCGTCTATCCTATAGGTTAAGACCGTCTGCGACCTGAACGAATAACTACGAACCAATATACAATAAGTGGTGTCGGGAATCCGGTGATTCCCCATAATCCCCATAACCAGGGGAAACGCCCACGTTTACGTGCATCCTGAAAAATCCATGTTCCTTGCACGAACAAAAGGATTGCAATCAATATCATCCAGATTGGAGAGATCTCATTCAATGAATAATGCATATTATTCATGAGAAGCCTCCTCCTTCCGATGTTTGCCCGCCCAAACGATTGCTGCTGTCACTGCTGCCGCTACCCCAACAGCCTGGATACCCACATAAAGAGCTGGAGCAGACAGGAACAGCAGCGCCCCGGAAGCAATGACCATCAGCCCGATCACCCAGAACAAAATCATCTCGATCAGATTCTTGCGGCGTTTGATTCGTCTACGTTCTCTGACCTGCACTTCCAGCGAGGCTAATGAAGGTACACTCACTGGCTCATATGCGTCATCCAGCACTTTCATCTGCTGCTGCAGTCGTTCGAGGAGCTCTTGCTCATCTTGTTCATCCGTCCTGCTCATGCTTATCCCAACTCCTTTCTCAATTGACGAAGGCCATAGGCCGTTCGTGATTTCGCCGTTCCGGCTGGAATACCGAGCATTTCTCCAATCTCATCATAACCATAGCCATAATAGTGCTTCAACAGTACAGCAACACGGTGTTCCGGTGTTAACCTGGTCATGGCATCCATGACGTCCGTCCATTCTTCATCCCGGCTCTCAAACTGCCATCGAAATCGTCTAACGGCCTCACTACGGATCATATCCAACCAGCCATTTTCTCTTTTCTTACGCCTTGTCTTGTCAATATAGATGCGTGTAGCAATGGTAATCATCCAGGATGAAAAGGCAGACGAACCGTCATAACGATGAATATTTTCCATACATCGAATCATCGTATCCTGAACGGTTTCCTCAGCAGCGTTAGGATCCATCGTAACCTTGACCAAGTATTTGTACACGAAAGCATAATGACGTTGAAGCAGCGCCGCCAGCGCAGCATCATCTCCTGCTGCTGCCCTGCGGACCTCTTCCAGTTCGGCTGCTTCCATCTGGTTCTTCACCTCTGCTTCCCGTTCATTCTTGTGTTAATACGACAGTCTCTGCATAAACGTTCAAATGAATTACAAAAAAATCTGAAGCCGACAATTTCCCGGGCAATCAGACTTCATTCCGGTATTCCTGCAGCTTGTCGAACCAGGGCTGGTTGCGGGCTCCGCTGCTCAAAACTCGACTTCTCCATATATTTTGCTGCTGTTCCAAAGGTTCATTCATTGCCTTGCTTCTGTAGCTATGTAGTTGAGGACGATCCGTTGCTAACTCAAGCTTGCCAGTATCCATCACCCGGCGAGTCTCTTCCATTGCTGAATACTTGGCACGGCGTTCAAAAGGTATAACGCGCTTTTTCTCCACTTCTTCTCCCCGCTCTCTTGTTCCTCATGCTTCACCAATTAAATACTACGTTCTAGGGTTCCGTTCCATGTACTTGCTATTCAGATTCTAAGCTGTCTGCATTACAATACTTTCCTTATGTAAGTTGTATCTCGATGACTCTTCCCTTGCCAATATTGCTGAAAACAAAAAAAGAACGCAAACCGGGTATAGACCACAGTCTGCGTGCTTCGCAAGTTAGGGTACTGCTATTTAAAGCTTTAGTTAGATGATGCCTTAACGCTTGTAACAACTAATTGCTATTCTAATGAAAAAATTGTCACTTGTCCAGACTTTCTTCACTTAAATGTCGATTATCTTGCGGAAACGTAAGGATTATTCTGCTTCTCATAACCGATGGTTGTTTTAGGGCCATGACCGGGGTATACCTTCACTTCATCAGCAAAGGTATACAGCTTGTTTTGAATCGAATCGATCAAGTCTCGTTCCCGTCCACCCGTCAGATCTGTTCTCCCTACGCCCATGCGGAACAGAACGTCTCCTGCAAACAAATCATTACCGCACAGCAGGCTTACGCTGCCTGGGGAATGTCCAGGTGTATGATATACCTTAAATGTATGCCCAACAAACTCGAGGGTCTGTCCTTCATCCATCGCATATTCTGCAGGATCAGTCGAAAGAGGCGGTGAAGCCTGCGGCCAGTTCAACGATCCATTCAGTTTCGGAGAGGTGAGCCAGTCACTCTCCAAATCATGCAAATAGACTGGACAGCCCTTCAATTTGCGAATTTCGTCCACACCGCCCATATGATCAAAATGCGCATGTGTCAGCAAAATCGCTTCAATCTCCAAGTCTTGAATGGCTTTGAGCAGCGGGCCCGGGTTCATGCCCGGATCAATGATAACAGCTTTCCCCGGATCTTCCCCTTGCAGCAGATATGCATTCGTCTGGAGCGGACCGAGTGTAAATGTACGAATGTTCAGCATCCTCTATTAGTAACCCGAAATCAGTTCACGCAGCTCACGAATAATGACTGCATGCGACTCCGTTCCTTCCCCATAGCGTTTACCGATCTCCTGACGTACGACAGCCATCTTCTCCTGATAATCAGCTGCATCACGATCCGGGTTCTCGCGTTTAAATTCAACCATCACTTCCTGTACATGCTGAGGGCGTGGTCCCCATTGACCCAGCACATGTCCGCCTGTATCGGCAAAAATAACGATAGGTACGGAACGGCCGCCCATCGTAAGGAATTCATCCATCACTTCAGGATGATTTTCCATAATCAAAACTTCGGTTGGAATGCCCGAGATCTCCAGCGCCTGGAATACCACAGGTATGTTGCGAACAACATCCCCACACCAGTCAGCAGCCAAAATCAAAACGCGCAGATCATCGCGGTGGTTCAAGCTCTCGAAAAACTCGCGATCCTCTTCGCTTGGCCAGGAGAAGCTGTCATAGTTCTTTTGAAATTCACTTTGGTTCTTGGTCATGCTCTCAATGAAGTCCTTCGGCGGCAGACCCTTACCGAATTTGTGAGACAAGTTTGGTTTACCCATCACTAGACACTTCCTCTCTTTTTTCGAACATTCATCCATTTAATAAGTACATAAATAATCATAAGTGCGAGTGCAACGAGCAGAATCGGCATAATGTAAGGTGCTGCTTTTTCGTTAATATGTTCCCATTGGTCTCCGAGTACCATCCCTAAATATATAAACAATGCAGTCCAAGGTATAACAGCAAGTGTTGTCAGCAGTATGAACCTGCCTGTATGCATTTTAGATATGCCTGCAGGTATCGAGATGGCATGACGCACAACCGGGACAAAACGCGCCGTGAAAATGACACCTGTTCCATACTTGCGAAACCACTCCTCGGAATGGTCGATGTGTTTTTTCTGGATCAGTATGTATTTTCCGTAACGTTCCAGCACAGGTCTGCCGCCATAACGGCCAATCCAGTAAATAAAGAGCTGGGCTACTACACCGCCCACGGTACCGAATATCATTGCACCTAAGAAATTGATATTGCCCTGTGAAACGAGAAACCCTCCATATGCCAGTACAATTTCACTGGGGATGACTTCGAGCATTAATCCCAGCATAATTCCAAAGTATCCAAGGCTCTGAATCCATTCGAACAATTGACCGACAATGTTATGAATAACGTCCATCTCGACCCTCTTTCTTCATCCTGATTGGCGGTGCTCCGCAGCACCATGGATGTTCGTCCCTATTTTAGCACAGGGCTACAGTTTGTTGCTACTTCATCGACCCGGGTTAGTGTCCTGCAAGTCATCCTTCGCATATGGTATCGGGAGAGGAGCGTGAGAAGATGTCACCCAAATCAACACCCGGTACTCCCCCGGTCAAACATAGCAATCCTAGCCAGAAGTTACCTTCCGCGAGAGGGATCCGCAGAGCTTGCAGCAAGGAGCTGTACCGGACAGCGAAACGGCTGAAAGTCTACATTTCTCCCGATCAGATGAAACAGGCGGAAGAACTCTATTATGGAAAGGTGATTGCCAATCTGCTCTGGATCGGTGAAAACCGGGACAATCGAAAGAAATTATGCGAGTGGTGGAACAATGACGTCAGTGCGGATATAGCTTCTCTATGGAATGCGGACATTGAACCGCTTCAGGCAGCATTCCAGCAGGCGTTTGGCGGATATCGTCTGTAGAACACAGAGGATTCAGAGCATTTCCTACAGGAACATGCACGCACAAAAACAAGGAAACGTTCCTTGAGCAACCCGCCATTATTCACGTTCAAGAGAAGCTAGAAGCAGGTGTTACCCAGGTGGTTTGTTGGTCTGTCTGATCGATTGCTGAGGAACGGCAGTCGATGCAAGTATACGTAAATGAGTGATGTAAACGGCAGCATCGTCATCTAAGATAAACTGGCGATCATTACGTGCCTTTCCTGCAGCCACTGTGGCACTCAACTGTTCGTAAAGCTCATACATTCGCACACCTGCAGCGGCAGTCTGCCTGGCTCGGTCCGTGTAACCGGCAGCCCATTCCTGACGGGATGCATGAATCATCCAGTACAACGCTGCGGACTGAATATGGGTATCATATCGATTCAATGCAATTGCTTGTTCAAAGTACTTGCCAGTCTGTGCTCCCTGCCCTGCTTGGGCTGCTCGTTTCCCCAGCTCCTGGTAGAGCCGCGGCTCTGCCGGGGAGTGGGACAAGCTGCTCAGCAGCAGTTTCTCTGCATCATGGGCTGAAAGGGTACGGGAAAGAGAGATGGCGATCTCCGGTCGGTATGGATTTGCGTGAAATGCAGCTTCTAATTCTGTCTTATGCTGAATCATTTCTTGTGGTGCAGATCCAGCCAAACGATACTCTACTTCCGCCAAGACATTACGCCCCGCAAGCCAGACAGTCCCCCCAAACCAAATCAGGATGGCCAGGGAAGTCAACCATGGTATGGTCCGCATTGTTCGGATCGCCTGATATGAAAACTCGTTGGACAGAAGCGATGGTTGTACTGTGCGTTCGTTCGTAATAACTGCTGGTCCCTGTCTTGCCTGGATTACGGCATGCTCGTCCGCTGCGGCTGTACGCTGTTCATTAGTATATGCGTATGACCATGCTCCCAGCCAGATAAAGAGCATCCATACCAATGTGAAGCTCCAGTCAAAATCCATGGCCCCATGCAAAACAAAAACAAGCACGGAGGGCATTAAGCCTGCTGCGTATTTCACGGTATTCCGAATGGTAAAAGCAAACCAGGCGCCGATCATGATTAGGCCGATCAGGCCCGTATCAAGGGCAATATCGATCAGGCCGTTGTGGACCTCGCCTCCGACATAAGGCGAGGATTGAATGGCGCGGAACATGCTGCGCCATGTATCTCCTCCGTGGCCAAGCCATGCGGCCCCGGACCAGATCTCCAGGGCGTCCCGCCACATCCGGAGGCGGGACAGCCCTGTGCCGACACCTGCCGCGAGTCGTTCGGCGGTGGAGGCCACGGCCAGCATGGCGGCGGTGGTAACCGCCAGTGCCATGGCCGTCAAGGCAGCGGCGCGTGCCCTGGCGCCGCTGTGCCACAGGCGGCACAGCAGCAGCGTGCCGAGCAGCGCAGCTGCCCATGCCCCGGCCAGGGCCAGCAGGCCGGGCACGGGTGCAGGCGCCAGCTGGGCAGCAGCCAGCTGGCGGTACAGCCAGGCCGCGCTCGCCAGGGGCGCGGCCATGGCCAGCAGCAGCGGCAGGCGGTCTCCGCGCCGCTGCCAAACGAAAGCGCTGGCGGCGGCGATGCCTGTCGCCAGCCAGGCGCCGCGCGACTCGCTCAGCAGGAGCGCGGCTTGCGCGGGCATAAGCGGCAGCGCTGCCGCGATAAGGCGCCAGGCCGTCACGGGACGGGCCATGGCACGCGCGACTGCAGCGAGCCGCTCCAAGGCGTACATGCCGACAACGGCGCCGTACGCATTGGGGTACTGCAGCAGTCCGCCGAGCCTCGCACCGGCGGAGCTGATCTCGGGGTCAGCGGTTCGCATGACCGCGAAAGGCAGCGGCAGCACGCCGCACACCGCAAGCAGGCCGCTGAACACAAGCAGGCTGCCTGCAGCCTGCCATCCGGCAGCGAACCATCGCACGCCGTGTGCACACGAAGCCAGCATCCCTGCGAGCAGGGCAAAGATAGCCAGCAAACTCCACCGTTGCATTTCATCCATGCTGCCCTGTGTGCTTACAGAACCCAACCAGGCATGCAGGCCATAACAAACCATCATGAGGATGGGCCAGATGATCCAGCCATTAAGATTCATATGCCAATATCCTATTTTCATTTCTTCATTACTGTAAATATCGTAACTTAAGCCATTTTTCAGTGCGTTATTTTTCTTACTCCGCAGTATATATAACAGAAGAAGCATGATCACTCCCATGAGAAGGCTCCCCGAAGAGAGCAAAATAATCCTGTATACATCGGAAGGAAAATATAGCCCCCGACCCAGACATGCAGCCAACAACATAATCGTACCGATCACGCCCAATATCATCGTTACTACCGATGTATCCAAGCCAAACGTCTTTTTCTTTGCTTGTTTAAACTCACAACTCAAGTTCAGATCTCCTGCATCCGTACCGGATATCGGCACAGCGCCACATACATTCATATTTATTTCCGCTGGATTCTTACCCTGCTGATGCTCAATCATGTGATCACCGTTTCGCTGCTGCTGCAACTGCCTACCTCCTTCCCATCTTCTTTGATCGAACAAACACTGCAAATCTCATGCTGCATTTCATTCGCACGTAGCACGCATGACATACAAAAAAAGACAGAAGACCCTCATAGGGTCTCCTGTCTTATGTCTCGCCGTCATCCTTTTCATTCATCTAAGCACAATCGTTTATTCGTTTCCATAACGGGACCCTCCTACCAGTATGTCCATTCCTGGACATGGCAGACCATCCGCGAGCTAGGGTTAGCGCTTTGCGACATTAGCAGTGGTCACAAGAATCTAGGCTGGCTGTCGATTTCCCGTTTGAACGATCTGAATTAAGTTCCGTTACATCGCCCTCTGCTGCTTCAATCGGATTGGCACCACCTGGCAGCAGGTCTGCACAAGCCCGTTCCAAGTAGGGATCTGCATGTATGAAATCACGGAACTCCGTGTATTCCTTCCACATATCAGCCGTTTGACCCGCCTGTCCACGCACAGCACGAATCAGAATATTTTTGGGTGTATGCTCCATATCAATGAATTCCAGCAGCTGTGTTTTGTAACCCATCAGATCCAGAAGCTTCGCACGAATGGCATCTGTTGCCAGGGCGGAGAAGCGTTCCTTCAGAATTCCATGGGACAATAGCGGATTCATTACCGGAGATTCAATCTGGTCAAACAGCTCATGCTGACAGCACGGTACGGACAGTATGACTGAAGCGCCCCAGCGGACAGCTTTCTCCAATGCCGCATCGGTAGCCGTATCACAGGCATGCAGTGTCACGACCATATCCACTTCATTCAGTTCGTCGTAGTCAGCAATATCACCAACCAGGAACTTCAGATCACCATAGTGCAGCCTTTGTGCAAGAGCGTTGCAATGTTCAATGACATCCGCTTTCAGGTCAAGACCGATGATCTTCAGTGATCTGCGCTGTTGTACCGACAAGTAGTGATAGAGGGCAAAGGTCAGATAGGACTTCCCGCAGCCAAAATCAACGATGGTAAGCGGACGTCCCTCAGGCAGATACGGAATGACATCCTGTACCATTTCAAGAAAACGATTGATCTGTCTGAATTTATCGTACTTGCGGGCCAATACCCGGCCTTCTTCATTCATAATGCCCAGCTCAACCAGGAACGAGACAGGGACTCCCTCTTCCAGCACATATTGCTTCTTACGGTTATGCGAGAGATCCACTGACGTCTTGGATGGAGATTTGGTCAGAATGGATACTTTATATTTTTTGCTGATCAAAATTTGATAATCTGCCTCTGTCGTACAGAGGAGCCCTTGACGAAACGTCTCTTCGCACAGCACAGTCATGCGTTCTATCGCTTCAGCCGGAGTCAAATTCTCGTGCAGCACTTTATTGTTATAATGAAATGCGAATTGATAATGCAGCTGATTCTTCAGCGTTACCGGCTTGACTTGCACTTTGGTATACGAGACATTGTCCCGTCTGCGCAGCTGGCTCCAGGTCGCTGTAATCAGCGAATTCTGCTCAAAGATGTCTTGTATAAGCTTTCGCAATGAATCCACGGGGTACATCTCACTTTCGATTTGGTTTGGTCAACCGTAACCATACCACAATTCCGGTGCCGCTCCAAGTGAAGACACCTAACAAGCCTTATTCATTTATGTCCTGTTTGGTTCTCCGCTTAGCGGATGAGTTCAGCCAGACCTTCCTCCACTTCCTGACGTGGCAGGCCGCCCTGTTCCAGTTGCCCATCTTCAAGCTTGCTCAATCGTTCGTAAAAGGCCTTCACATCTTCGCGATAATTCACGAGCTGCCCCTCGCCTACCCGCAGAACGCGGTACCAGCTGTTCTCGGCCAGATCATATCGCCCATGCTGTTCTTGATACAGTGCAAGCTGTTTCTCCGTACGGGCAGGAAGTTCATATTCTTTCGTTTGTTCCAATATGGATTGCACGCGTTCCGGTGCATCCAGCAGCTTCGGGTTGGCACCATGATTCAGGGCATACAGATAAAAGTGTAATGATTTCATTAACCGGATGAGTCCTTCATCCTCTGAATCCTGCTTCTCCTGGTCATCAATGCCTTCCACTCTGGCCTTCTCTCCATAAATATAAGCTTCCTCTTCGATCAGACGCGCGGCTTGCTGCAGATTGTCCACTTCAATGACTCCGCGAAAACGAAACATTTCAATGACATCCTCTGCAGGGAGAGAATTCAGCAAAGACAAATTCATGCCAAACTGCCTGCGAAGCAGCTCGTCCAATTCCGAAAGTGCCTCCGTATGTTTCCGCTGTTGTCTGAGTGTAAATGCTTTGCCAATCGCCTCGGTCATTTCCTCCATCATGCGGAGCAGATAGTCTTTTCTGAACATCCAATATGCCCCCTCATTCGCTCATTCGGATCATCATCCATTATTGCTAGTTTAATTCATGCCCTAACAAAAAGCCAAAAAAGGACCTCCTCTTGAATTCCAGGATGCCAAAAAAACCCCGTCGTCTTGTAGAGACGTCTCGGGGGTTTCCTAGGCTAACGATATATGCTGAATGATGGACTTTGCTGAAAATAATGAATTTCGAGATTTACGCCTTCGGTAAACCGTTCATGAATTGAGTAATGATCTGAATCAATTGTTCGGGTGCTTCATACATACTCATGTGACCCGCCCCGGCAATAACCGCTTGTACAATATGCGGTTTATCGCTCGTAAATGTGCGTTCCGGCGGGATCACAGGGTCTTTTTCACCTGCGACCAGCAAAACCGGTAATGGTGTAGCCGATAAAACATCACGGCGATCCGGACGTTCCCGCATAGCCAGTGCGGCTCCAGCTGCACCTTGAGGTGCGGTCTGGTACCCGATTTCCTTGACACGTGATACTTTTGCAGATAACTGCTCTACATGTTCAGGAGCAAACAATCCTGGAACCAATCCATCCACAAAGCTTACAATACCATCCGTCTGAATAGCCGATACTGCACGAAGACGCTTTTCCTTGCCCTCTTCGCTATCCGGATAGGCGGTAGAATGGATCAAACCAAAGGCTTTTAGTCGTTCCGGATGACGCTGAGCGATGGAAAGGGCGATATATCCTCCCATGGAGTGTCCAAGCAGCACAGCCTTGTCTACCTTCAGCTCATCCATTAATTGCAGTACATCATTGCCCATTTGATCTATAGTGTATGTTCCCATAGGAGCGTCCGTCTTACCGTGTCCACGCAGATCGGGTACGATGCAGCGATAATGACGTGCAAGCTCCGGCACAACTTCATCCCAATAGGATGAACTGCCGCAGTAGCCGTGAAGCAAAATAAGTGCTTCTCCCTTGCCTTGTTCGGCGTAACATATCGTCGTTCCATCACATATCACTTTTTCCATAATGAATCCCTCTCTCTGCGCGAATTGAAATGATTATATTCATTGTATATAACCAACTTCTTGTCATTCAAGTTGTATATTATTAAGCTTTCATCTCATGAATGAAACGTTTATCTCATTTTCCTCGCCGCAAACGCTGCGTCAGCGATCGTTCGGGACATGTTCATGACGAGGTGAAGCGAAGTCATCTGCAGGATGGAATAAGGCCTGGGACCATTGACGTTTACTACAGCTGCCACACTATAATGTCCAACAGGCTGCAGCTTCCCCCCTACGGACTGTGCCGGATTCAACGCGTGATGCGAAAGATAATATGTACCTGTGGCATGCTTTGGACCCAGACAGGCATCAATCGCAACAATGGCATGATGTGCCGGGATCTGAGACATCCGTTTCTCCAGTGTATCTGCATCGCAAGGTGCAGCCAGCGTTCCTACCACATGACCCACTCCGTGCTCCTCCAGCAGACTTCCTGTCAAAGGCCCGAGTGCATCTCCCGATGAACGATCCGTTCCAATGCAGACAAATGTTATTTCATCAGGTGAATGCTGCTCATAAATGTGTTTGAAAAATAAAACCAGGTCTTCTCCAGGCACACCTTTTGGAGTTCCCCGACTCTGGTGGCGCACCATCTCACGCTTATATGCTGCCAATCTTTCTCCCTCCTTTACACGCACAGAAGCGATGTGAATGAATATTGTTTTTTTACATTTTATCCGATACAGGGGGATTCCCGCAAAACATTAGCCTGTGCCTGTCCAATCATGATACAATGACAACAGTTTCCGATACGGAAGGGATGGACATAACGATGGATTTGACACAACCGAACGCGGCCAACATGGAATATATGATTGAAGCGATCAAAACCAAGCTGCGTATGGCCAGCGGTGCGGCTATGCAGGCTTCGGCATTCCCCCTCGACAAATACGAGGATCTGCATGATCTGTATGAGATGGTGATGAGCAAGGAGCATCTCAGTATTTCCGAAGTGGAAGCTGTTGCTTCCGAACTGGGGAACCTGCGTAAAGCTTAAAAGCACCCATCTTCATTCGCACAAATAAAAAGGGCCTGCCTCCACCACATGAAGCGCACCCCTTAGAATAGACATTGGAAAAACCCCTGGGTTTAGCCGATGAAATTCTAGGGGGTGCATTTTTTATGGCGATTAAAGGGCAAAAGTATAAAACGTATTCGGACAAGATTAAAAAAGAAGCTATTCGTCTGCATACGGTTGAGGGGTGGACTTACCGAAAGATCAATGAACATTTGGGAATTCATGACCCAGGACGAATGAAGCGCTGGATGCGAAAACACCGGGAACAAGGCGAGTTTGGACTGATGGATCAGCGAGGTCGACGGAAAGAATACTTGGATCAAGATCGCTATGTGCAACAACTGAAACGGGAGAATGAGTTGCTAAAAAAGTGCTTGGTCATCTGGAAGGAGGAAGCAAACAAGAAAAATTTCAAATCATGGAAAAGGTAGCCCGATACGGTGACATCCAGAAACTCTGCCATGTGTTTGGCGTGTCTCGGAGTGGATTTTATGCCTATGTAAAACGTAAACGATTCGATCGCGATGCAAAGGCAAAGAGACAGGTCCTTCAAACGTATCAACGATATGAAGGCAAATATGGCTATCGACAGCTCCAGTTGTTCCTTTGGCAAGATCAAGGCATTTGGATGAACCACAAGAAGGTGCTCCGCCTCATGCAAATGCTCGGTATCCAATCTCGAATTCGTCGTAAACGGCGCTCCAGCAGTTCGTATGCACCTGCTCAGCGCGTAGCAGAGAATCACTTGAAGCGGGACTTCAGTGCAGAAAAACCCAATCAGAAATGGGTAACTGACATTACCCAGTATCGTGTAGGCGAGCACTGGGTATATCTTTCAGCCATAAAAGATTTGTATAATAACGAAATTGTGGCTTACGAAATAGGCGAACGCAACGACAATGAACTGGTGCTCAGTACATTCAGAAAAGCGTTTGCGAAGCAAAAAGACGTGACCGGACTGGTCGTTCACAGCGACCAAGGGTTCCAGTACACGTCTCATGCTTATCACGACATGCTGCCAAAGGTTGGCGCCCGAATCAGCATGTCTCGCCGAGGAAATTGTTATGACAATGCCTCTATGGAGAGTTTCTTCTCGCATCTCAAAACGGAAGGACTCTACCCTTATCATATCCGAACGCTTACCGAAGCACAAAGCAAAATCGAAAAATACATCCGTTTTTATAACAGAAGGCGGCCACAACGGAAACTAAAAAAACTGACGCCGGTAGAGTACCGACGTCAGTTTGCCGCCTAGGGTCTTTTTTCAATGTCTACAAAATGGGGTCTTGACCACCACATGGAGCACAGGTCCTTTTTATTTGTGTTACGTTGATACCCTCATTTACTTAGCATGACTTGTCATTTAAGCAAGTTAAGGCAAGTCTACCAGTACGAATTCCGCTACTTCGCTGCCTGTACTCGTAATCTGCAGATCGCAGCTTTTCCGAATACGGGCCGCATCCCCTGGCTTCAGATTGAAATTCCCATCCGCACAGGTGATATCCACATGACCACTGATTAGAAAAAGATGTGTACGTCTGTCTTCATGCTGTGGATACATGATTTTTTTACCGGACTCCAGTTGGGTCAGGTAACAGGTCACATCCTGTGCAATTGGAAGTGCGCCTTCGGCTCCCTCCACTCCCTGTCCGGATACAACAGGGCACAGTCGATTCAGCTGCTCCTGCGGATCAAATTGCCGATTCGTATACGATGGTTTCAGCATGCGCTGGGATGGCAGGAACCACATTTGCAGGAAACGTACCGGTTCATCCTCGGACGGATTGGTCTCCGAATGTTCCACACCGGTGCCTGCACTCATCACCTGTACCGTTCCCGGCTCAAGTATCTGTTCCGTTCCCATGCTGTCTGTATGCTTAAGCCTACCGGATATTACATAACTTACAATTTCCAGGTCATGATGTGGATGTCGTTTAAAGCCTTCCTGCGGCATCAGCGTGTTGTCATTATGAGCCAGCAGGCAACCAAAATGCGCATTGCTTGGATCGTCATAATCTGCAAAAGAAAAGCTGAACTCACTGTGTATCCAACCTCGATCCGACGTGTGCCTTTCTTCCGATGTCACTACTTTAATCATGTTCATCCACCTCCAAGGGTTTAGAGCTGCTATCTACATCTGACAGCAGGTCTTGCGTGTATATGAATGCTTAGATAAATACCTGTTGGTATCTCATCTTTACCCGGGGTCCGGGGATTCTAATCACGCCCCTAGCTTATGGTTATACGCTTTCTTCAGGTGAGTGAAGCACGAATTCACAATCGGCATGTCCCACCATATTTCCGGCATCATTGCGAATCTCAGGAGGGAACACTTGCGCCAGTCGTTCAATGGTTGTCCGATTGGAATATCCAATCTGCTCAAGGATTGATTTAGCAATCCATGCCCATTCATCTTCTGATCCGTCGAGCACTTTAAAGGTGATCCCGAGCCTTTCCTTTTTCAGTGCAAAACCGAATACACCCTTGAAGCCGCCTTTAGCAACAATATTGCTGTCTTCCAGAAGCACCGAATCCACCCGTCCGGTTCCGCCAACCATAAGAGGCTGATCATTCATGGCAGACGTAATGGTTTCCACTGCCGAGCGTGTCGGTTCATCTTCAATTAAATCCGGGCAAGCCAGCTTCAGGTATGCATTCGACAACGCCGATAAAGGCAACGAAAATACCGGAAAGCCGCAGCCATCCGTCCCGAGTTCAATTTCCTTCTGCTCAATTCCAGCCATGTCAGCCATCGTTTTCAGAATTTCACGCTGCACCGGATGCTCCCGCTCCGCGTAACTGTCCAGATCGAAGTTTTTCATCTGACTGTAACCCAGAATGCCAAGGTGTTTCCCCGAACAATTATGCAGTATTCTTCGCTTCTCTCCTTGATTGCGCAGCCATTGATTTCGGCTATCATCATTCAATGGATAACTTGCCGCGCAAATCAGGCACTCTTCACCCAATCCAAGTTTGGCCGATAATTTCTCCAGCACTTTAATATGCTCTGGCTCCGAACGATGGGAAGATGCCATAATCGCAATTTCTTGGGAGGTTAACCCATAGTGTGCGGCAATGCCTGCACGAATGCCTGGAATGGCCTGAAAAGGCTTGGCAGATGAGCGGGTAAATGCTCTGAAATGTGGATTTCCTGCCGAATAAACAACATCTCCGTTTTCATTCGTGATGCTTATGTGTCCAAAGTGGGCGCATTCCATCACGCCTGCACGATATTCTTTAACTAACAACGCACTCTCCATGCGAGTTCTCTCCTTTATGCTCCCAGTCTCATCTCTGCTTTGCGTCAATACGCCGCATGGGATATCTTTAAATTATAGTACAAATGCAATGTTTTTTCAGTTTTTTCGACATGATTTTCGGGTAAGTCTATAGCAATCTGGAATGTTTAACCAAACTTATCTTGAAGGAGATATCATTTATGCTGCGTGAAAGCAATTCCTCTTTGTTCAGAAATTCTCCGCGTTTACCTTGGCGCTCCCTATTTGTCTGGAGTGGGCTAGGCGTTTTGTTTAGTTCTGCTCTAGTCATTGTTTTGGCCATATTAGGTGCCTGGCTGGGGACTCATTTTATTATTCAATTAGATGATCGAATTCAACATTGGTTTTATCTCCATTCTGAATCTCGCCTTGCCCTTCTGCCTGTCATTACCTTCATTACTGCTATTGGTTCTTTCAAGATCTCGGCATTAGCCGCAGTCTGTGCAGCGGCCCTCTTCTTTATACACCGTAATTCACGATACTCCATCTATGGCTATGTAGTTCTGGGCAGCTTTGCAGTCATGTGGCTGCTTAACATAGGATTGAAGGAAATTTTCCGTCGAAGCCGGCCTGAACTTGATCATTTAATGGTGGTTCATGGATATAGTTTCCCCAGCGGTCATGCCATGATTTCCATGGGATTTTACGGCATGTTTTTTGTCATTTGGGCCATTGAACGACAAACGCAGTCTGCCTCCATTATGCTGCCTATTCTGTGCGGTGTAGGGTTTATCGGTCTCATCGGAATTAGCCGAATTATGCTCGGCGTGCACTATCCTACAGATGTATTTGCCGGATTCGTTGCCGGACTGGCCTGGCTTGTGTGCATGATTGGTGCAATCAAACGAATGATCTGAACTTCCTCCAAATTCCAGGATGCCCATATCTGCTTCAGTTGTTTCAGCTTGATGCACGACGTTTATATACGAAGTAAGCAAACGCGAACAGACAACATCCTGCATCAAGTGTAAAGGAGGCGGTTGTTATGTGGGGCATTATTCTCAGCATCATCTTGGCAGTTATCATTGGCCTCATCGGAGATGCACTTGCCGGTCACAATATGCCTGGAGGCGTCATTGGAGCCATGGTTGCCGGTTTTGTGGGAGCCTGGCTGGGTGCACTGCTGCTTGGTAATTGGGGACCCGTTATCGGTAATTTCGCCGTGATCCCTGCCATTATCGGTACAGCACTCTTTGTCTTTTTGCTGGGGCTTGTGTCCAGGCTGTTCAGACAGGCTGCCTGATCGGTCAACAAGGTGTTCGTTGTTTCGTAAACGTTTTTTAATTCAAAGAAGGAGTGATTAGACATGAATAAAGCAGAAGATCAATATCCTGTACAAAGCGGTTCGACTTTCGCAAAAGGCATTTTCATCGGTGGCTTGCTGGGAGCAGCAGCAGCATTGCTCTTCGCCCCTAAACCAGGACGCGAACTTCGCGGCGACCTTACCGAGAAGGTTGGTATGGTTACCGACCGCACCAAAGAAGTTGCTGCCGTTGTCAGTGACAAGGCTACCGAACTCGCTAAAACTGTTTCTACGAAAACTGCCGATATCGCAAAAACGGTGAACCAAGGCCGTAACGACGTCATGGAATCGGTAAGAAAAGCGTCCGCGGATGTAGCGGATGAAGCAACTAAAGCAACTAGCGAGGTTGCTTCCGCTTCTGAGGAAGCCAAGGAAGATGCACGAAAAGAGCTGAATTCGACCAGCCTGTAAGGGCTTGAGCGAATGGTCAATAGCCAGCTGAGTTTCAGCTGGCTATTTTTCATCCATTGTAATAGGAGGAGGACTCACATGAGCAAAGTCACATTAAACGGAAATACCCCCGTTACTGGAAGCAAACCATCGCAGCAGTATGATACGGCAGAGCATCCTTTTGAATTGCGCCACGAAGTCAAAAAGTTGAACACACGCCTGGATCAGCTTGCGGACAGTTTGGAAAAGGCACAGATCAAGGATATTATCGAGAATTACACCAGTCCCAAAAAACGGATCATCACCAATTTTACTGCAGGTATGGCGAGAGGACTTGGACTTACCCTCGGAACCTTTGTTGTCCTTGGTCTTTTAGGTCTTATACTCAGTCAATTTGTAAACATGCCGATTGTGGGGCAATACATTGCAGATCTGCTCGGATATATTGACGATTACAAAAGTTAGGCGAAGAGCCTTCATCCCTTCCGCACGGAATTGCCCCGTTTCCCGGGGTCATCAGCCGGTCGCTGCGTGGGTTTCAACTTCAACAGATCTCCGGTCCAGCCTTTCATCATCATCCATACATACATGCTAGCCATGCTGGCGAGGATGAGTGCGATGACCAATACAACCCCCCATGTCTTGTCTATCAAAGGCAGGTTCTCGAAGTTCATTCCCCAGATTGCACCGGCAGCCGTTGCGGGCGTACAGACTGAAGTAACGATGGTTAGTGTCTTCATAATCTCGTTACCACGCACACCGGAAGTCGCATTATCTATAGAAATGAGTGTATCGATTTCTTTTTCATAGTGCTGAAAAAGACGTTCCATCCGCTCAATCCGATGCTGCAGCTGCTTGAAGAAACGACTGTCCTCAATATCATCCAGATAGGCCTCCCGCGCTGCAGCCATTAATTCAGAATAAGGGATAAACAGGTTGCTCCAATACAAAAGCTCAAACCGAGCTTCGAGAATTTGGTCCATCAATGTCCGAGCATTACGCGATTCCATCTTCCGTTCCAGTTCACGCAAATGCATCTCGAACTGATCCATGCCCACATGATAATAATGCAATATGGCCCTGAACAGAACAAACATCCCATCACGGGCAGTGTCACACTGGTGCAGCATGGCCGAACGTTCTCCTGTATTCATAATACCTCTGGTGTTATCATCCAAATTGATCGTTACCAAACTTTTTTGGTCGACATAAAAAAACATCTGATTATCTTTGCGTGTACTATCTTTCTCATTTTTGACTGCATATAGAAGTGAACCAAATATAACCGGATCTGTCCCGTTCATATATCGTACAGACAGGTAATTGGAATGCACCTCTGGGATCTTGCGAAGAAAGTATTGCATCTCTGGAAACTCTTCAGTGAGACCCTCTATTACTTTGGCCATCTCCTCATCTTCTGGTGCAACCCAGTCCCACCAATCCCACTGCTCCGAAAATGATAATTTGTCACGCCTGGCTGCAAGCTTGACCCGATCCACCGTCACAACATCACTCCTGGATTCATAATATACAGCACATCCAAAACAAATTTCAAAAAAGGACACGTATGTATTCCAGTGGAATCACGTGTCCTTCTTAGGCCGTACTTAACAACATCAGCGATTTACATCTCATAACATTGAAGCATTAGACATGATCTGTTTCAGTTTTTCAGTAGCTCTCTTCTGAATTCGGGACACACTCATCTGGGATACACCCAATTTTTGAGCTATTGCCCGTTGAGACTGACCATCCTGGAAGGCCAAAATCAGCACCTTCTGCTCCTGTTCCTTCAACTGTCCCAATGCCTGCTGCAAGTCCATCCGTTTCTCCACCGAATCAAAGTCGTTTACGTCTGCACTGATGAGTTCACCAAGCGTTGCTGCACTTTCATCCTGAGATAGTGGAGAATCCAGTGAGACGTAGTGGTAACATTCCCGACCAGCTAATACTTCGATGGTTTCCTCTGGGGTCAGGTCAAGGTATTCAGCAATCTCATCCACACTTGGTGAGCGTTCAAACTTTACCGTCAATTCATCAATGGCATGCTGAACTAATGCGCCTTTTTCCTTGATGCGTCGAGGTACCTGAATATACCAGGATTTGTCCCGGAGGTAGTTTTTCATATGACCGATCATACTTTTCATGGCATAAGGTTCGAACGGAATGCCTAGGTTAATATCGTACTGCTGTAGAAGGCGAATCAGAGCCATTTGGCCAGTCTGATATAGATCTTCATACAGATCCGGACGATTCCGGGCAATCTTGCCTGCTGCCATCTTCACCATCGGTTCATATTTGCGGATAAGAACTGTTGCGATTTCGTTATCCTTGGTCTGCTGGTATTCCCAGATCAAACCTACGGATTCAGACATGGACTCTGGGGGAGTCACTTTTTCGTTCATACTTTCTCCTCACTTCTTGCAAGACGTTTTACGAGTACGACTTTCGTACCTTTGCCCGTCTCACTTTCAACACTGACATCATCCATCAGGGCCTGCATCAGATAGAATCCAAGTCCACCGATTTGGGCATCTGTCAGCTCAGTGTCATGAAGGCCTGCGCGTGATACTGCCGGGTTGACGTTTTCGAAGCTTGCACCCTCGTCCTTGACTGTAATAGCCAATGTTTCGTTGTCCACTTCAAAAACAACCTCAACCATACCGCCTTCGTGTGAGTAGGCATACAATACAGAGTTGTTACAAGCTTCGGATACAGCAACTTTCATGTCCTCAATGTCCTCATAAGAAAATCCCATTTTGGACGCTACACCATAAAGATTCAGTCTAACAATATCCACATAATCAGCTGTCGCCGGTAAGTTAAGGGTGACTCTTTGAACTTCTGCATTCATTCCTTTTTCGATCCTTTCCTATTGGGAATTCTTCTGTGAGACAAAGAATTTGGCAATACCCGTCATATCAAAAAGCTTCTGAATCTGCGCAGGAACTTCTTGTACTTCGAAGCGTGCTTCCATTCCATGTCGTGCCTTCAGAACAGATAGCAGGATTCCAATCCCTGTGCTATCAATATACTTCAGGTCCTTCATGTTAATAATTAAATCCTGCTCCTTGTTGTCCACAAGTGGCTCCATGACCAAACGAAATTCAGGAGCTACCGACAAATCCAGTTCGCCAGTAAGATATACCGTGCACACGCCGTTCTGTGTTTCGGTCTTTGCATTGAATTTTTCATTTTTATTTGTATTCATTAGACATCTCTCTCCTGATCAATGGTTTCCTTACCTAATAACCCAACTTGTGCCCAGATGAAACAAAATCATAATTAGCAATTATTTCAATTTGCTCGATTCATAGGTGAGGAGGATGATTTGAAGCCCTTTCGGTCTTCCTGAAATCGCGACAATTTTTGTTTCACACTGCCCATCTTAACGGGTTTACTGATGTAATCATCCATTCCGACAGCAAGACAGCGCTGCTGGATGCCCTCCATTACATTAGCAGTCATGGCCAGTACAACAGGCTGCTTTTCCTTCGGAAGACTTTCCCGAATTTTACGTGTGCATTCCAATCCGTCCATAACCGGCATTTGCAAATCCATAAATATATAATCATAGCCTGGGTTCTCTAGAACCATATCCAGCGCCTTCTGTCCATCTTCTGCGGTATCGGATGTGAAGCCCAGCTTGCTCAGCATAATCGCCATCAACTTTTGGTTAATGGGGTGATCATCGACAATCAATACGGAAGGTTGCATTTCATAACGTTCCACATTCTCCAGTTGTTCTTCTCCGTTCCCGATGATCAGTTCCGTCTCTACATAGCGCTGTACCTGAATGGTGAAGACAAAGGTAGCCCCACGCTTCTCGCTCGTATCCAGATGGATGCTGCCACCCATCATTTCCACTAACGTCCGGCAAATGGCAAGCCCCAAGCCCGTTCCACCATACTTGCGTGTCATCGATGTATCCAACTGAGAAAATGGCTGGAACAGGCGATCCACCTTATCTGAGGATATTCCTATACCTGTATCCTTTACTGC
This sequence comes from Paenibacillus xylanilyticus, assembly GCF_009664365.1. Taxonomy (NCBI): domain Bacteria; kingdom Bacillati; phylum Bacillota; class Bacilli; order Caryophanales; family Paenibacillaceae; genus Paenibacillus; species Paenibacillus xylanilyticus. The sequence continues at coordinate 5,494,295 of NZ_CP044310.1, forward strand.
AAATTCCAAGGTCATTCTACCGTCTTTTTCTTCGTTAACAGATACGATCAGGTAGACCCCACCCTGGTCTGTAAACTTGATGGCATTGGCAATCAGATTCATCAGGACCTGACGCAGTCTGGCCATATCGCCATACACCAAGGCAGGAACGGAATCCTCGAGGAAATAGTCCAGCTCCAGATTCTTTTTACCGGCTTCCACAGCAAACAGGCCCAATACCTCTTTAATACATGTAACGAGTTCAAACGGATGCTCCTCCAGCTCCATTTTCCCGGATTCCATCTTCGTGAAATCAAGAATATCGTTAATAACCGTGACAAGTGCATCCGCGCTCTTTCGCACGATATCGATATATTCCTTCTGCTCATCCTTCAGTTCCGTCTCCATCAGCAAATCAACCATCCCGATAACACCATTCATCGGTGTGCGGATCTCATGACTCATCATCGCCAAAAATTCGGTTTTGGCATTGGCCGCGATTTCCGCTTCCTCTTTTGCCTGAATCAGCTGCTGATTCATTTTCTCGAGTTCCTGCGTTTTCTGATGAAGCAGCATGGTTTGGGTTTTCAGCCGTTTGTTCGTGATGAACATCTCGACAAAACCCTCAATTTTGGATTTGAGAATCTGGGGGATAAACGGCTTCACCATGTAATCGATGGCCCCTGCCGAATATCCGGCAAATAAATGTTCTGCTTCCCTGCTGTTGGCAGATATAAAGATAATGGGGACGTCCTTTGATTTGTCACGTGCTTTAATTAACTTCGCTGTCTCAATTCCGTCCATTCCAGGCATCTGCACATCAAGCACAATGACCGCAAATTCGTCTTTAAGCAAGCATCGAAGTGCCTCTTCTCCAGAAGTTGCCTTGACGAGTTTATACTGTTCCGATTCCAAAACTGCTTCTAGAGCAAGCAGATTCTCGGGGCGGTCATCTACCAATAATATGTGGATTGGTTCATTGAGCCCCATGGCTAACCCTAACCCCCTATTTGATCTTCCGGTATATTTTTTCCGTCCGGTCTAACGGCTCGTAAGCATCGCTGAATTCTGTGAAATGGATCGATTCCTTGGATCCCAGAACAAGAATGCCAAAATGGCTCAAGCTCTCATGAAATAGCCCATGCACATGATTCCTTAATTCATCATTGAAATAAATCATGACGTTGCGGCAAAAGATAACGTTAAATTCGTTAAATGACCGGTCTGTTGCCAGATTATGCTCTGCAAAAATAATGTTTTTTCGCAGATAAGGATGAAACATAACGGAGTTATACTTCGCTGTATAGTATTCGGAGAAGGCTCTCGTACCCCCTGCCTCCAAATAGTTTGTTGTGTATAATTTCATCTTTTCAATTCCGTATACGCCTTCCTTGGCCTGCTGCAGTGAGCGATCATTCATATCAGTGGCATAGATGCGTGCCTTGTCATACAAACCTTCCTCATGCAGCATAATCGCCATGGAATACACTTCTTCACCCGTGGAGCAGCCTGCGTGCCAAATCCGAATATAAGGATATGTCCTTAACACAGGTATGATCTTTTCACGGAATGTCCGGAAGAGCGCAGGATCACGAAACATTTCGGTCACCGGAATGGACAGATTCTGGACAAAACGTTCGAATGCTGAACGTTCATGCAGAACCTTTTCCTGAAGTCCGGATATCGTTTTAAGACCTTCCGAATGTGCGTAGTGCCAAATTCTTCTTCTCAAAGATGGCAATGCGTAATTTCTAAAGTCATATCCATATAGACGGTGCATACCTTCCAATAACAACTCAATCTCAATCAATTCGCGTTCTTCATCTTGCGGCATGCGGACCGATTGTTCATCAGCCTCGGTAGGTTCCCACGGTGTCATAGATTCTCTCCACTTCTTCATTTGTTACTTGCGTAATCGTTGTATTGTTGTTCATTACCCAAACTATCGGGTTACGAATACAACCACACGCGCATTAATGATAACAATTGATCTGTTTGAATCGGTTTCTTCACATAATCGGATGCACCAGCTTCAATACACTTGCCACGATCATCTTTCATGGCTTTGGCTGTCAGTGCAATAATTGGTAATTTCTCGAATCTCGGAATCTGCCGAATACGTGTCATCGCTTCGTATCCATCCATTTCCGGCATCATCATATCCATTAACACCAGGTCGATATCCGGATTCTTATCCAAAATCTCAAGAGCTTCCCGCCCGTTTTCAGCAAACGTAACATCCATTCGATAGCCTTCAAGCACACTCGAAAGGGCAAATACATTTCGAATATCATCATCCACGAGCAGTATTTTCTTACCTTCAAACAAGGTTTCCTTGTTATGCAGTTTCTGCAGAATTCGGCGCTTGTCCTCCGGCAGATTGGCTTCTACCCGGTGAAGGAACAAGGTTGTCTCATCCAGCAGACGTTCTGGTGATTTCACGTCTTTGATAATGATGGACTCCGCATATTTGCGCAGCTTCATTTCTTCTTTGCTATCCAGCTCTTTGCCTGTGTAAATGATAATCGGCAGGTCATTCAGATATTCATCATCCCTGATCTGGTCAAGCAGCTCGAATCCGGTCATGTCCGTCAACATTAGATCCAGCACCATACAATCGTACCGCTGGCTATGGAGCTCGGTTAAAGCCTCGCTGCCTGTAGACACTGCCGTTATGGCAACATCATCATGTCCGATGAGTTCAATGATTGCTTTGCGCTGTACTTCGTCATCTTCCACAATAAGCAAATGTTTCAACTGGTTCTCTGTATAGGATTCGATATGCGAGAAGGCTTTATCCAGAGAATCCTTACTGGATGGTTTTTTCAGGTAGGCAATGGCCCCCATCATCAATCCCTGCTTCATATCATCAATTACGGAAATAACATGAACCGGTATATGGCGTGTTGCCGAGCTGCTCTTCAGTTCGCCCAGAATCGCCCAACCATCCATGACCGGAAGCTGAATGTCGAGAATAATCGCATCTGGCAAATATTGACGAGCCATTTCGAGCCCTTTGTCTCCTTGAGTTGCCACAATTGCCTTAAATCCTCTTCCTCTCGCCATATCCATCAAAATATGAGCAAAATTCACGTCATCCTCAATAATAAGCAGAATTTTGTCACCCTCCACCAGATTGTCCTGATCGTCATCCATCTGAACGGATACAGCCGTGTCGTTTGCTGGCATATTCATTAGAGAAATACTGTCAGGTTCTGGTGCAATGACTGTTTGTCTGCTTGAACGTATTGTCCCGGATTGGTTTGCAGACGAATCATACTCGGCAGATGCAGCCGCCAGGGAAGCACCTTCCTCTTCCGGAGCTGCTTCTTCATGATTGTCCGGAAGGTATAACGTAAACGAACTGCCCACACCTTCAGAGGACTCGACCTGGATCGCTCCGCCAAGCAGACGAGCAAGTTCACGGCTGATGGATAGGCCCAGTCCGGTTCCGCCGTATTTGCGGCTGGTTGTTCCATCGACTTGCTGGAAGGCTTCAAAGATCAGATCTGTTTTGTCTGAAGGGATTCCAATTCCTGTATCCTTCACAGTAAATCCGATATATTCCTGATTGGTGTTCAGATACCCCGGAAGTTCTTCAGGCTTCATCTTCCGTCCAATAATGCTCACGGATCCCCGGTTGGTAAATTTGAAGGCATTGGATAACAAGTTGCGTAAAATTTGCTTCACACGATGGCCGTCAGTATACACCCATTCCGGTAGATTACTTTCAAATTCAATGTTGAGATCCAATTCTTTTTTATTGGCCATAGGCCCAAAGTTTTGTTTCACAAAAGCGGTCAACTCATCCATTCGAACCGTCTCATAATTGATATCCATTTTCCCTGCGTCTACCTTGGACAGGTCCAAAATTTCATCAATCATTTTAAGCAGATCCGCACCGGACATATAGATCGTTTGAGCATATTCCTGCTGTTTGCTGCTCAGATTGCCTTCCTTGTTTTCAGACAGTAATTGAGACAGGATCAGCAAACTGTTCAGCGGTGTCCGAAGTTCATGCGACATATTGGCCAGGAATTCGGATTTGTATTTGCTTGTCATCGACAGCTGCATGGCTTGCTGTTCCAACTGCGTTTTCGTTTTCTCAATCTCGTCATTTTTCTCTTCGACTTCACGAACCTGCTCTTCAAGTGCACGCGTCTTGGCAATCAATTCGGTATTAAAGTGCTCCAGCTCTTCCTGCTGACGCTGCAGCAGTTCTTCGGAACGTTTGAGGGCATCTGTCTGTTCTTCCAAATTTTCATTGGAACGACGCAGTTCTTCCTGCTGTGTCTGCAGCTCCTCGGACTGAACCTGAAGTTCCTCTGTAAGAGCCTGGGATTCACGCAGCAGCTCCTCCACACGCAGGCGGCGGCGCACGTTATTAAGAATGACACCCAGATTCATAATGAGCTGAGAGAATAACTGCTTATGCAGATCATTAAAACCTTCAAAAGAAGCCAATTCCACAACACCAATGAGTTCATCTTCAAAGACGACAGGGAAGATCATAATGCTGGTTGCGCGGGTAGAACCCGATGCTGAACCAAGCTTAATGTAATCTCCAGGCGTATTTTCAAGAATAATCGGTTTCATATCCAGTGCTGCCTGACCAATTAATCCTTCGCCAACCCGATATACTTCCTTGCCAATGTCTTCGTTCTCCTCGAAAGCGTATGCCCCGTATCGTCTCAACTCATCGGGATGCTTCTCTTCATCAATCAGATAAACCACGCCGAGCTGTGCTCCAAGGACCGGAGTAAACTCACTGATAAACATTTGCGAGATCTGGCGAATGGAACCAACACCACGCAGCAATTCAGGCACTCTGGCTATGTTGGAGCTCATCCAGTTCTGATCCTGCTGTGCCTGCATGTAAGCTTTCTCGACTTCCTGTTTTTCTTCCAGGTCTGCTGATACCTCTTTGAATACATTCGCAATCTGCCCAATTTCGTCTGTAGACTTGACCTGAATGCGTCTGATGGTACGATATCGGCCTTTACCGAAACTTGTAATCATCATCGAGACTGTATTCAGCCCTCGTGTAATACTTGGGAGTACCCACAAAATCACACCAAGTGCCAGCAGCAAGCCACCAACCATAATGCCTACGGTAATCTGAACGGCACGGTTATACTCCTCGTTCGCCTGCCTGATTTCGGCATCAATCTCTTGGTCCTGAAAACGGGAGAGCGCGTTTAGACTATCTACAGCTTCCTTCTGCACGGCAAGGCCCGTTGAATTGCGGTAGTTGTTCCCATCTTCCGCACGTCCCTGAGCCATCAAGCTAATCTGTCTAGTCGCGTATGAATTATATGATTCCCAGGCAGCATCTACACGGTCGACCAGCTGATGCTCGCCTGCACTATCTGCCCGTTCACGAACTTCCTTGAGGAAACCTTCTCCTCGCTCCTGCATTTCCTTAAGGTCATTTTCTGCAGCATTCGTTGAGTTATTTGGGTTAAGCAGTAAGTTAGCCAGCACTTTCGCTATATCGTTAACTTCTCCGCGTACAGACGAAGTATATCTAACCTTTAAGTACCGCTCCTGATACATCTGATCAACCTGTTGATTGCTGCTATTCAGCCGTTCATAGCTCACAAATGTAAGTACAATCAAGATGGCCATGAGAGCGGTAAAACCAATCAGCAGCTTATTTCTGATCTTCATTCCGTTTCCGCCCCTTTATTTAACGTAATCCACACCAGGCATTTATCATCATCTCGCTCTTGGGGAATCTCGTCATCAAAGAACACAGCCTGCATGTGAGCTTCATTCCATTGATGTGAGCCCTTCAGCTGCTCTTTCAGGAATTCCAGTTGCTCCTCCTGATCCCCTTGAACGGCCTCCAGCAGTCCATCGGTATAAAGCGCAATATGTCCGTCACCCTCGTAGTGGATGGTCTGTGGTTCAATATCCATCTTATCGAACAAACCTACCGGACAGCATACGGCATCAAAAGTCGCTACACGTCCATCTTCCTGGAAAAACAATGCTGGCGGATGCCCTGCGTTGACATAGTCAATACGCTTCATTCGGGTATCTACAACCAGATATATAGCTGTGAAGTAGTACTGTACTAATTGCTTTTCCAGATGCAGCTGATTAAAGCGACGATTCAGCTCCTGAATCACCTTCTCGGGGTCTACGTAGGTCGTAACCGTATCCTTCAATACCGAAGCGATAAACATGGTAAACAAAGAAGAAGAAATACCATGCCCCATCATATCCAGCAGCAATACACCATATCGTCCTTCACCCAGCGGGTACCAGGAATACAGATCTCCTGCCAGTTCAAAAGAGGGTTTATAGATGGCATTCACATGGAATAACGGATCCTCAATTGCCGGACTTAACACCGCATTCTGCACCATGGCAGCCAGCTTAAGCTCATCCTGAATGCGCTGATCACGTTCCTTATGCCAGTCCTTCTCCTGCTTCAAACGGAGAGCAAGCCGAATTCGGGCCATTAGTTCCACCTTGTTAATCGGTTTGGTTACATAATCTGACGCTCCTGCATCCAATGCTTCGGCAAGTTTCTTGGAGTCGCCGATTGCTGTAACCATGATAATAGGAATATCCTTAAGATTTTCGAATTTTTGAACAACACCGCAAGCTTCAATTCCATCCATTTCAGGCATCATCATATCTAGCAGAATCAGGTCAATATCCGACGGTCTGGGACGAAGTTCGTTGTTTTCCTCCCCGATTCCCAAAACTTCAAACATTTCCATGGCCGAACTCGCGGTTATAATGTCACGATAGTTCTCTTTTTTCAGAATCTCTCGAATAATAATGACATTCGTCGGATTGTCGTCAACAATAAGTATTTTCATTTCTATCTCCCTTATCTGTGGCGTTCCGTTCCGGGTTTGTCGATTTTTATCAAGTCGTGTAACAACCCAAAATATACATTTTTCGCGATCAATACAGCGGTAGACATAATATTTCCTACTATAACTATAATCGTAAAAGCAAAAAACTTCTATCAGTAAATGGCACCACCACAGGAAAAAACACCTGTTTGCTGCCCTGTTTTTGCCGCGTTCTGATCCCGCTTCCAAACTCGCAAAAACATAGATAAGGAATGGGGATATCCCCATTCCTTATCTATGTTTTTGAATCTAAAGCTCGTCCTATTCAGGATGCTTCAGTTACCATTTGAACCATTTAATCCTTTTTCTTGGCAATAACAAGCACTTTGCCTTTATCGAGTTCACTCTCGTAAAAGTCTGCCTCAGCTTCTGTAAAGCCCATGGATACTATTTTGGCCCGGAGTTCATCACCACGTGATCGGAACAAATTCGCCATGGAGTCAAATACGCCTTCTTCCTTGATGCCTATTTCCTTGGCATCCGCTGTATCGGCAATTCGATCCGTACGATCCTTCTCGTGTGCCAGAACGAAGATGTGATCAGCAAGGTAACCGGTATTCTGCAGCTCTTTCACTGCTTCTACCGCTTGAACTCCGTTTTCCACCACTTTTGCATAAGCTTGCGCATTGGTTGAATTCATCGTCTCCACTCTCCTCTGATAATCTTCTTTTCGAGCTACTTTTAATATATAACCTTGCTCTATTGGTTTGAAACGCTTCTTTAATAAGAAACCATTTCTCCTCTACTGGAGATGATCTTCAAACAGATCGACTCCATCAATCTGCCCGGTGCCGGGCTTGATATAAACCTTAATGGCTTGATTACCTCGCAGATACACTTCTCCATCTTCAGCCACCACATACGGTTCACCCAAAACCTGGCGAATGGATTCGACATTCATGTCAATCCACTGCTGGTTGAGTTTCAAGCGCTCCTCGGCTCCATCAATGTGAATATACTGAATCTCTCCGGTATCCTCACAGAGTCCAACCTTGACGTCATTAAACTCATATTCGGGACAACCCAGATATGGATCTGCCTTTTTGTGAAGGGGCTGACCCTTCTCCGATATAATATGACCTTTGCTGTCATCCAGGGAAATGCCATTCAGAGTCTGAAAATGCCGAACCGGTCCGGATCGATCAGCAGCCAGAGTAATCTCTGGCACTTCTTCTTCCACTACCGTCCATTGCATATCTTGAGCAGCAGGTACTGCCGCCGGTTGAACGGAAAAGGGAGAAATTACGCTAAACATAACAAGCAGTAGTTTCATCATGATTCTCACCCTTTCATCAAGTTCAGTTCATCACCGCTCTGAAAGACATTCAGGATTACACAGCGGTCATGGTCATGTTATTTACGCATACGTTGCCACACATTAGCCGCCAGATCGATATACTTTACCCAATTTTTCCCGCCCTTTGCAGTATCATTATATGTAGCCTGATAACTTTGAAGGGTCCGATCCGTAGGTGTTGCAGGCGTTGTCTGTACTTTGGCTACCTCTGCTCGTTTGTTTTGCGGGTCTTGATTGTTGCGTTTCGTTTGAAATTTGGCGATCATCGTCGTGGATACCTGTTTGGCGGCCTCGGTCACCTCATTCAAAACCTCTCCCAGATTTTGTACCGATTCCATTACCGGATCAATTTGTTTCATCTTGTGCTGTACATCAGCCGTAATATCGTTGGCATGTCTTACCGTCTGCTTCACTTCATAACTCAGTTCATCAATCGTTTTCTGAACCTCCTGAAGTGTCTTGGACACGTTGTCCAGTGAGCCCTGGGCCGATTTCAGTGTACGAATCAAAAAGAAAACCAATACTGCAAAAGCCACCGCAATCAAGGCCACACTAATTTGATAGATCATAGAAGAACCTCGCTTTCTCATATACATCGTTTTGTTATTGCTATAGTTACCCGACCATTTCAGGCGCGAAACAAAATTAGAACGGACTTCATTCTCCCCTGTTTTTGGAAAACACACGGATGTTTCACTACAAAACCCCCAGGTTAAAGAACAACTACACACGGCAGCGGAATGAACATCGCTGACCCCATATTCTCAAACGAAAGGATGAATACTCATGTTGAAATGGTCTGTACTATTTCTAGTTATTGCTCTTGTAGCAGGGATTTTCGGATTCTTCGGTATTGTTGAGGCAGCTGCTTCGATTGCCAAAGTCCTCTTCTTCATCTTTGTTGTATTGTTCGTCATCTCCCTGATTACCGGACGCAGCCGAATGCGATGAATCCGGTTGCTCTGGATCATCTCTTCAACAGATTACATACAAAAGCCTAGCGTGCTTGCAAAAGCCGTTAGGCTTTTGTTATGTGTCTGTCATTTTTGAATCGATTGTCCCAGGGCATAAGGTCCCCCCATCTAATTATTATGTATTACACTCCTTTCTTCCCTATTCCATTCGCACTTCTCTTTAAACCGGATTTTTAACCACAAACAGGACTTTTTTACATAGCCATCCCGGTTTTCTCCCACTGTGGTCTGATATTTACAAGCTTCCCATATACCCACAATTGCTCCAGTTGACTCTGGAGAATAAAAGAAAATATTGTTAAAATGTTGATTCACAAGTGAGGTCGCTTGGTTACTTTTAACACAGAACAACAAATTACATACCTAATCCGAGGAGGAAAAAACAATGAAAAAAATCGTAAGTTTTGCCGCTGCTTTGACTTTGATGGGTTCGATGGCTGCTGCTGCCGGCGCTGAGGAAGCGGTTACTGGAACTGTAACTCCGGAGACAGGAACTCAGGCAACAACTGTGGAAACAACACCTGCTGTTGAAGTAAACAAACCGGTTGTAGAAACCGTAGAAGGTACAACAGAAACGGTTACTGGCGCAACATATGGCACGGATGATGACAAAATCTTCGACGAGCCTGTTGTTAAACCAGGTGATGAGGTTCTTGTACCTACCATGCTGCTTAACCTTCTGGAGCGCACTTGGTTCTACGATGCACCTAACGGTAAACCAATCGGTGCACTCAGTGCCCAAGTAATCGATACAACTGGTGAAGTTGTAGACGGTTTCGATGGTGGCGAATGGGTTCAAGTGTACACTTGGAAAGGCAAAGCGTGGATCCACGTTGCCATTAAATAGTATCGTATAATCGTTCTGAACATAAGTAAAGAGGACAGCGCTCATAGCGTCTGTCCTCTTTTTTTAACCAAAAATATTTAGCTCAGATCACTCATGTAGGTTCTGCCATGTCTTCCATTCTCGGCTCAACATGCACGTGAACATGCATTATATTGTGTGAACGCTTCAGCCGTTCCTCCACTTGATCACAGATCCGATGACCTTCAATTAAACTAAGCCCGCCATCCACTTCAATGACCACATCCACAAGCACATGACTCCCATGGACACGTGCCTTGACGTCCTTAATCATCTCTACCCCAGGAACCCGTGCTACAGATGACCTAAGATCCGTTAACTGATCTTGATCGAATCCATCCGTTAAGCGATGCGTGGAATCCCGGAAGATTTCCCAAGCGGTTTTGCAGATCAGAAGTCCTACAGCAATTGCGGCTACCTTGTCCAACCACGGTAAACCAAATTGGGCCCCCACAATGCCGACTGCCGCTCCGATACTCACCCAGGCATCTGACCGATTATCCTTGGCCGCGGCCATAAGCGCCTGATTGTTAATCTGCAGTGCCAAGCGATGATTATAGCGGTACACCCCCAGCATAACCACCGCACAGATTACTGCAACGGCAGCAGACCATAAGTTTGGTGCTGCAAAGTCCCCAACATACCATGAACGTACTGCTTCAACCAAAACCTGAAGTCCAACCATGGCCATAATAAAGGATGCAATTAAAGCAGCAACGGTCTCTGCTCTGAAATGCCCATAAGCATGGTCTGAGTCAGGCGGTTTCTGGGAAATCCGAAGTCCAATCAATACGGCAACCGAAGCAACAATATCCGTAAGGTTATTAAAACCATCTGCCAGCAATGCGCTGGAAGCGAATAAATATCCACAGATTAGCTTAAAGGCGGACAAGATCAGATAAGCTGCAATGCTGACCCAAGCCCCCCGCTCCCCTTTACGTATTTCTTCATAAGCGTTCAAACCGGGCGACACTCCTTTTACGTTTCGTATTACGGTTTTTACATGGTACCAAATGCCACCCTTGTGGGTCTATAGAAACAGTGTTGCCAGGTTGCATGGCTGTAGGGAAGCCGAAACAAAGTTGCCAAACCGCATGGCTGTAGCCTTAGAGAAAAAGTGTTGGCCTAGTCAAAAAGTGAAGGATCCCCGCTTATTATCAGGTTGCCCTTGTGGGGCTTTTGCAAAACGTATAAAATAGGTACATCCCGTCCAATTTGGACGGCTTACTGTAAGACCGGGAGGGAAACAATGATGAGCGAAAACACTGAACCGAAAAAAATCAGTTTGCAGGATGCGATACGCCAGAAACTGGCGCAGAAGAAACAACAGGCGAACTCTGGTAACCAATCCAGCGCCTACTTTGAAGGCGGACCAAAAGCGATGAAGAGCCAAAACAATAAAAAGCCTAACAATCAGCGCCGCCGTACAGGCGGATCCTAGAGAAATCTCGGATCTGCATGCAAGAAAAAGAACCGCAAGCTCCTTTCAACAGGGCTTGCGGTTCTTTTTTATTACATTGGGGTTCTGAACCCCACCTTATTTTAAATTAAGCTTCAACCGGGTACATTTTTTTGCGCAGTTCTTTAATTTCATCACTTTCCAGATATTCATCATAGCTCATTTGGCGATCAATAAGGCCATTTGGCGTAATTTCGATAATCCGGTTCGCAATGGTTTGGATGAACTGATGGTCATGGGAAGTGAACAGCATCGTGCCGTCAAAATCGATCAGACCGTTATTCAGTGCCGTGATGGATTCGAGATCCAAGTGGTTCGTTGGCTCATCCAGAATGAGTACGTTCGCGCCCGTTTGCATCATCTTCGCCAGCATACAGCGAACCTTCTCTCCCCCGGACAGCACACTCGCTTTTTTGAGTGCTTCTTCTCCGGAGAACAGCATACGACCCAGGAACCCACGCAGATACGTTTCATCCTGATCTTTGGAATACTGACGCAACCAATCCACCAGAGTCATCTCTACGCCGTCAAAGTATTTGGAGTTGTCTTTCGGGAAATAAGCCTGAGTTGTCGTTACACCCCAAGTATATTCACCGCCTTCAGCCTCTACTTCGCCCATCAGAACGTCAAACAGAAGAGATTTGGCATTACCGTTAGGACCAACAAAAGCAATTTTATCCCCTTTGTTTACCACGAAGCTGATATCATTCAGCATGTTCTCGCCTTCAACCGATTTGCTTACACGATCAACAGTCAACAATTGCTTGCCTGCTTCACGCTCAGGTTTGAAGTTGATGAACGGATATTTACGGTTTGATGGACGAAGATCATCCAGCGTGATTTTGTCGAGCTGCTTCTTACGCGAAGTCGCTTGCTTCGACTTGGATGCATTCGCGGAGAAACGTTGAATAAAGGCTTGCAGCTCTTTAATCTTCTCTTCTTTTTTCTTGTTCGCATCACGCTGCAACGCGAGCGCCAGTTGGCTGGATTCGTACCAGAAGTCATAGTTACCTACATACAGCTGGATTTTACCGAAATCGATATCCGCAATGTGTGTACATACCTTGTTCAAGAAGTGACGGTCATGGGATACCACAATAACGGTACCTTCATAATCCATCAGGAAGTTCTCGAGCCATTGAATGGATTCAAGATCCAAGTGGTTGGTAGGCTCATCGAGCAGCAGATTGTTTGGAGTACCAAACAATGCCTGTGCCAGCAAAACGCGAACCTTCTCGTTACCACTCAGCTCTGTCATCTTCTTCTCATGCATGTCACGATCGATACCCAGACCGATCAGGAGTGCCGCTGCATCCGGCTCAGCATCCCAGCCATTCAGCTCGGCGAATTCACCTTCAAGCTCACCAGCACGCAGACCATCTTCTTCAGTAAAGTCCGCTTTGGCATACAGTGCATCCTTCTCTTTCATAATCGAGTAAAGACGACTGTGGCCCATAATTACGGTTTCGAGAACCGGGTACTCATCATATTCAAAGTGGTTTTGCTTCAAAACGGCCATACGTTCGCCCGGGGTAATGTGCACCTCTCCCGAGTTTGCTTCAATTTCACCGGACAAAATTTTCAGGAATGTTGATTTGCCGGCTCCGTTGGCGCCGATCAGGCCATAACAGTTGCCTGGCGTGAATTTGATATTCACATCTTCAAAAAGTGCACGTTTTCCGTAGCGGAGCGTGATGCCGCTTGTACTAATCATTAAGCATACCATCCTTTATTTTAATAATCTGCTACTGCATTCATAGCAATCATGGATTCAATATCCCGTAGCCTATTCTGGCACCATATTATAACACAAAAAAACGGCAAATTCGAAAATTAGCCGCTTTTTACTCGTTAAAGTTTTGGTAATTGTGCAACTGCTGCGGATATATCCTTACCTTAGCATATTTAGCCCGCTTTTGTTAGCTCTTTCTATGATCCTCATGACGAATACGCAGGGTCTCACCGTGTCCGAGCACCCGGATTCGTTCTTTGTGGATTCCGAGTCGTTCACGTTCAACTTCCAGCCGATCCAGCGCTTCCTTAGGCGTATCATCCGCGAGTTTAAACGTGCCATAATGCATCGGAACCATAAGCTGTGAACCGGACTCCACGAAACCTTGCAGCGCTTCTTCCGGCGTGACGTGCTGGGATGTCATAAACCATTCGGGTTCATAGGCACCAATCGGCATTAACGTAACACCGATGTCAAAGCGCTCTCCAATCGTTTTGAAGCCCTGAAAGTAGCCTGTATCCCCAACAAAATACAAAACAGGTGGTCCCTCTGATTGCTGCGAATTCTGCGTTCTTGAATCTGAGGACGGTTCGTTCTGTTCACTTGCAGCCGCACTCTCCTCGGATGATGGCGTCAGCCCATGATGCTGCTCCAGTACATAGCCTCCCCAGTGGGATGTATTCGTATCAAACAACGTCCGGCGGGTCCAGTGCTGTGCAGGGACAAAGGTGATTTTGACGCCGCCGAGCACGATATGCTCCCACCACTTCATCTCATGGCAACGATGGAAGCCCTTGCGCACCATTTTTCGTTTAAGCCCATCCGGTACAATCAGCAAGGTTTTGGCGGTAACGAGCTTCCGCAATGAAGCGAGATGCAAATGATCATAGTGAGAATGGGAGATCAGGATGACATCCAGCGGTGGAATATCTTGAATCGGAATACCGGGGGGACCCAGTCTCCGTTGAAATCCCATTTTTTCGGCCCACACGGGGTCAGTCACGATGTTCAGTCCATAATATTGAATAAAAAAAGTGGAGTGACCGATCCAGGTAATCGTTGTCTCATCCCGGTTGGCATGCAGGTAATCCAGCTCAGGCGGGTGTTTGGGCACGGTATAGGAATAATCCTTCACCTTGCTCCGCCGCTGCTCCCTCCACTGCTTGAATTCCTTTAACGTTTTGTCCGTACTTACATTATCAATGTTGTTATAACGGATTTTCGGCATGAAAGGGCCCTCCTCCCTTCCTAATATCTTAACCCAACCTAAGCCATTTTGAAAAAAGAGAGGCGCGTTAATCTTTTGGGTTTTTGCATACTGCCAGATACACGAACAGAAACGCAATCGCAGCAACAATAATGAGCGGCGGTGCATACATGATCGTGAATTCTTCAAAGAAGCTCAAACCCGTTATGCCCGGAATGCCAGTTACCCCTTCCAGATTCATGAGGATCATCCTTTCTTTTTACCCGATTGGCCACGGACGTAATTCGCATCAAACAGAAACAGCTTCATAATGAGGATTAGCGACGGAATCAGCACCAGCAGACCGAGACTGAATGCCGTGATGAGCGCGATCCCCATCGTCCGGTTGGTAAAGCTGTCATAGATGTTAATGTACGGATACAGGATATAAGGCAGATGCGACCTGCCATATCCATACCAGGCGAAGGCGAATTGAAGCATCACGGCGATGAAGCAAGAGCCGAGGTACTTTCGCTTCCATACAAGAGAGACCGCAATCACAAAACAAATAAACGATGCGATAAACATCCACGAAATATTGACCATTTGATCAAAGTGCACGGGATTCTGTTTGTTAATCTGCAGGAACGCCAGGAAGCTGGCAAAAATCGTGGGCAAGCTCCACAGCAGTGCGTATTCCCTCAGCACTTCAAATGCCGCCTCATCTTCAGCTCTCTTGGCATAATAGGACAGAAACATCGCCGAAATATAAAGCACACTGACAAGCGCAAGCAGTACAACCGACCAGGTATATGGGTTCGTCAGGAATTCACCCCAGCGAAAAAACACCTGCTCACCAACCTGCTCAATGATTCCGCCCTCTGAAATGGCCAATATCGTAGAAAATACAGCCGGGATCAATAATCCCGTCGCACCATATAGAGCCATGTAAATGCGACTGTTTTTACCATGATTGCCATAGGTATTGTACGCGTAGTAGACACCCCTAATAGCCAGCAGTACAATAGCCAGGGAGCCGGGGACCAGAAGAGCTGTTCCATAATAAAAGGCACTATCCGGATAGAACCCTACCAAACCAACGACGAAAAAGATCAGAAACACATTCGTCACTTCCCACACTGGTGACAGGTAGCGCTGAATAATGTTATGGATTTTGTTCTCATGTCCTGTGAGCAAGCTATAAAAACTGAAAAAGCCTGCTCCAAAATCAATGGAAGCCACGATCAAATAACCAAACAAAAATGTCCATAATATCGCAATGCCAGCAATTTCGAAGCTCAATGGACAATCCCTCCCTCAAGTCCAAGCGAATCCAGCTCTTTCTCGGCTTCCTTGTTCCGGAATAGCTTGCTGAGTACTCGAATAGCAGAAAAACACAGGACCAGATATAACAGGATGAACAGAACGAGCATCCATCCTACCGAGGTAGAGGTAGTAGCTGCTTCCGACACTTTCATGTATCCCCGCAGAATCCATGGCTGCCTGCCTACCTCGGCAAACATCCAACCCAGCTCAATGGCAATCATGGCCAGTGGACCGAGAAAAACAATTCCGAGCAGGAGCCATTTCGGATACGGCTTTCGTCCCGGAAGCCAGCGGCGGAACACATACAGAACAGGAATCAGCAGGATGATCACGCCTGTCGTTACTTTCAGGTCAAACATGTAATGAATGGACAACGGCGGCCGCAGATCAGCAGGATACTCTTCCAGTCCCTTCACTTCGGTGTCCAGCCGATTCCCCGCGAGAATACTGAGCGCATACGGAATTTCAATCGCATATTTCACCTCATTATTCTCGTCGAGTATTCCACCATAGACGAGTGGGGCCTCCTTCATGGTCTTGAAGTGCCATTCTGCCGCAGCCAGCTTCTCCGGCTGGTATTTCGCCAGAAACTTGCCCGAGGAGTCGCCGATCATGACTGTACTAACCGCAAACACTAGGGCACATACCGTGGTGAGCTTAAGTGCCTTTTTGTAATAAACATGGTCACGACCACGCAGCAGACTGAACGCAGCGATACCTGCAAGAATACCGGCACTGAGCGTATATGAGGATCCCAGCACGTGAGAGACCTTGGTTGGCGTAGCAGGGTTCAACATGGCTGCAATCGGATGAATATCCTTCATGATGCCATTAATCAAAGTAAATCCTTGAGGCTGATTCATGAAGGAATTCACGGTTGTAATGAAGATGGCCGAAGCGGATGATCCCAATGCTACCGGAATGAGCAGCAGCATGTGAGTGTATTTCTTCTTGAACCGATCCCAGGTATACAGGTAAATTCCCAGAAAGATCGCTTCCACGAAAAAGGCGAACGTCTCCATAAACAGCGGCAGGGCAATCGCCTGACCCGCGACCCGCATAAACATCGGCCACAGCAGGCTAAGCTGCAAACCAATGGAGGTTCCGGTAACGACACCTACAGCCACGGTGATGACAAAGCCCCGTGCCCATCTGCGTGCCAGCAAGGTGTAATGGATATCGTTCGTTCGCAGCCCCCGCCATTCGGCCAGCGCAATCATTAGCGGAACGCCTACGCCGATGGAGGCGAATATAATATGTACAGCCAGGGTCAGACCGGTCAGAATCCGGCTGAGCAGAACAGGGTCCAGCGATGACATGGGTGACACTCCTCTTCATCATGATGTAAAGCTTCATGTATCTGCTTGTCCTAATAGCTCAATAACTCATGATACGCATGATACTTTTTACAACGGCATACAGTACGACCACTGCTGCGACCAGGCAGACAATAATGAGCGTTTTCTCCTGTTTGCGAAACATATACCTGCCATCCTCCTTTTGATCCGATGCAAATTATGGCGCTATAGACAGTTTGCAAAAGTTCATGGTTTTTTATCCTGAAAATTTGAAAAACAAAAAAAGCCTTTATCCTCGAGAAGAACTCACTCCCCGAAAGATAAAGGCTAACATGTTGATATCCTTGCTCATTAAGCAAATTTGTTAAGGTATACGTACCGATTCGTTAAATAGTATAGATTGAAGTCTCTGCTTCACTCGATCCACCTCAGATTGTGCAAGAGGTGCGTCAGGAGCCAACTTGTAATTCCTCCCGGTTACATAACTGATGTCTTCTGCTGCACCATGCTTGGTGTAAGGCAGTATCGGTATAGGTGTTCGTGAATAATCTGTAAAGTCTATAACATTCCATTCCGTTTCTTGGTCTTCTTTTGCTAATATTATTCTCTCTGTCTTGGTCTCCATCCAAAGATAGCGCAAATTTTCTGGAGACACATAGCTGCCCAATGAAGTTGTGTAACCCGTACCACGGAACATCAGAGTGAAACTGGTGTTATCATTGCTGCCTCCAGAACGCTGTTTGAAGGTCTCTGACAACTGGTGTACACCCACGATATTCGTTTTTGCTCCTGCAGGGAATTGATTAACATAGGCCGAAAAATTAGATTTTAAATTCGGAGTTCGCATTATCCAATTAGCACCTACGACTAGTGATAAGTAATTTTGAGTGTTTAAATTGCGATACGGATTATTAATATAATTTGCCGTTGTCCGCAATTGGGGAAATGCACTCATCTCATCAACATAAGGGTCTGCGGGATGAATTGTCCAGCGGGATGAACCTGTGATGTAACGTGAGCCGATAGGATCAATTGTTATTGCATTCATGAAAATCAATCCACTGTTGTCCCCAGACGATTGAGCAGGCACCATAGGATTGTTAATATTGGACCAGTAAGGCATCAAAGGCGAACCCTCCGCTGAAAGTTGATCAACGTTATATTGCGTTGCAGCCCATCCCATAAACGAATCAATATTAAAATTTTGTTTCAGCCACATGGCTTGCTCGGGATTCACTGCATAGGTGGATAATGACTTGGGCCGATAAGCTTCCGGAATGCTGTTCCAAACCGAAGATTGCCCATTCGTTCCTCCCTCGTGCAGGTTGGTTAATGCATTGTACCGATACATATACATCCATGAGTTCATCTCACTTGCCCATTCAGATAACGAGTAGTTATTATTTGGGTAACCTGCTGCTATTCCTACCTCATCGCCGTAAGCATCTATATATTCTAACAGACGCTTTAATTGCGGACGCTGACTCTCATTAAAAACAAAACGGTTATCCAGAGCCCATGTCACCTTTAATGATGGATCGATAGTAGACAACATGCTTCGGATTTCATCCATTTCGGCAATGGTTGTCGCCTGAGCCCCGGTATCTTCAAGCAAAATAGAAACCCCAAAGTATTGTTGTCCTATTGAAGAAGGTTCGACTGTCAAACTGAAAGATTGATTAAAGTCAATTCCATTTTGCAAGGATACTACGCTGATCTGACCTTCTACTGAGGATCCTGAAGGCGGGATATTGTAAAAATTTGAAATATCCCCATCCGAACCTAAAATCTGCAAATCATCTGAAAAAGTAACTTGTAGATCTGCAGGTAGCCGATTGGAAGGTATCTCTTGACCCTGAACATCTATAAAAGTATATACCATTTTCCAATTAGATCCGTAAGCCTCATGCGTTGCAGGAATCGTATAGGTAGCAAGTGAAACAGTGATAGGATCCACGACAGGGTCCACCGGATCCGGTGGGGTCGGCCCTGGATCTACCGGATCCGGCAGGGTCGGTCCTGGATCTACCGGATCCGGCAGGGTCGGTCCTGGATCTATCGGATCCGGCAGGGTCGGCCCTGGATCTACCGGATCCGGCGGAGTCGGCCCTGGATCTACCGGATCCGGTGGGGTCGGTCCTGGATCCACCGGATTCGACGGGGTCGGTCCTGGATCCACCGGATTCGGCGGGGTAGGTCCTGGATCCACCGGATTTTCCGAATCAGATCCTTCTTTGGAATCCACCATTTCCAATAACTTCAAGGCTCTTTCTTTGTACTTTGCTGCGTTTCGAAATACCCTATAAGAGATAGCAGCAGCTCCCTGTCGATCTAAAATACTCTGTGGCTTCAAATCGCCATTCGCATTTCCCTGAATAATTCCAAGTCGTTGAGCTAGCCAAACTGAGTTTCTTGCCTCATCTGAAATCTGATCTACATCATTAAAATCAGGCAAGTTATCCATTTTTTCTAGCTTTACTCCTACACCTAATCCCCTCACGTACCACATAATGGCTTCTTCCTTAGTCACTCGGTTTTTGGCACCAAACCAGTGTCTATTTGGTAAAACATTGGGTATCTGGGCTTCCATAACAGCAACGATCCATGGTTCAGCCCAAGATGAAACTCTAGCTGGTACCCATTGATTAGACGTGGGTACAGGAAGCTTTAAAACTCGGCCTACCATAGTTGCAAATTCTTCACGATTAATAAACTGATTTGGACGAAAGGTTCCATCCTTATATCCTTCAATGATTTTGTTTCGTGCCAACTCATTGATTTCATAATTTGCATATGAATATCGGATATCGTTAAAAATATCTTTTGTTGCAATTTGTGCTCCTACATATGCCGGTTCATTAATGATTAACAGCAGACTTAACAGGCAAAACAAGATTTTCTGAGCAAACCTGTAGTTATCCATCATAATTATAAGGCCCTATGTAGAATTGTTGAGTAAAAATGTACCTCACCTTCCTCACTAACAGTCACCCCTGCCGGGTGACCTTTCTAAAATCCTGGTATGTCTGCCATTTCGTCTGTTTTATAGCAAATTTATATATCCACCTCCTTAGACTCGTCTACATAGCACATTTAAATTAATTCATCATACTTAGGCAACCGTATCATAAAAGTGCTGCCTTTATTGGGAGTTGACGAGAAGGTTAAGGTTCCTTCATGATCTTCAACAATTCTCTTAGAAATATATAATCCCAGTCCAGTTCCCCCGATTTGCCTGTGATCCGAATTATCAACTCTATAAAACTTCGTAAAAAGATTATCTTGGACATTTTCTGCAATTCCGATGCCGTAATCTCTTACGTCTACGCACAAATATTCTTCTCCCTCCCAGACGGTAATATCTATGCGATCTGCACCAGGAGAGTATTTCACTGCATTCCCTACTATGTTGTGAAGTACCTGGATCATTCGATTTCGATCAGCATAAGCGAAGAAGTCACCGTCCAGAGCATGCACATATATTCGTTGCTTTGCTTTGAGATTCCACTGTTCAGCAACGCCCTCCACCATTTCAAGCAAAGGCACATATGTCATGTGATATGTCATTCGGTCATTTTCCAAACGCTGAATATCCAGAAAATCGTCTAAAAGACCCGTTAATCGTGTTCCCTCTGCAGATATGGTTTGCATAAACTGATTACGTTTTTCCGAAGGGATATCATACATAAGCATCAATTCTACGTGTCCCATAATTGCTGCAATAGGTGTTCTTAATTCGTGAGATACAACGCTAATTAGTTCATTCTTCATTCGGTTTAACCGCTCTTCTTCCGTTCGATCTCTAAAAACTAGCAAGAATCCATGATTTATAGACTTGTGAGGGCTCTCTACATGCTTAATATATAGTGAAAACACATTCCCTTCTGATCCCACAGCGCCATAGGTGAATTCAGTTTCAATAAACGATAGTTCCCTCAACAAGAACGAATTCACTTTTTCCGCCAACTGAAGATCTACTTTTGTCGAGGCATTATCGATTTCCTTGGCGAATTCCGATATAGATTTCCCTCTGTAATGCCCTAACCCAAACATTAGTTCTATCTGGTGATTTACAATTGTAATTACACCTTTTGGATCACACATTACCAATCCTTCTCTGACAGACTCAATGAAATGTTCACTAATGTCACGTTGTTCTTCAATAGCGCTTTTTCCTTTGACCAATTCTCCATTCAAGTTTTCCAGAGCAAGAGCTTGTCTGACCTTTTCTTCTTCTGCGATAGTCCGCTCTGTCATGTCTCTGATAAAAAGGTTATACAAGGACTCATTATTCCCTACCTGAATTTCTACAATCTTGTACTCAATAGGAAAAGTTGAACCGTCTCGATGCAGACCAGAAATCTCATCAGTAAGTACGACAAAACGTTGGTGTCTGACATACCCAAAACCATTTAATCGGTTTTTGATCTCTTCGCAGCTTGCCCCTTTGAACAAAGAGGAGGCTTGGACCAAACCAACTACTTCCTTTCGTTGCCATCCAAACAATTGCTCCGCAGCAGGATTAAACTCTATGATGATTCCGCTCGGTTCAACGGAAACAATAGGATCAATTGAAGAATCTATTATTGCCTTCTTGATTTCTTCACTATTTTGTAACTCGGACGTTCTCTGATTTACGCGATCCTCTAATGTCATCTTGTCCTGTCGGATTTGTTCAAACTGCTCGACGAGTACATTGGCCATTTTTCTTAGATTATTGATAAGAATTTGAACTTCCGTAACATGGCTAGAAGGCCAACTGATCTGTCTCTCACGAAATAAAATGAGCGGTAGCGAGCCTGTCAATCTGGTAAGGCCCTTCATCGGACTCACTACTTTTTTGCTTAGCGGGGAGGCCACCATCATGGATGTTAACATGATTAGATAAATGGACTGAAGAGCCAGTAAATAAATTTTCCGAACATGGCTGTAGTATTGTTTGGAATCCATTTCAATGAGCATTTTATATGGAAATACATCGGGTATATTAATCTCATAGATAAACGACGTGTTTTTCCAATTTTGTAAAACGTCTCTTTCAAATTTATCTGTGTTTCTCTGATATACTTGTGTTTCATCAATGTCAATCATATGGTACCCACTTAAATCCAATGTCTCCCCACTATTTATTTCATCTATAGCGGATGCAACAATTCTCTCTTCTCTGTCTACAATCACTAAATTTACGGCATAAAATTCTTTATATAGTTGCATACTATCTGTTATATTTTCAAGGTTTAAAATCCCTCTATTCGAATCCTGTATTACTCCATATGCAGCATGTTTAAGATTGGCCAGTATTGAAGATTTAATATCATTCATTTGTCTGCGACTGTCGGCTGTTATGAGCATCAAGGAAACAACGACGACAAACGCCACCACATACTTGGATGCAATTCGGGATAAAGGAATGGTAAAGGGTCTCTCTCTTTTGGTTGGATACTTGGTAATCCAGTAATCTATAATAACTCCCGCGATTAAGGCATTGACCATACCATTCACACTATAACTCAAATAATAGTATTGAATGTTGTCCAAACCCTTATTTAACCCCCACTGTCCTATCACAAAAAAAGGAATGATCATGAAGATCCAATAGAAGGTGTCTGCCTTTAGAACACTTGTATTTTTCCTTTTATATTGGAGATACCAGACACACGCTATCTCAGGAACAACAATCGTCATGTCAACCAAGTTGTGTGTCCAGTCTCCGGTTATGAGCATGTACATCATGTTGATTAATAATATTGAAACCATTGCATATATGCCGCCGAACATCCGAAGTACAACCAAAGCAGCTAAAGACCCCATCACTAGATTGACACCGTGGAATAAACTAACCGGAAAAATGCTTCCTATCGTTCCCAAAACGGTCAAAACCAGCGTTCCGATCCAAGGTCTTCTTAATTTTTCAGCTAGCATCGTCTCAAGTGTGTCTTTTGCAATTCTTGTCATTGTATCAACTTGTTAGCGGCGTATAATCCCAATCATGCGTGAATCTAATTGTATCCATCTCACCAATCTCCTTCCCGACTTGTAGCTCGATTAATTCTAAATGTTCATTTCCCGCACGTATAGCATGTCTTGTTCCAGCCTCAACAATGATAATATCTCCGGCCATTATTGGAGAAACAGCCCCATTCAAACATGTCTCACCCGTGCCCGACACAATTGTCCACACTTCTTTACGCAAATAATGTTCTTGATAACTGATGCCTCTGCCTGGAGAAATGATGATACGTTTGGTGATGGTTTCAATCCCCTCGGCATTTTTTTTATGCATGAGAACCGTCTGCTTTCCCCACAATCTCTCTTCGTATCTCGGCGAAATTTCCACTTCTTGTACCATGCTTTTGATACCTGTTGCCTCATTCCTGTCAGTTACCAAAATACCGTCAGGACCGGCTACAACAATAATGTTAGGTACTTTCCACACACTTACTGGCAAATCAAGCTCATTAATAATATGCGAATCTTGTGAATGCCTGCATAGATAACCTTTTCCAGCTACATTTGATAGCATTTCTTCAGTTAGCGAATCCCAGGTACCAAGATCCTTCCACGTTCCACCATAAGTAATAACTGCAGTCTTGTTTGATTTCTCCACAACTTCGACATCAAAACTGGATTTAGGAACCTTACTATACATATCTCGCAATTGATGGTAGTGATAAGGTAGTCCTTTTTTACGAAGAATATCAATCATGTAACCCAGACGAAAAGCAAATACGCCACAATTCCACAAAGCTCCTTTTTGTATTAACTGTTCGGCCCTGAGGATATCTGGCTTTTCGGAAAAATACTCTACCACGTGATAAGGAATATTAGCTATCCCCGTATTTCCAGGAACAATGTAACCATATTTCTCAGACGGATGATCTGGTTTAACTCCTATTAATGCAATTTCAGAATAGGATTGTTCCAATATTTTAGGTAAATGTGCAAGCTGTTTTATAAAAGAATCATCAGCATAACCATCTACCGGCATAACAGCCACAACCTCATTTTTGTCCACATTCTGAGAGTAAAGGTGTGCTGCAGCAAGTGCAATGGCAGGAAATGTATCTCTTCTTTCAGGCTCTTCAATTACCTCAACATTTCTTGATAACTGGCTAGTGATCAATTCCTTCTGACTGCCGCTTGCAGAAAAAATAACATTATCTGTCATACCAGCACCCTCAAGTTGACGCCATACTCTCTGCAGCATACTTTCCCTTATATTACCATGCTGAAGAACGGGCAAAAATTGCTTGGGTCGATTATTATTTGATAAAGGCCATAAACGTTTGCCCGCTCCACCCGATAATAATATTAAGCGCATCTGAATGCCCCTTTCATCACAAAGTGTTATACAATTAATAGACCCAATGCTTTCCATCCTATATTTTGGGATAAAATCATTAAACTTCTTCCATCATTTTTTTGTCATACTAGATATTTTCTTAGCAATTTCTTAACAAATCTATACATAAGAGGTGTGTTGGTATGTCCGTAAAAGTGCTACTAATTGAAGACGAAAGAAACCTGGCAGATATGATCGCTTTTTTCCTCGAAGAAGAAGGCTACCAAACTGAACGTGCACATAATGCACGTGAAGCTCTGCAGGCATTTTCAGGATTCAAACCCGACATTGTTGTAACGGATCTGATGCTGCCAGAGACAGACGGAAATGAGTTAGTACAGTCTTTACGCCAGCATTCTACCATTCCGGTGCTTATGATCTCCGCAAGTACAATGCTGAATGATCGATTGCGCGCCTTGCAAAATGGAGCAGATGATTTTCTATGTAAACCTTTCAGCCTTAAAGAGCTAGACGTACGAATAAGAGCACTTCTGAGAAGATCCTCGATTTTTCATTCTGAGAAAGTCGTTGTATCTAACGAAGCAACTGTAGTTCCAGGGCGTGTAAGTGTTAACGAGTATAGAAGAACACTTTTTGTTGAAGATTGTGAGATTGAAGTAACACATATTGAATTCGAAATAATGAAAGAGTTTCATCGCAGCCCTGGAAAAGTATTCACTCGAAACGAACTTATGGATCGGATTAAAGGATCTGAGCGTGCCTATCTGGACCGTACAATCGATGTGCATATCTCAAGTTTGCGTAAAAAAATTGAACCGGACCCCAAAAATCCTCGGTACATTAAAACGGTCTGGGGCACCGGTTACAAATATGTTCTATAAGTTTTTTTCCGTTTTCTTTTCCATGGTACCATGCAGGCTATACCACCTAGTAATCCCAATGGGAGCAGGATCAAGCCTATATGATAAAATTGCACTAATATAATCTGTATTTCTCCTATACCGGAGCCTGTTGTTATGAATCCTGATGTAACACCATTAACAGCCAAAAGAGCACGTTTCTTCTCTTCACCTAGAGTAAACTCCCACAATGGATTAGGTGACTCAATTTCGTTAATAAGCAACCGCTCTGCTCTCGGGTTAGATAATGATAATATACGACTCATTGAACTTGTACGTTCATAATTTATCTTAGCAACACTCGTTTCTGTTCTAAAAAAGCCAGAAGAATTGTCACTTCCCTCTGCAACCATGATTTGATCAAGCATAACTAACTGATGATATGGAATCACATTGATATCTTTCATGCTAAAGTTTCCATTTTTCAAACCATTACCTTTGGCCAATATCTGTATTTGCATTGAAACTGCCTGCTGGGGAGCTGTGATAAGTTGAGCATAATGGTTCCACCTCGACTTGTCCTTCTCCTCAACTTCGTCTATATAAGTTGTTTCAATCAACTTATTGGAGCTATCGAGAAAGGCTACCTTTATATGTCTATCATGTATGAATTCAGACTTAGCATTAAAAGAAACAAGATATTCTTCCTGACCGATAACCGGAACCTGATCAGATGTATGTGCGTACCACTCACATGAATATGTCTTACCGTACTCAATGTTTAATATTCCTTTGGATACTCTCGACTTTAGTTCACCCAAACTTAGTCCACTAAAAGCACATGCTGATGAAGGATCTTCAATAAAATCATAGTTGTTTTTCTCTTCCGATATATCTGACAGGTCATACTCATTGCCGCGCATCATGTGAAATTGGTCTAACGAAACCATCGAAGGAACCTGGCTATCAAAATCAATTCTCAGCTTATATTGTCCAGACTCAAGATAAATTGGTTTGATATCTGCTTGTCCGTAGCCTTCCAAAATTGCATCTGAAGAGGTAAGTATCCTGTTGAATCCTTCACGCAATGGATCAGTGATAACCACTTTATGTTCAGATTTGTTATCCTCATTGGGGACGATGTCATTGGAACCAATTACATTTTTCACTGTCAGACCTGTGTGCATGTTCTCCAAGCTAACAATGATCTTTCCTCCCGTAGACCTGGGTATATCTGCCAGCAGGGACAGGGTATACTCCCCGGATTTTAAAATATCTATATTTTTGGTCAGCCTACCTTTCTGATACCGCAATCCCCTTCCGAGACTTAGTTCCGGATAGGTTCTTGTAGATTGAATTTGGGCGATTCCCTCGAAATCATTCTCGGCCTCCAATACAAAAAAAACTTTGGCTCGTTTAACCGCCTGTTTAATTGGAAATAACACTTTCTCTACAAGATTCTCAGGAACAATTGCAAAGGTATTAATTGCATTAAAACCATTTTGGTTTCTTACTGTAATTGGTGTTTCTCCACCTGGGAATTTATGCGTACCCAAATCAATCCATTCAAACTGATTGATTTGTTGACTTTTAGTTTTTATGGACATTTTAATCCCATCTGGCAAATCAATTTCAATTTCTCCACCAGCCTGATTTTTTAACACCCTGGCATAGACATGGGCTGTCGTATCCTTTTCCATTCTTTTAATCATGGTAAATGTATTAGGTTTTTTATAGTCCTCTAAATCCTGAAGAAGTATATCATGAACCCACCAGTACGTTTTTTGCTCGGGACGCTGTTGGCTCAATAGATCAATCCGCATATGAGCACTACCAGGAGGTGACACATACTCCCCAAAAAAGTTAACCCCGTCGAAATTGTATTCTTCAGTTGGAGCAACAACGTAACTAATGCCTAATTCTTTCATGTCTTTATCATAAAAACGTACTTTTACATGCATTTTATTGGTGCCTCTCCCAGAGGCTATAATAGAGAATCGATATGGATTGTTTTCTTTGGCATCCAGCAACCCGGATTTAGCCACTTGCCATATATTATCGGGATCACCTTTAATGATTTCTCCATGGAGCAAAGGGATATCATTAGAAGCAGCAACGGGATTGGCCTGAACATCAAACATTCCAGGGTTATCAGCCTCAAAGAACTTTTCCGTTTTTAATAACGAATCGAAGTCGGCAACTACTCTACCTTCGATTTGATTCATCTGGTAGGGCATTACATCCAATTTATTGCTGGCAAAAGTAACAGCAGTCCCTGTCCCCATATCCATATCAAACGGAAAATTACGTATTCCCTGCGAGCTGAGAAACCACATCCAATCGGCATTGGACACATACGTTTTAGACCATTTCAAAAATGCATTCCCATCCTCAATGACATCAAAAGGACGTAAATAATAAGACTCTGGAAGTTGGCTCAACCACAGATCATTCATAGTAGAAGCCTCTATGTAATCGCCTGAATTTGCCGTTTGAACTGTTGGCAACGTAGGGTCAAGAGCACTGTATAAAACACCAAATTGTTTGAAGTCAAATCCAGGATGATGATTGTAACTCTCAGCACGGCTGTACCCATAAGGTGTGATGACTTTGCTTGGCATCAATGACATGTATGGGAGTGGATCACCCAATCGATAACTAGAGAAAATAGAGTTTTTATAGGTTAAATCTATGCCCTTTTGAAGATTCAGAATTTGCTCGTTAAATTGTTGACGTTCCACCTGGCCTGAATATTCATTATGGTATATAAGTTGATTAATACCAAAAGGCACGTACAACTCCCCTAATTTAGAACTGAGTCCTTGATCGAGCAGATATTGCAAAAAGTTCATATAATATCCGATACTTGGTGCGTTTCCTTCATGATGGAACAACGTATTTTTTGAGGAAGAATATACTTGAAAGTCACCAGTGGCTTTTTCCATTGCAGTATCTCCTGTGTTCCACTTGGGTGTGGCTACACCGTTATAATTTTGGATCATTTGATCTGCCAGTGGGATATAGAGCGCTTTACTATCGTGATTATTCGCGTTAATAAGTTCATCTTGAATTTCACGATATTCCTCAGGAATCTGAACGGGTTTATAATACCCCGCAATGAAAGCATGACGGACCGGATTTATGTAGAGCCATAAGCACGCAATTACCGCAATGACCATTGCAACCTTGAAAGGACGGCCCAACCGCCTACCCTTCAGCCACTCCTGAATTTGGATGACACCAAACGTGAGCAAAATAGCCAAATGTATAGCTAAAAGGCCAACAATTTTATTGGGGTCGCGAAACATCGAACCAATTATAGGAGTTTTTGTAACGGCTATCACAAAGACATTGGCAAGCCATGGAATAGTCGTACCTGTAGCAGTTAGAGCAAGTACTAGGCCAATCCCCCCAAAAATAAGAATTAAGGTTCTCCGTTTAGAACGAACTATCATACCAATGAGCATCAGAATGAGCAGGATCCCCCCACAAATATAAAAGGCTAAGGGTAGACTGCTGAGAGGAAACATTGGCCACCAATAACTAATCATTAGAAGTACATTCAGCAGCGTACTGTTACGACTAAATAAAGATAGGGTGTCCACAACATTAATATTATGCTGTGAAGCCTGCGCCTCCATCAATATACTTCCGCCATACAAAGACAACCAATAAAAGCTAAGCATAAAAAAGAAGGCAGCAAATATCAGTCCTTTTAGCATCCAATTCCGATATATGCCGACTAATACCGGCAGCCCGCCTTTTCTATGCTGCCAACTTATTTTCATTAATAATAATAAAGCGAAAAATGCCAAATAAATGGCACCAAAAAAGAAATAATGAATAGCTGCAGCACTTATTGTAAAAACAAACGCCAGCAAAAAAAGATCTACAACATTTTTACGGTATATTTTAAAAATTTGATATCCAGCTATGCGCTGTGACTGAAATTTGGGATCAAATGCATTGAAAAAAAACATTAAGACCAAGGGAAACAAGCTATAACCGCATAATAAGTAAATATGTTGAATACGAAAAACAACCCAAGGATTTATACCGTAAAACAAGGAACCTGTGGTTAAAGCCATAATTCGGTGAAATGTAAAGTTTTTAGAGTAATACACACTGACAAGCCTTTTAGTAAACAGATACATGGAGAGTGCTGATACAAGAAGCAAGCAGGTTATAAAAGACTTTATCAATACTGCTCCGCTATATTCAAACAAAGTGGAGATAACATAAAACGGTAAAATATATAGCAATCTTGGTGCGTTGAATAGTGTTGAAGTAGACCATCGCTCGTTCCATACTCCAACAATTTCTTCCATATAGCGGTTTGAACTCCAACCAAATGCCAGATCACTGAATACTATGTGCCCATCTGCATAAATCGGGGCCAAGAATATGCCGATGACTGCAGTTATGAAAAAGATAGCTGCAGCATCGTATCTATAGGCGTATAAACGTTGTTTCATATTTCGCCCCCCATGCATTAAAAAAACTAAATTTTAATAGACCTCTTGCTAACTAACGAGGTACCCGAATGGTTGCTTTTAACCCAAGATCCGTATTCCTAAGCTTTAGTTTGCCGTTAATGCTCTTCAGATACTGATCCATTCGGAACAGACTAAATCCATGCTCTTGAAGACTCTTAGAATAGTTCTCCTGAAAATATTGATATCGCATTTTGTCGTCCAGCCCCCCTGCCTCATCTTCCATTTCAATGATAATTTCCTGGGGTTCCAAACGCGTGTATATTTGAATTTTTGTTTTGGTAAATTCACTTCTGGAGCGACTTATTTTTCTTGAAGGGGTATTCCCCAAATAATTATATTGATGCTTATTGGAAGCTTCCAATGCATTCTCGAGTAATCCGACCATAATCTTGCGAAAAGAGACTGTATGTATTAAAACTGCCGGAATATCCTCTGACTCAAAAAGCAGTTCTACACCTGATAATGTCATATTTTTTCTGGCCCATATGACAGTATCCTTGATAAGAAGATTAATATCCACTAGTTCATTGTTCATCCCAGTCTGAAAATGCGACGTTACTCTCTCCTCCATCGCTCTCAATTGATTTAGAACGACTTCGATTTCTTTCTCATGTTTAATCTGACTCTTGGTAAACATATCATTAAGCTCATCGAAAAATGCCTTTTTCTCTGCTCTTTCCAAATTGAGAGTCAATCCGTCTTCCTTTCCCCATTCTGCAGCTATGTCCCGATAAAAGCCCAAAAGCCTCATTCTCTCTCCACCTGTCAATGTACCTAATCGGCTATGAACACTGCCAATCCCTTGACTAATCTCTTGCATGAGTGGTACATGAAACTCATCCTGTCTCTTCAACAAACTCTCCTGATGAAGAACATCCCTTGACCGCTGTTGATCCGTTTCACGAGAGATAATCATTTTTCGGTACCAAAGAGCGATGAACATACATACAATTACAGCAGGCACAATCGACAGATAACTCCACGTTTTAAATCTATTAGACTCGCTGTATACCTGTGTATCGTCCATCCATGCTGTCACATAGAGAGGGCCTGCAATCGTATCACTAAACCCATATGCCGTTTTCCTTCCACCAGACGATTCCTTTCCTGTATTACCATCTAGCATTTTTTTGGTTAACTCAGTAATCTCAGCATTCCCTATTTCTTCTTCCGAATCAGATGCAATGACTCGATACTCATGATTATAAATAGAAACATGATATGGCAGATCTTCATCTATTAATTCAGATAATTGAGCAGGTCCTATCTGAAGAATCGCATACACTTCAGCTCCCCTCTCATTTGGTATTTTGCATGTGAAGTACTGATGGGGTTCATTATTTTCTATGGAAAACTCTGTCCAGCTGCACGTCGAATCAGTCACTGTGTCCAATATGTTAGTGGCGACAGTTATTTTCTCGCCATTGGAGACAATTACTTCTCCTTTCTTATTTAAAACTGCCCATGTGTCAGGTAACACTTCAACATTCTCTTGAGTGGGTTTAAATTCTCCAGCGGCTGTTTCTATCAATCCAGTTTCAGCAAAATATTTAAAGGATTGTTGCCACAACAAGTAGCTTGATTCCAATTTGTCACTCATTACGGTTATCGTCCGCTCTAACTCCATTTCATGGCTACGTACGGACTGTTCTCGATACTGGGAATTCAAATATTGGATAGCACAGAAATACAGCAATGTTATTGCAAGAACTACGATTGTGAGCGGGAGAGCCGATTGAAGTACATTATTCACTTTTCTAAACAGTCTGTTTCCTCTCCTCTACTATTTCATTAGATAAATACTTGTTTTGCAATACATTCCAACTCAAACTCTATCAAGGGTACTCTCAGACACCACAAATACTGAACCTTGCGTTCCAAGAACTCATAGATATGAGAAGCTTGTTCGTTACCGTCATGAAGAAGAAGGATGCGACTGTTCCGAACAAAATACATCCCTTCCAAGCCTTCAACATCAAATGCTCTCCCATCTATAATGTAAAGATCACGAGTACCGTCAATATGTTCTAGTGTGTCTGTGATGTTGAAATTCAACTGACCCCACTTTTTCTCTGGAACCCCATGAAACAGCTTCATTCCTCGTGCCCTTAATGCCCTCTCTAGTGAAGTCATACGCCTAAAATTTAGGTTCAAACTTTCTCCCAACTTCTTGTCTTTCAAAAAAGCAATAATGTTGGTATCATTCATATATAGGAGTTCATTCCTTTTTTTAGATTGGAGCTGCCACTAACAATGACAACAAGAAACATTTTATGTGTTGATGATAACAAGATGGTGTTAACCATCCTGAAGCGCTGGCTTGAAACTGAAGAAGTCAACGTAATTACCGTACTTAATCCAAAAGAAGCTTTTGAAATTCTAGAAAATCAGGAAATCGACGTTGTAATTTCAGATATTTTGATGCCCGATATGGATGGGCTTGCCTTCCTGCGCTCACTTAAACGAGTCTATCCACACATAGTACGTATTATTTTGTCAGGACACCTTCATACATCTTCCATGCTGACCGCAATCAATGAAGTCGGTATTTTTGCATTTATGACTAAGCCCTTAGAGTATACTGATCAATTCACAACTGTCATCTTGAATGCACTCAATCAAGCTAATCGAAACAGACAAAAACAAATATCTGAGAAACACTCAGCGACCTTACTGCAACAATTTTTGATCACCATGCTCAAGCATAATGAAGGCCTATACCTCTTACTTAAAGATAACGGTGAAATTATCGCAGCAGACCCTGCCCTATCTGAAGCTTATTCACCGGGTATTATTTTAAAGGATGAAGCATGGGAAGGATTTTATTTACCAAATCATCATTTACATATCCTACCCAGCAACAGAGATATCACAGAGCATGAAGAGTACACACTTGTACGACTAAACACGTTTGGTACATCATTTTATTTTCTCCGTTTGTACTAACGGGGTTTGACGTCCAATTCGACCCTTAATGATTCCGTAAACGCCAAGTAGACTAAGACAGCCATACATAAACAACATCCCAGCAGTCAACAGCGGGTGTCTAACGTATTGCTTCATGTTATCCTTTCTGTAGAGGACAGGGCGAAAAAAGTACCAACGCTCCAGAGCTTTGCGAAGTCCTTCGCTTTCTGATGCCAAAGTACGATCCATCGCGGTAAAATAATAGGCTTTTTTAGCAAGTAGCTCTCTTAGGAGTACTTTCTTCTCATCATGATACAGATTTGTACACACAGCCCGCTTTATTCTTCCTCCCCGCTCTATATACCGCAGAGTGGGCTGAATTTCTTCAAAAGATATCTGTCCCGCATTAAATCCCCCTGTAGATAAGTAGTCAGACATTCTCCAAAATCTCGCAGCCTCAATAGAGCGTTTACCTACTTCTTCACCAGCATTATTAATAATATTTCGTTCAAAGACTTTAACCTTTGAGAAGAAGTTTTGATGTGCGGTGAAGGCCTTTTCCGGAATGACAAGTGCACCGATCTCCGTATACTTCTCTACTACAGCCATTAATTGATCTATCATATCTGATTCAAGAAGCATATCCGAATCAATAATTAGGATGTAGTCTGCACCTTCTCGCTGTGCCTCTTCTACGGCCGTAACTCTTGCAATTCCACGCTCCCCGTGTGGTAGATTCAGTACTCTGACATGATGCTTCCCGTGGAGGGCTACCTTATGAATCAATGATGCAGTTTCATCCGTAGAACCATCATCCGCTATGATAATATCGACATTTGAGTAAGATTGGTTTAGACAACTTTTTAAACACTCCTCAATACACTCCGCATTGTTATACGTAGAAAACACAATAGCTACTTTAGGTTTCATTACTCTTCTCCCCTCTACTCAAATGTTCTAACCATTCACCAAATTCCTGTCCAGTGTGGTCGAAGTGAAATTGTTTGGCAAATGTGTAAGCTTGCTGGCGAATGAACTCATATTCCTCAGGCTTGTCTATACTACGAACCATTTGTCTACTTAACGCTTCCACATCTCCATGACTAACGAGGTATCCACTACGCCCATAATCCACTGCATCCACAAGGCCTGGAGAGTTGCTCACTATACTTGGCGTTCCTACTGCAGCTGCCTCCGTAATGGTCAGCCCCCATCCCTCCCTTTGTGACGGAAAAACAAGCACCTGTGCACGGCTCATTAACTCTAGCTTACGTTCTTCTGTAACAAATCCGTGAAAAATCACATCCACATGATCATTCAATTGAGCCAAATCATCTGTTTCCGAATATTCCATTGCTCTCAATTTATAGCGTTCCATAATAGGTCTGAGTTCTAGATCAACATATTGGTGGTTAGTCTTTCCGGCAATCCATAACACAGCATTAGGGAATGTTGTTTTCAACTTACCAAAGGCTTCAAATACAAAATCAATACCTTTGTACTTCATAAAACGTCCAACATATAAGAAAGTAGGACGTGATCCTTTAGGTAACCAACTTTCACGTGGCCAGTGATCAAATTCAATCCCTTCTGGAATCACCTTTACATCATCCGGATCAAAGCCATGGCGTATTAGGTCATTACGAGTAGAAGCAGAGACCGTAATAGTTTGATCATACTTTGCCATACGAAGTAACATCGGTTCCAATACATAACCCAACAATCCTCTAATAATGTCCATATTCTGATACCAAATCTCTCGGGTGGTTTGATGAATAAAAAAAATCCTTTTGGATCGTGGCACCCACAGACGGGTAAAAAATTGATGTGTATTACATTGATTGATTACATAACTGATTTGTTTGTGATGTTTACGATAGAATTTTGCTGCGTGCAGGATAACACTCCATATATTCCCAGAACGTACATATAGGATTCCATCAATCTCTTGAATAGGTTGCGACCCTGGAAACTCAGGAGAAAAATGAACATATTGATATCGTTCTGAGGTTGAACGTTTCAGCATCTCATGAGTAAAAACCTCAGCTCCTCCTCTGCGAGGAGCAAGGATATCACGCCATGACAAGAGCAGCACCACCGGCTTTGTAAGCTCCATCTTCAAATTCATTTGTTTAATCTCCTTCTGTACTTATTGAATTCACACGATCAGTATTTTTATATCGTAACCAGTCTATAAATAGCCCTATGGACAACAATCCATAAACGATTATTTCATCAACTAGTATCTGTCTTAAATTACGATGATTCAGAATGAAAGCGATCATTATGCTCACTCCACCAGCCAAAAGCCATACCTTCAATCTGGAGTTTCCAGAAAGCATGTGAAGATACGCTAGAAAAACCACCAAGGCTAATATTGCATATACAATCCCGATCGGTAACAATATCGCCGAAACGCCCGAATACTCCGGGCCAAAAAAAAGCGAGATAGACGGCAGAAAAAGTACATTACTCATTAGTAGATATAGAATTAGACCGAAAAAAATACAGATACCATACCCAGCTAAAATTATCGTTATGGTATTTGTTTTTGCATTGATTGTTTCACCCTCCTGAGCTAGGGCTTTATTTATCTTCGGAACCAGTGCAGTGATAATGCTAAATGCAGCAAAATATACAAGTTGACCATATTTTAGAGCGACTGCATATTCTCCTGATTGATTAGGTAGAAAGTAGTGCACAGCAAGCATATCAATTGATAAAAAAAATAAAATACTACAATTCAAAACAAATGATTGCCCTAGATCCTGCTTGACCTGCTGCCATGATATCTTTTCACCTGTGTTTCTCCGATTTGCTCTATCGTCACCAGATGTAGAAGACATGTACCCATAAATGGTTGAGGCAAGCATACCCAGCATGACCGCCAACATTAAACGTTCCACATCAAGGCCCGTTTTAGTAAGATTTATAAAGAAAAATACAAGGAGCAATTTCCCCCCCACTTCAGCATAAAAACTAAGATTCAGCTTCATTAGAGATCCGCTTCCCTGCATCATCCCCCTGTAGTAGCTAGTTATTATATGAAGCCAAATGAGGATAATCAGCCAAATATAACTTAGAATGCTTATTTGAATAAATTTACTAATTATGGGTACAAAGGCGAATAAAATAAAACAGCTAACAGTTGTAAAAAGTGATATTTTTTTTGCTTTTGAAAGAACTACTATATCCCTACCTTGAAACGATAACTTTGCGGTAACTAGTTGTATCGACAATCCTACCACTGATAGCAACGTAAACATGGCAAGCAGAGCATTGAACTGCCCATACTGCTCAGTAGTCAAATAACGCCCGGCTATAATATGAAATAAAAAGTTAAATCCGTTTAATAGAACATTAAAAAATGGAAATACGAATACCCGCCAACGATTGCTCGCTAATGTAACACTCATCGAATTCGCCGATCTAGGCGCCAGATATCAGCTATAGATCTTAGAAAGCGTATCGAATCTTTCCAGACATGGATATGCGATCCTTCCCGGTCAATGCAAGCAACTGGCAGCTGCAGTACCCTTAATCTGAGCTTTTTCGCTAAGAACATCATTTCAAGATCCACCGCCAATCCAAGATTTTCTTTCAAATGAGGAAACAATCTTCGGACAGCTATGGCATTCAGTACCTTTAAACCAGTCTGTGAATCAATTACTCCTTCTGGAAGAAAGGGTTTGGATATTAATCTTTTACAAAAGCTCAATCCGACACGCAATAAGGGACGATTTTCTGCTGAAGTATCCTTGGTACCAGTGATCATATCGTAATATCCCAATTTCACAATATTCAGCATTCGTGCAATGTCCTCAATAAAAAAGGAGTCATCCGCATCAACAAAAACAAAATAATCTGCTTCGATCTCCTTCATTCCTTCTAGATATGTACCTGCTTTTCTAGTATTTCTACCCAATTCTCTTGCATTCATTAATGGACTTACATCACGATTTATTCTGTTAATGGACAACGTTGTATCTTTCTCTAAGGTTTGAATTAATTCCATAGTCCGATCTCCACTACCATCGTCAATAAGGTAAAGCGAACCCTCAATCACATGTGAACGGATATATTCCTGTAGCTTGCGACAAAAGCTCTCAACATAAGAAAATCGTTTTTCTTCGTTATATACGGATAAAATGAAAGCAATATGTGCACTCTTGGCCGGATATTCCGGATGCAACAAACTCTGTATGTCTGTAAGTAGTTTATCCGGATAGTTTGCATTCCAATGCAGCAAACGAATCCTACCTACACCAGTAATACGCAACAGATGACTGTCCTGTAGGGTAGATCTCATGTCTGTAATAACTAATAAAGGGATTTGTGGGTGAAAAGCACGGATAGCATTGGAAGCTGAGACCACTTTTTCAGGATCTTTATAGTCAATGATACAGCAACGTGACGAGTCAAAAGAGCTGCCGTTTGAGCTTTCCTCGTTCTCCCCTAAAATCACATTATAGAAATGGACGATTTCTTTAAATTGAATATTTCTTTCTCCATCTGAAAGAATAAAAACAGGGTCCATAGTCATGCCTCCAAGTTTGTAATATAGTCCTATTTTCCCAATCAACATTTAAAAATGTTTGTGTGCACATATGAAGTTAATATGAAAATGGATGTACTTTCTTCATAATTCCCTTTTACTTCACACTCATTTCGCAGTTTGCCTCCATTCATGTAAAATAGGAATATACCCGTTGCTATCACGGGAACTTAAATGATGAATCCGGTACAGGAGGTTATGAACCGATGAATATTGTTTCCATTGAACCAACACCCAGTCCCAATACGATGATGCTTCATCTTGATGAGCGACTCGAAGACGGGATCCGCAGAACCTACACGCTGGATAATGAACGCTCTGCTCCAGCGTTTATCCGCCAGATGCTCCATATTCCTGGTGTTAAAAGTGTGTTTCATACCACGGACTTCGTGGCGCTGGATCGCAAGGGGAATGCCGACTGGTCCGTCATTCTGGGAGAAGTCCAGAACCGTCTGGGCCAACAAGGAATTGACCTCGACTGGATTGAATCCGAGGATGCTTCAGGCGAGCATTTTGGCGAAGCACAGGTATTTGTACAGTTTTTCCGCGGGGTTCCGATGCAGATTCGGGTTAAGGCCGGTGCAAAGGAAGAACGAATCTCTCTCTCCGATCGATTCGTTAAAGCCGTTACCGAAGTGGCCAGTGCAACGCTGATCAAAGAACGTAAGTTAAGTGATTACGGCGTACGGTACGGCGAATTGCCGGATATTGCCCGTGAGGTTGAGCAGGAGCTGGAGGCAGCCTATCCTCCGGAGCGTCTGAAGCAGGTCA
Organism: Paenibacillus xylanilyticus; assembly: GCF_009664365.1. Taxonomy (NCBI): domain Bacteria; kingdom Bacillati; phylum Bacillota; class Bacilli; order Caryophanales; family Paenibacillaceae; genus Paenibacillus; species Paenibacillus xylanilyticus. The sequence continues at coordinate 5,532,157 of NZ_CP044310.1, forward strand.
TTGAACAGGCCATTGCGCACGGAACCAATACAGAAGAGTTTGTGGAACGCCGCCGCAAGCTGGAAGGTGCCGAGCTGGAAGCGGCACTGAGCAGTGAGGATTGGAATGTACGCTATGCAGCTTTTGACGGTATGGAGCCTACAGAAGAGAGATTGCCGCTTATTGCCCGCGCTCTGCATGACAGTAAAATGCAGATACGCCGGTTGGCGGTAGTCTATCTTGGAGATATCAAAACGCCGGAAGCCATGGAATTGCTGTATGAAGCACTCAAAGACAGCTCCCCTGCCGTACGTCGTACCGCTGGAGACACCTTGTCCGATATCGGCGACCCGGCTGCAACCGCTGCGATGACGGCTACGCTCACCGACAGCAGCAAACTCGTGCGCTGGCGGGCAGCCCGTTTCTTATATGAAGTGGGAACCGAAGAAGCAGAACCAGCTCTGCGGAAGGCAGCGGACGATCCTGAATTTGAAGTTAGCCTGCAAGCCAAGATGGCACTGGAGCGAATTGAATCCGGTGAACAGGCTGCAGGTACCGTATGGCAGCAAATGGCCGGACGCAACAAAAAGACGGAATAGTCCTTGTTAAGAGAACATCCAACTTTTGTTATTGCATGATGAAACAAGGAAAGGTATACTGAATGTCTGTTTGAGCAACAGAACATGGCATGTAACGTTCTGCTATTCAATAATTTCATAGACAATAGATACACCTCATCCATGATGATGAGGTAGAGGTCGCGGGTGCGATCAGTAAGCTGAAGGAGGCGCTAAGGAGCCGCTCATGAGATCAGCCGAAAGGTGCACCCGCCGAAGCCTGCTGGACGGTTCCTTACATTTGTCCAGTATGGTTGGGGCTGCTGCCGAAAGGTACAGAACTGTCACAGAGATACACACCAGCCCGCATGGGTGGGTATGAATTCTTCTGTGTTGAGCTATCTTATAACATCTGGGACAGGTGCGGACAATGGATAATAAGACCGCAGGCTGAAGCCTGCGGTCTTTTGTGTGTATAGTGCCATTGATCCATATCATCAGTACGCTGAGTGAAGGAGTGTTTTCATTGCAAGACCGCAACAAGCAAACAACAGCAGGAAACGGTTCCCTGAAAAAGGGATTGCGTGCACGGCATATGACGATGATTGCCCTCGGTGGCTCCATCGGTACAGGGCTGTTCCTCGCAAGTGGTACCGCCATCTCCACAGCCGGACCGGGTGGAGCATTGATTGCATATGCCGCCGTCGGCATCATGGTTTACTTTCTGATGACAAGCCTTGGAGAACTGGCTACATTTATGCCTGACTCCGGTTCATTTAATACGTATGCCGCTCGTTTCGTTGATCCCGCACTTGGCTTCGCCATGGGCTGGAATTTCTGGTACAACTGGGCCGTCACCATTGCGGCCGAACTGGCTGCAGCTACGGTACTCATCAAGTATTGGTTCCCTGACAGCTCGTCCATGTTATGGAGCCTGCTATTTCTCGTTTTAATCTTTGCTCTGAATGTGCTGTCTGTTAAAGGTTATGGCGAATCGGAATATTGGTTTGCCATCATCAAAGTGGCTACCGTCATTATCTTTTTGGCCGTAGGTGTGCTGATGATCTTCGGTATTATGGGCGGAGAAGCCGTCGGTTTCAGCAACTTTACAGTGGGTGATGCGCCCATCCATGGCGGATTCTTCGCCGTACTTGGTGTGTTCATGGCTGCAGGGTTCTCTTTCCAGGGAACCGAGCTCATTGGTGTCGCTGCGGGTGAGAGTGAAAATCCGCGTGAAAATGTACCTCGTGCCATTCGGCAGGTATTCTGGCGGATTCTGATCTTCTACATTTTGGCCATCACGGTAATCAGTTTGATCATCCCGTATACGCATCCGAACCTGCTCAAAGGTGATCTGAAGAATATCGGTGTCAGTCCATTTACGCTGGTATTTGAAAAAGCCGGGCTTGCCATTGCAGCTTCGGTCATGAATGCAGTCATTCTGACCTCTGTGCTGTCTGCCGGCAACTCTGGCATGTATGCTTCAAGCCGGGTTCTCTATGCTCTTGCCCGTGATGGCAAGGCGCCGCGTTTCCTAGCACGACTGAACAAAAAAGGCATTCCAATGAATGCCCTGCTTGTAACTACAGCTGTCGGCATGCTGGCGTTTCTCGCTTCCCTGTTCGGTGACGGTATTGTGTATACCTGGCTGCTGAATGCCTCCGGCATGTGCGGATTTATCACCTGGCTAGGCATTGCCATCAGCCATTATCGCTTCCGCCGGGCTTATGTTGCCCAGGGCAGGGACTTGAAAGACTTGCCTTATCGCGCACGCTGGTTCCCGTTCGGACCGATATTCGCTTTTGTACTCTGTATCATCGTTATTATCGGACAGAACTACCAGGCCTTTACGGGCGATCAGATCGACTGGAGCGGAGCGCTTGTTGCCTACCTGAGTGTACCGCTGTTCCTGATTCTATGGCTTGGTTACAAGTGGATCAAGAAAACCAAAGTGGTGCCGCTGAAGGAATGTGACTTCTCCCCTACGGATTCCTCTGCGCAGTAATCTCATAGAAAATCCCCCTGCTTCTGACCGTTCTGTACGGTTTAGAAGCAGGGGGATTTTGTTTTGAATAAGATGAAGGCGTTATTACATCCGCCTTGATTCATAACGTCCAATTGATCTTCACACGCAGATCCGTTGTATCTTCCATTTTGGACACATAATACGATATCGATTTCATCCCGAGCTGATACAAATTCTGCAAATCTTCAACCAGACTGGTCTCGGTACCTTTGTACCTGAAAGTCAGTGTGGTTCCACCTTCCTTCAGCACATTCTGCACCTTGGTTTCCAGTGCGGAATGTCCACTAACCGCATCTTTCTCGTCATAGAGCGAATATTCCAGCGTGTGGTACAGCTTCTGATACGCAGGTGCCTTGCTGCCGCCGCTCTGTATCAAGGTTTGCAGGGCCTCCCGGTAAGGAGCTGATGCAGTCGGATATTTGCCTTTGCCCGTCCAGATATGGTCACGTGCCATCTCGTCATCGCTGAGCAAATAGTAATTATGGCTAACTTTCCCTTTACGGTCAGGTGTCGGATCATCCCAGGTCGTGTCCATGTGGTACCATTTGCCGTCCAGCTTCACGATATTCCACGCATGCAGCTGATCACCTGCCGTACCTTCCACAATCCGGTTCTCAATGCCCACCTGATCCAGCATCCGGTACGCAAGCAGGGAATACCCCTGACATACGGTGCTGCCCGTGACAAGTCCATCATAGGCCGTGTATTTCTGAAGAGAAGTATCATAGGCAAGATGGAGAACAATCCAGTCATGGATCGCTTTTACCTTTTCATGATTCGTCATGCCAGGTGTAATAATCTCTTTTAAAACATGGGTTACTTTGCGGTTAACGTAATCGGTCTGTTCCTTGGTCTCCCGGTAGGACAGATTCACATGGACCTCGGCCGACACGTTGGAACCTTTATAATTAAAAGCATAACTCTTGACGGTATATTGGATGTAGGGATCACTGGTCATTGCTTCATCAATGGAGCTCTGGAGCTGCTTTTTGAGTCCTTTCACATCGCCCTTGTATGTAAATACAAGCTCCTCCGTTCGCTGTGACATGGCTGTAAGCAGCGTCTGACGTAAATCCTTGGTTGTGGAAATATCTGATGTGTCGGATGCAGCATACAGTTGATCCAGGTCAACCGCACGAGGTAAAGCCACCGCAATCAGACAGCCTGCCAGCAATATGGTGATCACTCGTTTTCCGTTTTTGCCCATGAAAGGATACCACCTCTCTTTGCAACATTCTCAAGCCTCATTGTATCACAAAAGGATCTGACGTCAGGCTTCTAGTTTTGTCGAAAAGCATCAAAAGAGACCTTCCGCAGAAGGTCTCCCTTGTCTTCAGCAAAAAAACACATACCCGCTATATCCAGCCTATGACTTACCAGAGCGGGTTATGCAAGAATACCTCTTAATACAGACGACTGCCTGTCATAAATGAATCTGTCTTGCCCTGCAGCTTGGCCAATCGCTCCAGTACCTGTGACGCTTCAGCAACAGTCACTTTGCGCGCCGGCATGAAACGTCCTTCAATGGAAGGAAGCAATCCCAGCTTCATGCTAAGAGATACGGCACCTTTATTGGTAATCGAATTCGCATCTACAAGGTTCGGCAGATCTGATGGCATGCTGTAGAAACCAGCCAGCTTCTCGTAACGAAGAATACGGACAAGTAATACAGCCAGTTCTTCCCGAGTCATCTCATCCTGTGGATTCAGACTAACCTCTGGATCTGCGCCAGCGAGCCAGCGCTGGTCAATTAGTGTACGGACTGCCTGATAGTAAGGGCTATCCGGCGTAATGTCCGCATACAGCTTGTCATCCCCGTTCACCGTGTAATAGATGTCCAGATTCGGATTAACTGCTCTTGCGAGATAGTTAAACCAATCTCCTCGGGTAATCACCCGATCCGGGAAGACACGTCCCTGCTCATCAGGAACCAGGACGCTATGCTGGGTCATATTAAGGATGGCCTCTTCGGCCACATGACCAGCAATATCACTAGGTGCAGTTTGAGCTGCCGTGCTGGAAGTGTTGTACAAAGACATCCATTCGCCTGTATTGGCATCAAGTACTTCATAGCCGCCGTTGATCGATTGATCATCCCGTGTAGGCATATATGCAAGATTGATCCCCGACGGCGTGACTTGGCCACTGCTCGTACCCTGTCCACCATAACGGGAGTATGCCAGAACCAGCTTGAATTCTTCGAGGTAGGCCGCTTTTGCCTCTTCGTAGCTGATCGCAGGCTCTTTGCTTGCAGGCAGCTGCTCAGGCGTTGCAGCAAGATTGGCATAAAATTCGCTAATCGTTCCATCGTTCAGGACCTGTACCTGCACCAGATCATCCTTAACGGCGATTCCATTCAAGTAACGCTGAAAAATGAACGTACGTGCGTCCTCTACCTCAAGCACGCTGGACAGCTTGAACTGCTCCGTGGCATCCGGCACAAGTGCAATAACCGAATTAATCGCAAGTTTCTCGGCTTGTGTACGGGTTACGGACTTGCCTTCATTTTTCTCATCGGGGTTCTCTTGTGCGGCATCCGAACCTATTCGCTGATACAGGCTATAGCTGTAAATTTGTCCGGTGGTGGCATCCACTTGTGCTGAAATGTCCCGCATGAACATATAGGACATATTCGCGTTCCGGTTGCTCCAGCTCAGACTCCAAACCTGATTGTTCGGGCTCCAGTAGCTGCCTTTATTTAACTGGCTGTAATCCAGCTTGTATCCTTCCGGAATGTCAAAGCTCTTTTTCACCAGGCTCTCTGCCTGCTGGGCATTCAGTCTCTGTCCTTTCGCTGGAACAAAAGCGGCCACACTGCCTTTCAGCGGTTTGTCCTGTTGTACGGTATCCTCGGTAATGACTTTTCCAGTCATGGTGTTGAACCTTTCCAGTGTATTCGCCTCAAGCGGAACCATGCTGGAATCCTTCGGCGTATATCCAAGATAATACTGCTGACCTTGCTTGGAAGACAGGCGGTTTTTCGAAATGTAGGCGAGTTCCACATCGAACTGGTCTTCGAATTGCTGCCTTGCCTTCTCTGCAGAAACAGCCGGTTTCGATGAAGGATATTCCGCCGCGGTCGTCATTCGTGAATATCCTGTTACCAGGCCACTTTGATCCACACTTATGTAAACCCTCTCCGCCTCAGATAACAAACCGTCATGCTTCAGTTGGTATGCAAATTGATATTCGGTTCTGCCGAACAACGATTGCTGTCCCGCCGGTTGGTACAGGTCACCCAAAGATGCGTATGCACCTTCCTTCAAACCAGGGATAGCCTTGTACAGAAAGGCCACAGCCTGCTCTTCCACTTCATCCTTGGTCAGTTTGGCTTCTGACCCAGATAACTGCTTATCCAGTAAATCAGATGGCAAATGCACACTCAGGACTTCCCCTGTCCCTGCATGTACAGATGCGCCGAACCCCATGGAATGATTCCCCTCGGTAATTTGAAATCCGATATCCCATGTTTTGTACTCCAGCGGAGGGAATTGGTTGTTCGGATCAAATTGCGACGAGGTGATGGTCGCTTTTTTCAACATCGGAAACAGTTTCAATATATTCTCACTGGCTTGCTTGGAGGAGATTTTAGCCCCCTCAGGCACGTCATTGCTAGTCACGTCTAGTTGTTCATTTTCCCCCGGTACAGCTTCTGTTACCTGTTCTGCTTGTGCTGCTGACACGCTGCCTGCAAACCCTGGAGTCTGCGATGCCAGAAGCAATGCCGCCATGGCTGCTGAAGCAGCTCTGGCTGTCATCATTTTGAATCGAATCTGAAAACTCAAATCTGGACCTCTCCCTTCAATTTCATACATGGATGCATGCGAAATAACCCTGCATGAATATTGCCAGTCTATTCTATGATACCATAAGCTTCCTTTTTAATCGTCATTTTCCCAACAATTTTACAAATGAGAATTTTTGCATAATGGTTGCAACATACCAAAAAACGCCAACCTGGTTGGCGTTTTACTGTTAGCCTGATTGTCATGCAGGCTGACGGTTTATTAGGATTTATTAGAGGTTATATCCGAATTGTTCGGTTGAGCCTGAACCTGAACATGTTTTTTCAAGAACGGAATGACGGTCTCCCAGAAGGCAGGGTCTTCCTCTGAGCAGCTGTGTCCACCGCTATTCACCCACAGATGCTCTACAGGCGGATCAGCCTTGGACATGAAGTATTCCAGCTCACTTGGCGGGATAAAATTATCTCCCTTGGAATGCACCATAAGCAGTGGCAGCTGCATGCCTTTACGCCGTTCATTCAGCAGCAGGACCGGATCGCGCTGGCGGTACGTTTTCAGTGATTCACCGAGCCTCCAGAACCAGATCCGCGGAATCAACTGTGCCAGTGGGAACAGCGGCAACCGCCGGCGTTTCAGCTCCGAACTGACGATTACTTCAAACTGGGATGGCATCGAATCCGTGATGACGGCCGACACCGGAATATGTTCCGTTACCGCCATGATCGTTCCCAGACCTCCAAGGGAATGTCCGAGCACGCCGATGGCACCCGGATCGATCTCCGGCCGAGAGGTGGTGTAGCGTAGTGCCGAGAGCAGATCGTCACGGAACAGATAGGCAGACGCTGCTTTTACCGGATCACTCGCCCCATGACTCCGGACATCATACATGAAGAGAGCATATCCGGCTTCCCAGATGGGACGTGCGTAACGGAGCACACGTGATCGGTTGGAACCCCAGCCATGGGCGATAATGATTAATGGCCAAGGTTTGGGAACATGGGCACCAGCCGGAATAAACCATCCATGAACCCGTCCTCCGCCACTCTCGAAGGTGACATCTTCGAATGGCATGGGCGGAGTAATCGTGATGGGGATCTTTTTGGGTGTCTGACTCTTCACCGCTGCCTTCCATAAGCCACCTGCCGTCACGGCAGCAACCGCAATAACTCCACTAATCATCGTTCTGGCTTTCACTGTGCATTTCTCCTCTCCGGCCTCTGTCTTACACCTATTCTACGCCAATACCATTAACGTTCTGTTAAATAGCTACATCTTTTATATATACCCAAATATACATATTGTTGATTGCGTTTTTTACATTTAGACTCTGGCTGCTTCCACAAATGCATGTGTACATGCTGCAATCTGTTCATGATTACCTCCATCCAGTGCTTCTCTCGGCAAAAGTGCACTGCCAAGTCCTACAGCTGCTGCACCAGCAGCAAAGTAGTCTGTGATATTGTTTAGATTAGCTCCGCCCGTTGCAAGCAGCGGGATATGATTAAGCGGTGCCTTGATCTCCCGTAAATACGGCAGTCCCAGACTCGCCATCGGAAATAGCTTCACCACACGTGCGCCTGCTTCATAGGCAGCAACAATCTCGGTAGGTGTCATGGCTCCCGGCCATATTTCCACCCCATGTTCTACAGCATATTCAATAACGGACAGATCGACATTGGGCGATACCAGAAATTGAGCACCTGCTGCCACTGCATCCTTGGCCATCTGCACATTAAGAACCGTTCCTGCTCCAATATAAGCCTGTCCTTCATGCCGGGTCCGCCAGTCTCCGATAATCTCATGTGCCCCGGGTGTATTGAGCGTTACTTCCATCAGGCGGATTCCACCGTCTGTCATGCCTTTTCCTGCTGTTATTGCTGCTTCCCGGCTAATGCCGCGAACAATGGCAACCAGCCTCGACTCCAGTAGTACTTCCGTCAAATTCATGCGAGCTTCCCCTTGCTTCATAGATTCGGCAGCCGAAGACAATATTAGTATCACCGCTTTTCCGTTAATTCATATTGTAAAACGAATTTATCCTTGATGAAATACACAACCCAAAAAACCTCTCTTATCAGCATGGGCGAATGTCGGTGGAGAACCCCCATTCAACCCATGACCATAAGAGAGGTTTTGCCGGATTCAAGCCTCTTCCAATACACTTTCCTTTTCCAGATCCTTGAAATACTGATCATTGTACAGCATGCTGGGGTGTGTAGGATGATATGCAAGAGCAATATCATTGTGCTCCTTCGCCTTGGCACGATTGCCCAGCCGATCATAACATACGCATAGCTGCAAGTGGGGCATCCATGTCCAGGCTGCTTCGTTCAGCACGACCATCGGATCGGCTGGACGAACAGCATGGGTCGCCTGTTCATACCAGAATACTGCCTTGCGATAATCTCCTCGATCGGCGAAATAACCCCCCAGGCGGCAGCAGATCTCTGCTCTCGGCAAATCATAGGCAAACGACCTCAGAAGCGCTGAAACTTCCTGTTCGGAGTGCCCCAATGCCGCTTCGCAATCTGCAATTTTTTGGCAGGCAGCAATCTGATCCTCCACCCAACCAAGACCCGTATTCAAAAACTTCCCGTAGTATGTAATCGCATCCTCATGCTGTCCATGATCTTTCAGTTCATTACCGAAGTAATAGAGATCCCGGGGAGTAAAATGTTCACCTGCTTCCTCACGCTTCCGGTAAATCCTCAGGTTGCGGTCGGTGTACTCCTTGTCTTTCTTATGGGTCACCGCAATATCGCTATGCAGCAAATTGCCGCCAACTTCCAGATATTCATGCACTGCACCGATCCAGCGGAAATTTCGATCCCGTCGCACCAGTCGATTCCTTCTCAAACTGTAGGCAACCTTCCCATCTGGAGTGAATGACAAATTATAGTCCATGGTAACGCTGTCCACTGCAGGATCAAGAGAGTGTTTCAAATCAATAAGCTTCGCCCGGTCATTCGGTTCGAACACATCATCAGCATCCAGCCAAAGTATATATTCTGTGGTTGCCTGATCAAATGCAAAATTGCGAGCAGCTGCAAAATCATCGATCCATTCAAAATTAACAATTCGTTCTGTATATTTGGCTGCAATTTGACGTGTGCGATCGGTTGAGCCCGTATCCACGATGACAATCTCGTCGGCAATGCCCTTCACTGAATCCAGGCATCTGGCCAGGGAAGCCTCTTCATTTTTCACAATCATACACAGCGTAATACGAATTGCCTCTTCTCCTCGTCTGACCCTGCGATTGTACGCAGCAGCACCGGGAAGTTCAGATAATCGGTAGATATGATAGGCCGGATGATGAGTATCCACGTATAAACGAAAACCGAGTGCTTGGGCTCGAATGCAAAAATGACGATCCTCACCCCAGAACGATACATTCGGAATCTGATCGAAGGAAACCCCACCCACCAGAGCATTCTTGCGAATGAGCGTACATGCACCGAGCCCACCCACTTCGTAACAGCCTGGCACTCGCAATTGATTTAGAAAGGCATCGGTTTGCGTGTTCTCATCCAAAATTTCCTTACCCGCTTCGGATTTCCCGCCTTTTCGGTACAATGCGTACTCATCCTGCAGCCATACCTGCGGCATTTCTCTTGTACCCGGCTGCCAGCGCGTCCAGAAAATATTCGATACAATATCCTTGTGCGTGGAAGCAAGCTGTTCCAGCGTGCGGGGATGCAGCACAAGATCCGAATCAATCAGGAAAACAGCATCGTAATTCTGTTCGCGGGCGTACTGCAAGATGCGGTTTTTCAATCCGGCTACCCGCCAAATCTGTTCGTCGCGCCAGTAATGACCTCCCTCATCCCTGCTGTATGTCCCTTTTCCCTGAGCAGTTCCATCATCGTTATCGGATTCAAATACCGTTCCTTCCTGCTGGGATGCAAAATCACGAAGGATATTGGAAGACGCCTCCTCTTCATTATCGTCTATAAACAAATAGTCCGTCTCCACCGTCGTTCGCTCCAAGAAGGTCAGAGATTCCAAAAATTCACGGAGCACTGCTGCGGTTTGACGAACCGGACTGGCAATCAGCACCTTCTCCTTCGGTTTTACCTTATTCAAGTACAGGCCCCCTTTCTTATTCCATCCAGGGCAGCAGCCTTGGATCTGTATCCAGAATGGATTCATACTGTTCTCTCCAGCCGTACCTTGCATCCGGGTCCAGTGCCTGATAACGCTCGAATTTGCGGATGCGATCCTCCTCGCGAGCCCAGCCGTAATGCTTCACACGAGGCGTATGACATCCATAGGCAAAATGCTGGATCGTAAGGGGGAAACGTCCGCAGTGCTGCGGGATTTCCTTCCACTCATAAGTTAATCCGGGACGATAACGGACGAGAAATGGACGGTAATATGCATGTGCCTGCCAATATTGATCCTCCCGGTAGTGCGTATCACTCCACATATCAAACAATCTGAAGTAGATCGCGTCCTCGCTACTTCCCAGGAGCTGATTGCGCTGTATGCCAAAGTCAGCCGTCAGAATCTCATCGGCATCCAGATTCAGTATCCATTCAGGTCCAGTAGCTATCGTCGCCTCCCATTGCTGCTTACGCAGACTCACTTCATCGGCGAACCGGGATGCCCGATTTTCAACCATGACCAGGGGAATCCCTTCAAGCAGCTCTTTACATAGAGCAACCGTATGATCGGTGCTCCCATCATCTATGATGACCGCACGATCAATCCAAGGCCGGTGCGTTTGCAGTGCCTGTCTAAGATATCGCTGTTCTTCATTACGTACGATCATGGACAGCGTAATATGTGGTCTGTCCTCTTCCTCACGGTCATTCAAAGCTTCACCCCCGCGTCTTAAGCTGACTTCTAGTATCTCTCAAGGATTTGCTATCTGATTGCATAGAAAAAAGGCATATAGGACTGGATCAGAGCCTATTTACAGGCTTAAGTATTCATCAGATAAACTTTCTTATTGACCAATTATCGGTCTCAACTTAACGTTTGGCTTCTCGGCTTATGCCAATCCTCTATATTCATTCTATGCAAATCCCGGATGGGGTTATGTCTGAGAACTCCCCTTTTGCTGTTCACCTCGTCACTGTGATCCGGTGCTTTTAGCTGCTTTCGTTGTACAACAAAAAAGCACTCGCTTCCGCGAGTGCCTCGGTTAACCTTTGTTACATATATTGAATGTTTCACTTTATGAATTAACGGTACTCGGCCAGACGATCATTCAGACTGCGTGTCTGACCGTATACTTCCTGATACAGTGCAAAGAGTCCATCATACACGGCTACCGTTTCCGGGTTCGGTACATAGGATTTGGCAGGGCGAATGAACGCCGCCGCACATTCCTGCAGGGAAGGGAACCAGCCGCAGCCATATGCGGCAAGCATTGCCGCGCCCATTGCTGGACCCTGCTCACTCTCAAGCTTCACAATCGTGGCATCAAAGATATCCGCCTGCATTTGCAGCCAGGCTTCATTTTTGGCACCACCTCCGATGGAGATGACCTCATTGACCGTTTTGCCTGCACCACGCAGAATATCGATCGACTCCCGCAGGGAGAATGTAATTCCTTCCATCACTGAACGCCCAAAGTGCTCCAGTTTATGTCCGGCATCCATGCCGATAAAGCTGCCGCGAATGTTCGCATCTGGATGAGGTGTCCGCTCTCCAACAATATAAGGAGTGAATAACAAGCCGTTGCTTCCCGCCGGAATCTGATCAATTCCTTGCAAGAGCACATCAAATGATTTGTCCGCTGCAAACGTATCCTTAAACCAGGACAGGCTGTATCCAGCAGCAAGCGTTACCCCCATAATATAGAAGGCATCCTTCTCCCCATGGTTGAAAAAGTGTACTTTACCTTCAAAATCGAGATCTTTGCGTTCCTCGTAAGAAAGCACCACCCCGGACGTACCGATGCTGCACATCGTCTGTCCTTCACTCAGAATGCCTGCGCCGATTGCCCCGCATGCATTGTCGGCTCCGCCTGCAAATACTTTGGTCGCCGCAGCAAGACCCGTTTGATCTGCGATCTCTGGAAGCAATGTACCCACTTCTTCAAACGATTCCACGAGACGCGGACAGAGTGAGATCGGCAGTTCAAAAGCTTCCGCAATCTCCTTGCTCCACTGTTTGCCAGCAACGTCCAGCAGCAATGTACCTGCTGCATCCGAATAATCCATGGCATAATCGCCAGTCAGGCGATAACGAACATAGTCCTTCGGCAGCAGGAACAAGGATGCTTGCTGCAGCAGCTCCGGCTCGTTTTCCTGTACCCACAGGATTTTCGGGAGCGTGAAGCCTTCAAGTGCACGGTTCCGGGCGATGCTTAATAGTTTATTGTCCAATACTTTCTCAATGCGGCGGCACTGAGCGGTAGTACGTGTATCGTTCCACAGAATGGCATTGCGCAGTGGTTTCCCCTCTGCATCTACCAGAACGAGTCCATGCATTTGCCCAGAGAAGCTAAGCCCCTCAATTTCAGAAGGCTGTACGCCGGATACTTCCAGCAATTTGCGCAAGGAGACAATCGTCTGCTCTACCCAATCTTCCGGATTCTGCTCACTGTAGCCCGCCTTGGGCTGGTGCAGCGGGTAAGCCTCGGATGCTTCAAATGCCACTTTTCCTTCACGGTTAACCAGCACCGTTTTGACTGCGCTGGTTCCCAGATCGACACCAATAACGTAACTCATGGGTTAACTCCTCTCGTTTATCACAGGTTATATCCACGAAAATCCATGTTTACATGAAAGTCACTCCGTGATCAGAAAACCCTCGGATCGCCGTTACCCCCAGATTTCCTTTATACCCTTTAGCAAGGGTGAAATCCCGGGGTAAATGCGAACGCTCCGCTTCTCGGGTCCTTTCTGCTCACTTCGTTCTGCATGCATTATCATGGACACACATGGATATGAAACGAGTAAAACGTACTCGTTTCTGTAGCTGAAAATCGCGCCAACGACATATAACCGTCATTAGTAATGCACATGCAAACCTAGATGCGCATGAAATTCACTCCGCTTGGTATCAAAAAACCGCCCCCGCCTTCCCAGGGGAAAGTCGGGGACGGTCCGAATGTCATGCTGTTCAACGTCCATGGTACAAGCTCGTGCATATATGGGCTGTGTCCCTAGCCAAGCTTATACAAGTTGATTCCAGTTATTAGTCAGCCAAGATGTATTGGTTGAGTTTTGCTCTCAGCAATTCTTGACGACCGGATTGGTTTTTGCGTGGGCTTTCGTTGTTCAGTGCGTATTCTGCAAGGGAAGCCAGAGTCGCTTTGCCTGCAACAACCTCAGCACCGATACCTTCTTTGAAGCTGCTGTAACGTTTTTCGATGAAGTCATCGAATACGCGATCTTCGATCAATTTAGCAGCTACTTTCAGACCTTTAGCATACGTATCCATACCTGCGATGTGAGCCAGGAACAGATCGTCTGCTTCGAAGGATCCACGGCGTACTTTGGCGTCGAAGTTCACGCCGCCACGGCCGATACCGCCGTTTTTCAATACTTCGTACATCGTCAATGTTGCATCGTACATATCCACTGGGAACTCATCCGTATCCCAACCGATCAGCATATCGCCTTGGTTGGCATCCAGGGAACCGAGCATGCCGTTTGTACGGGCAACACGGATTTCGTGATCGAATGTGTGACCTGCCAGAGTTGCATGGTTTGCTTCCAGGTTCAGTTTGAAGTGTTTGTCCAAACCGTATTTTTGCAGGAAGGCAATGGAAGTCGCTGCATCATAGTCATATTGGTGTTTCGTTGGCTCTTTTGGTTTAGGCTCGATCAGGAATTGTGCGTCAAAGCCAATTTCCTTCGCGTAGTCTACAGCCATGTGGAACATGCGGGCAATGTTGTCCTGCTCCAGTTGCATGTCTGTGTTCAGCAATGTGTCGTAACCTTCACGGCCGCCCCAGAATACATAGTTTTCAGCGCCCAGACGTTTACCCACTTCCAGACCTTTCTTGATTTGCGCTGCTGCATGTGCGTACACGTCAGCATTGCATGTGGAAGCTGCACCAAACATGAAGCGCGGGTTGGAGAACATGTTCGCCGTGTTCCAGAGCAGTTTTTTGCCGCTGGATTTCATGTGGTCTTCAATCAGGTCAACGATCGTGTCGATGTTGCTGTAGAACTCACGCAGGCTGTTGCCTTCTGGTGCGATGTCCACATCGTGGAAACAGAAGAACGGGAGATTCATTTTTTCCAAAAATTCAAAAGCCGCTTCCACGCGTACTTTCGCGAGGTCCAGACCCGAGTATTTATCCCAAGAACGAACAGCTGTCTCTGCACCGAACGGGTCACTGCCGCCTGCAGTTAATGTATGCCAGTAAGCCATGCCGAAACGGAAGTGCTCTTCCATCGTTTTGCCAGCAACAACTTCTTCCGGATTATAATGTTTGAAAGAAAAAGGATTGGTGGAGTCTTTGCCTTCAAATGCGATTTTATTAACGGATTCAAAATAGGCCATGTAAAATGCCTCCTCAATAGTTTTAAAGAAATCGTTTACACCGTTATCCTATCACATCGGTTATACTTTGTCTATTGGTTAAACAAAGTAAAATAAAATTGTTTTTTCCGGGTTTGTTTACGCTATAATAGTCGAATAGCTTGAGCACGGGATGAATGATTGAACCCTTTTATATACAGAATAGGAGTGCCTGATTGTTATGAAAATTACCGGAGACCAGATGCTGGTCAAAAAAATAAACAAGTCCATCGTCCTTGATACGATTCGTCGCCATGCCCCTCTTTCCCGCGCAAGAGTATCCGAAGTTACGGGACTTAACAAAGCAACCGTGTCCAACCTTGTTGCCGATCTCATCAGCGATGAGCTTGTCCAGGAGATTGGTCCGGGTGAATCCAGCGGTGGCCGCAAGCCGCTCATGCTGCTGTTTCGAGGTACGGCTGGATATGCAGTTGGTCTGGAGCTGAGCGTAACTCACCTGAAGGGTGTGCTTACCGATCTGGAGGGCCATATCATAACGGAGTATGCCATCAAGCTGGAACAGCATGATGTGCCTTCCGTATTGGAACAGTTGAAACGTGCAGCGGAACATCTGATTCAGTCGGCTCCTCCCTCCCCACATGGTGTAATTGGTATTGGCATTGGGGTACCCGGGATGGTGGATGAGGCTGGTACAGTGCTGTTTGCACCCAACCTGGGTTGGGAGAAGGTCGAGCTTCGCTCCATGCTGGAGGAGATGTTTGAGCTTCCTGTAACGATTGACAACGAGGCCAATGCAGGGGCTCATGGTGAATTGAATTTTGGCAGCGGCATTGGGGTACGTCATCTCATCTATATCAGTGCAGGGATGGGTATCGGATCGGGCATTATGGTAGACGGTGAATTGTACAAAGGTGCCTGGGGCTACGCCGGGGAGACAGGCCACATGTCAATCGAAGCCGAAGGCAGACCCTGCTCTTGCGGCAATCACGGTTGCTGGGAGCTATATGCTTCCGAAAAAGCCTATGAGCACCCAGACCACCAGCTTCATTTGCCAGCTCACACCACTCGCGAGCTCGTAGAATATGCCCAGCAAGGTCATGAGGCCGTATTGAACTTATACGAAAACATCGGTCGCAAACTGGGCGTGGGCATCACGAATATCGTTAACAGCTTCAATCCCGAGCGCATCATCATTGGCGGGCCACTCTCCGAAGCAGGTCCATGGATTGAAACAGCGCTCAAACAAGTTGTGGAAGAGCGTACACTGCCCTATCACCGTCGCAGTTTGCAAATCGAATGGGCAGCACTGGGCAGCCGTTCTACCCGTATTGGTGCCGCTTACTCTGCTATTTCCCAGTTTCTAGGTAAAATAAGAGTGTCGGTCTAATAACTGCTGAAAATTGACATCATTTTGCCCCATTTCCTCCCTTTTTGTTAAAGAAATCCAGAGTTATAATGAGGATATGTGATTTTTGTCATGGCGGGATGATTGCCGCTGTGTTAATTCCTATAACGAAACGGAGTGAAAACCCGTGACCTACGTGGATACTTCAGATATCTCGGCGCAAATGTTTGTCACCGTACTCCTGTTCTTGATCGTGCTTGCGCCGCTGTTCAGCCTCGGCATACTTCGATTGTTTCAGAGCAAAAAGAAGGCTGGGTTCATGTATATGCTGTCAGGCGTATTGGTGTATGTAGTTTTTCAGACGTTTATGAGCATCTTTTTTTAGATGAAAACCCTCGTTTTAAATGACGAAATCCCTTTCCGCAGTGAATCTAGAGTTCATGTTACCATGTGCTCCTGATCACTGGCGCAAGGGGATTTTTCACTTCAAAAATAACGTAATCGCAACAAAAGAAGCCCTAGTCCAGAGCAGGACCAAGGCTTCTTTCAGTTATATATTCAAACGGCTCGCGCGAACCGGAATAGCTCCATCCATTCTTAATAATCCGATGGGGATAATTAAGCGTCCAGTGCTTTTGCGAATTGTGTTTTGTTCATACCCAAGATGCGATGTTCACCAATAACAGTCAGAGGTACTGCACGTACGCCCATATCCCATACTTGTTGTGCAAACTCGTCACTTGTCTCAATGTTGCGCTCTTCATAAGAAATTCCTTTATCAGCCAGGAACGTCTTCACTGCTTTGCAGTTCGGGCAGTTGGTCGATGTGTATACAATTACGTTTTCCATTATTCATTCACCTCATATAGTTTATATATAGTTATAACGTTAATTTACCCATTTAAACGAAATACCTTACAGTGCTACTGCGCTATGCTCCAGGCTTTCGATGAATTTCTCTGCATCCATTGCAGCCATACATCCGCTGCCTGCCGCTGTAATCGCTTGTTTGTAGCGTGTATCTTGAACGTCTCCACAAGCGAATACGCCTGGAATGTTCGTTTCAGAAGTACCTGGTGTGGTCATAATATACCCATGTTCATCCGTTGTAATCTGTCCACCAAGGAACCCAGTGTTTGGTGTGTGACCGATCGCTACAAATACGCCGCTTGCCGGAAGAATTTCTTCTTCGCCCGTTGCGTTGTTCAACACTTTCAGTCCAGTTACCCCATGATCACCAGCAATGACTTCGATCGGCGTACGGTTCAGAGCTATTTCCACTTTTTCGTTGCTGCGTGCACGGTCTTGCATGATTTTGGAACCGCGAAGCTCCTCACGACGGTGTACCAAAGTTACTTTGGAACCGAAACGGGACAGGAAGCTTGCTTCTTCCAATGCAGAGTCGCCTCCGCCGATAACGATGATTTCTTTATTGCGGAAGAAGAATCCGTCACATGTTGCGCAAGTGCTGACACCGCGGCCCACGTTTGTTTCTTCTCCAGGAATACCAAGGTATTTAGCAGATGCACCAGTAGACAGGATTAGGGTTTCCGATACCAGTTCACCCATGCCCTCAACCTGAATTTTGAACGGACGCTCACTCATATCGACGTTGTTTACCCAACCTGTGCGGAATTCAGCGCCAAAACGTTCTGCTTGTTTACGCATGTTATCCATCAGTTCAGGACCCATAATACCATCAGGGAAACCTGGGAAGTTCTCCACTTCCGTTGTTGTTGTCAGTTGGCCACCAGGTTGTGGTCCTTCGATAACCAGTGGGTTAAGGTTGGCACGAGCCAGATAGATTGCTGCTGTCAGCCCTGCTGGGCCTGTTCCGATAATAATGGATTTATACATGTATAGTTCCTCCCCCGAGTTCTGCAAAAAGGTTGGGCTCACTAGCATCAAAAGCAAATGCCCCTGCATACACTAGATCGATATAAGCCTAATTCATGTCCACAAGACCTGCCCAATATGACAATTGCCCTATGCAGAAATGGAATTCTAATTTATAATCATTCTAATCTGTTGTTCATTATGATCTCTTTTAACTACGGTGTCAATGCTCGGCAGCGATTATGAAGAAGTCTTCATCAGGAGGGAAAATGGAAGCATGAACGATGCACTCATTGGCAGCTTTATCTCAGCCATGTCTACCGGCCTTGGGGCGGTACCTATTTTATTTATGCGGAAAGTAACACACCGTCTGCGCGATATCTTGCTTGCTTACGCAGCAGGCATCATGACCTCGGCTTCGGTGTACAATCTCATTCCCGAGGCGCTGGGGCAGTCGAACTTGTTCGTGCTCGCTCTTGGCATTATGCTCGGCAGCATGGTTTTGCTGGTACTCGAAATGAAGATCCCTCATGTGGATCTGGAGAATCCGGAGAAGATGCCATTTAAAATTGAAGCCAAAGCCTTCATGATAATTGCAGCCATCACCATGCATAACCTGCCTGAAGGCCTTTCTGTAGGTGTCAGTTACGCCAGTACCGATGCCAGTCTGGGGAATCTCATTGCCTTTTCGATTGGTTTGCAAAATGCTCCCGAAGGATTCCTGGTTGCTCTGTTCCTGGTGAATCAGAATATCGGCCGCTTCAAGGCACTTGGAATCGCTACCCTGACAGGAGCCGTCGAAATTATCACCGCCATGATCGGCTACACGCTTAGCAGCCTTGTCGCAGGACTTGTCCCTTACGGGCTTGCATTCGCCGCAGGTGCAATGATGTTCATTGTATATAAAGAACTGATTCCCGAAAGTCACGGAGATGGCAACGCACGTGTAGCCACCGTTTCA
The DNA here is from genome assembly GCF_009664365.1 of Paenibacillus xylanilyticus. Classification (NCBI taxonomy): domain Bacteria; kingdom Bacillati; phylum Bacillota; class Bacilli; order Caryophanales; family Paenibacillaceae; genus Paenibacillus; species Paenibacillus xylanilyticus. The sequence goes on from NZ_CP044310.1 coordinate 5,551,055, forward strand.
TTTTTGCTGGGACTCATTACGATGATTGGTTTGACTGAGCTATTCTAAGCAAGACTTTTCCGTAGATAAACGTACATGCCAAAGAACCTGAGGACAGATCATTCTGCCCTGCAGGTTCTTTTTTTGGTCACAAATGAAGATTACATGAAATTACTGGGAGACTTTGTAAGGTTGGCTTAATACGTCCCATCAGGATGCATGGAACGGTTTCCTAGAGATTCATTTTCCGGATTATTAGCGAAGCAGTCTTAAACCATTAAGTATTACCAGAATTGTGCTGCCCTCATGCCCAACAACCCCCAGTGGCAATGCAACTCCTTGCAGAAAATTCCCCGCGATCAGTGTCAGAATAACCGTTATGGCAAAAAACATATTCTGCTTCACGGTCCGTTGTGCTCTTCGCGCCTGCTCAATCACCCAGGCAATTTCCTCAATATTATCATTCATGAGCACCACATCAGCCACCTCCAGCGCTGTCCCGCTTCCCGACATTCCCATGCCCATGCCCACAGTAGCCGCTGCAAGTGCAGGAGCGTCATTCACACCATCACCAACCATGAGCACCTGTCCGTACTCCTGACGCAATGCCTGTACCTGTTTCACTTTATCTTCGGGAAGCAGATCGGCATAGACGAGACTTACTCCTATTTCCCGTGCGATTACAGCTGCAGATGTGGCCCGATCACCTGTCAGCATGGCCACCTTCACGCCCATATCCTCCAGCTTCTTCACTGCTGCTGCGGCTTGTGGACGAACGGTATCCCGCATGGCGATCAGGCCAGCAAAATGGTTATCCGCCATGACGATGGATACCGTTTTGCCTTCACGCTCAAGTCGTGCACGTTCGTCGTGCCAGTGTGAATGGGTATCCAGGTGTATCTCATTCGTTTTCCCAATCTTCCAGAGAACACCGTGTACGTACCCTTCAATACCCCAACCCGTCAGTGTTTGTACCCGTTCGGCTTCTTGCGTCACAATACCTTCACGCACTGCCTGATCTACAATGGCTCGAGCCAGCGGGTGCATGGACAAGTTCTCAATGGCAGCTGCTGCAGACAGCAGTTCGGCGCGACTTATGCCCTCGGCTGTTAATATATCTGTGACTTGGGGAGTACCCATGGTCAATGTCCCTGTTTTATCAAAAGCCACGACTCGGGTCTGAGCCATATTCTCCACGTGGGCCCCTCCCTTGAACAGAATACCGCGACGTGCACTGCTGGACATCGCAGACAGCATGACTGGCATGATGGAGGAAACCAGTGCACAAGGTGAAGCTACAACGAGAAAAACCATGGCTTTATAAAAAGCCTCATTCCAAGTCCAGCCCAGCAGCAGTGGAGCTCCTGCGATAACCATTAAAGTTACACCCACAACCACTCGTGCGTAAATGCCTTCGAATCGCTCTATGAAACGCTGTGAATCCGGCACTTCGGCTTGTGCCTCTTCGACCAGCTTAATGATTTTGCCAAACAGCGAACCTGCAGCCGACTTCGTTACCTCTACATACAGAGCTCCTTCGCCGTTCACCGTTCCTGCATAAACCTCGTCTCCCTCAGCTTTATCCACCGGCAGGGATTCCCCCGTAATGGAAGCCTGATTAATGAATGAACTCCCGCGATATACGGTACCGTCGGCCGGGATTAATTCCCCCGGTTTGACCAGCAGCAGGTCACCAGGCATCAGCTCATCAATGGCAACAAGATTCATCTGTCCCTTCTCAATACGGAGTGCTGTCTCCGGCTTAAGTGCCATCAGCGATGAAATATCCTTATGGCTCCGTTCCGTCGCATAACTTTCCAGCGCACCACTTAACGCAAAAATGAAGATCAGCATCGCGCCCTCATTCCAATATCCAATAGCTGCTGCACCCAGTGATGCTGCAATCATGAGCAGATTCACATCCAGATCGCGGTCCTTGACCAGTGTCTCCACACCCTCCTTGGCCTTGGTCCATCCTCCGATTGCGTAAGAAACGATGTACAGCATGATGGATATTGCATTGAAATAGGGTGAAGTTCCCCATGCAACAAGCATTAATAACCCGCTGCCGAGAGCCGCCTGCATCTCCTTATTCCGGAGCATGGCGCGAAAATTAGGTTTACGTCCACGGTTCGGGTTAGGTGACTGGGCAGAGTTCTGTTCTGCTTGTACCTGGGTGGGTATAGGTTGATGTATCGCTTGCATGTGAATCACGATCCTTTCTTGTTTAGTTGATTAAGTAGAGTCGTATTGAGAATGAGAGCCATTGTTAATGCCCTAAAAATGACACATGCTGCTGCGGGAATCCCGCAGCAGCATGGTTTTTGAATGAGAATGATAATCATTTTTGTACTTATGCAATTATGTTTACCCAATACAACTTCGAGTATATTATAGGCCTCGATCTGACGTTTGTAAATGGGCAATTTCCTGATCACAGGCTGCTGAAATGCAAAAAAGCCGTCCGTCCTAAAGGACGGCGGCTTTCGTATGATCTGTTTGGTTACGCTCCAACACTTGCTCCCTGACTCGCCTTGATGGCCTGTTCCAGGTCATACAGGATATCCTGAATATTCTCCGTACCGATCGACAGACGGATAAGTTCAGGGTTAACGCCTGCTGCGTTCTGCTCATCTTCTGTCAGCTGCTGATGGGTTGTGCTTGCGGGGTGAATGATCAATGACTTGGAATCACCCACATTCGCAAGGTGTGAGAACAGCTTCACACTTTCGATCAGCTTACGTCCTGCATCTACACCGCCCTTAATACCAAATGTCAGGATTGCTCCCTGCCCTCTTGGCAGATACTTTTGTGCGAGTTCATAAGATGCATGACTTGGCAGACCTGCGTAGCTTACCCACAGCACATCCTCATGTTTCTCCAGATATTCCGCAACAGCCAGTGCATTGCTGCTATGGCGCTCCACACGCAGATGCAATGTTTCCAGTCCTTGCAGAAGCAGCCATGAATTAAATGGCGAGATGGTTGCGCCCAGGTCGCGCAGCAACTGCACCCGTGCTTTGATAATGTAGGCAATCGGTCCAACCGCTTCGGTGTATACCACACCATGGTAACTGGCATCCGGCTCTGTCAGACCGGGGAATTTGCCGCTCGCTTTCCAGTCGAATTTTCCGCTATCGACAATCACGCCACCAATGGATGTACCATGACCGCCAATAAACTTCGTGGCCGAGTGAACCACAATATCCGCTCCATGTTCAATCGGACGAAGCAAGTATGGGCTGGGGAACGTGTTATCCACGATCAGAGGAATACCATGCTCATGAGCAATCGCCGCAACAGCTTCAATGTCCAGCACGTTTCCTTGAGGATTACCGATCGTTTCCGCATATAATGCTTTCGTTTTCTCTGTAATGGCCGCCCTGAAATTCTCGGGATCACTGGAATCAACGAACTTCACATCAAGACCCAGCTTCGGCAATGTGGTTGAGAACAAATTATACGTACCACCATACAAGCTCGCCGAGGATACAATTTCATCCCCTGCACCTGCGATATTCAAGAGAGAAAACGTAATGGCTGCCTGCCCGGAAGCTGTAGCCAGTGCCCCGGCTCCTCCCTCCAATGCCGCAATCCGCTGCTCGAACACATCGGTTGTCGGGTTCATTAGACGGGTATAGATGTTGCCAAACTCTTTCAGACCAAACAGATTGGCAGCATGTTCCGTGTCCTTGAAACCATAAGATGTGGTCTGATACAAAGGCACAGCACGTGCATGAGTCGTTGGATCAATCTCCTGGCCTGCATGAATTGCCAATGTTTCAAATGAAAGCTCACGTTCGTTTGACATAAATCTGAATCCTCCCTTGGCTTATACGTTTCAAAGATCCTGATGTCCTCACATGGTGGCATATGTTTTCCATATTCTCTCACAAGATGTCGTGTTTGAAAAGAGTTATTTCCGATTTATCCGATGAGAAATATTTTATATGTATTGTTGACAAGGTTATACCAAAAACCTTTGCGAGGGCAAAGGTTTCCTGGCTATTTTAATATCGCGATATCGCAGAATAAGCTTATCTTCAGCCCATCTCTACACTCTCACACCATTCCATACTTCACGCAAATGCTTGGCTGCAGGAACGGCCTCTTCGGCAGTTACCCCCTCCAGTGAGATATCGATATGTGGCTTATACGTTTTTAACAGCTCGAAAAACAGCGGATAATCCAATATGCCTTCACCGGGTACTGGATTAATCTTCTCGCCCTGTGCATTGAAGGCCACATCCTTCGCATGAATGACAATGATTCGCTGGTATAGCGTCTCCATTACATCACGCAGGAAAGCACCCTGGTCTGCAACATTCGGCTGTTTAATCAGATTGCATGGATCAAATAACATGCCCAGATTGGAGGAGGGGATCTCTTCAAACAAACGAGTCATATGTTCACGTGTATGAAGTGTATGGGTAGATACAGGCTCAATGGCCGCATGTACGCCCCACTTTTCCGCTTCCTCCGTGATTTCCTCCAGCGTTTCCCGCAGCACGCTCCAGGCTTTTTCTTCATACCCATCTGGGTGGGTGGCTTGGTAGGTGTCCAAACCTCCCGTTTCTGTTGCAACCATGCTGCAGCCAAAATCACGGGCATACCGCAGATGTTCCTTGAAACGCTCGATGTCTGCCCTTCTGCGTTCAGCATCCGGATCAATCGGATTAATATAGCAGCCCAGAACAGCGATCTTGACTCCGCGCCTAGCAAACTGGTCCCCAATTTCATTCGCCAGTCCTGGACTGAGTTTGCCGTTAGACGAGTCAACATCCGATAGGGCTTTTGCAAGCGCCAGCTGTACCGAATTGAATCCATGATCTGCGATCGTTTGCGCAAGCTGGGCTGTAGGCTGTTGGCCAAACGTATGTGCCAGAATACCAAGTTTCATGTCACTGCCTCCTTCACCATTGATAGCAGAGCAGATTAACGAGCCATCCAGCCGCCATCTACATTCAGTACATGACCATTCAAATAATCCGAAGCAGACGATGCAAGAAACACGACTGGCCCTTTCAAATCTTCCGGAGTTCCCCATCGTCCTGCAGGAATACGAGCTGTGATATCCCGATACCGGTTTTCATCCGCACGAATCTGAGTGGTATTATCCGTCTCCATGTAACCTGGTGCGATCCCGTTAATTTGTACACCCTTACCTGCCCACTCATTAGCGAGCGCCTTGGTCAAGCCTGCAACCCCATGCTTACTGGCTGTATAACCCGGGACGTTAATACCTCCCTGGTAGGACAACATGGAGGCGATATTGATGATTTTGCCGCTACCGCGTTCAATCATGTGTCTGCCCGCCAGCTGACTCAGGAAAAATACCGTGTTCAGGTTAAGCCCGATGACATCGTGCCAGTCCTGCTGTCCATGGTCAGCCGCAGGTGTACGACGAATTATACCCGCATTGTTAACGAGAATATCTATTTTACCTTGAAATGCTAATGCCTTCTCAAATACTGCCGGCAATTCATCTTCACGACTTAAATCGGCTTCAATGATATATGCTTTGCGCCCGAGCGCTTCGATCGCGCCTGCTGTCTCGGATGGTTTTGAATAGGAAACGAGTATCACATCTGCTCCGGCCTCCGCCAGACCAATCGCCATTCCCTGCCCCAAACCACCGGAAGTACCGGTTACAAGCGCAACTTGTCCGCTTAGATCAAATGGATTCATGAATGATTCCTCCGCATGTTATGAGATGCAAACCTGTAAGTGATGCCAATCAACTTTTTGGATATGATTAGCGATTCAGAAATTAAGTCCATCTGTGCGTTTAGCTTTGATAATCGACTTTGACACCGATGTGGTTATACAGTGCAGCGGTCTCTTCACCCAGCTGACTGTCACTGATAATACAGTCCAGCTCCGAACAATGCGCGAAGGTCCGCAGCGCAAATTGTCCAAATTTATAATGGTCAACCACGCCAAAGACCTGCTGAGAGGCAGAGATCATCGCTTTTTTTAGTGGAACCAGATCACCTGTATAGATGGAGAGTCCGAACTCCGGATGTAGTGCAGTGGTAGAGATAAATGCTTTGTGGATATTAAGACTGGAGATAAAAGCCGCTGTGTCGTCTCCCACCAGCATATTACGGACTCTCGCCCCACCAGGCACGACCAGCCGGATCTGCTCCTTCTTGGTTAGCTCAGCAATAATAAAGAGATCATTGGTTACGACAGTGAGCGGCTGATTGTCCATCCGTTTCGCCATCTCGAGTGTGGTGCTCCCTCCGTCCAGCGCAATAATTTCATTGGGACGTATGTAAGCGAGCGCACGCTCGGCAATCTCCGTCTTCTCCGAATGATGCTTCTCTGTTGCTCCACGGCTGGTGAGGATACCATACTGATCATTCTGAGCCAGCATGGCTCCTCCATGGACGCGTACAAGCAGTCCCATCGCTTCCAGCTTGTCGAGATCCTCCCGAACTGTCTTGCCTGTCACCTGCAGCAGTTCGCTCAGATCATTAACGGTAACTTCCTGGCGCTCCAGCAGAGCCTCCATAATTTTTTCATGTCTTTTTAATGGATTCATTCAATCAACTTCCTGTTTCTTGGAATTTACGCGTTTATTTCAGGTCTTTCATCGCCACGCCGTCCATATCCTCGAACGTTTGGTTCTCACCAGCCATGGCCCAACAAAAGGTATAACTGCTTGTGCCAACGCCGCTGTGAATGGACCAGCTTGGAGAGATAATCGCCTGACGGTCACGCACAACCAGATGCCGGGTCTCGTTCGGCTCGCCCATCATATGGAATACTACTCCGTCTTCGGGCAGATTCCAATACAAATATACTTCGGAGCGGCGGTTATGGGTATGTGCAGGCATTGTGTTCCACATGTTTCCCTTGTCGAGCTCCGTGATGCCCATCACCAGCTGACAGCTCTGAATTCCGCCCTCACCCTGGTGAATGTAGCGATAGATAGTCCGTTCATTCGAACTTTCAATACTGCCCAGATGATTCGGCTGAGCTTGTTCCTGGGTTGCCTTTTGCGTAGGATAAGCGTGATGTGCCGGAGTGGATACAAAGTAAAACTGAGCCGGCTGCTCATTTCCATTACTTTTAAATACGACTTCTTTTACACCTTTTCCGATATAAAGGCATTCTTTGGCACCAATCTCATAACCCTGTCCATCTGCAGTGACCGTTCCATGTCCTCCAACATTAATGATACCGATTTCACGACGCTCCAGGAAAAAGTCCGTTCCAATGTCTTTCAGGTTCACTTCAAGCGCAATGTCCTTGCTCTGAGGTACCGCAGTCCCTACAATATAACGATCCACATGAGAATACACAGTAACCAGCTCGTCTGTTGCGAACAATTGCTCCATCAAAAATTCCTCACGCAGGCGAGACGTATCATAATTTTTCACTTCATTGGGGTGTGCAGCATAACGATTTTCCATCATTAATCCATTCCCTTCGTCAATTGAGTGATGTTTGAGATCATTTGATTACAAAGTTCATATAAGTTCATTTTAGTTCATTATGTATCATTTGTGTACCTTTTTTTCGAAAATAAACAGATTTTAATTAAGCTGTATTTGGGTTTACCAATTTAGCGAAAACAAAAAAGAGGATCTCCACCGTCTGCAATGCAGACGGGGAGATCCTCTTCATTCAAATCTTAATGTGCAACGGCATTGTTCAGCATGATCCAGATTGAACCAAGAACGATGGTCAACATGATCAGCAAGCCGAAAATCAAAGCCATGACATTCCAGCGTGGTTTTCCTGTTTCACGAATATGCATGAAGAAGAAGAGTTGAACCACAAACTGAAGTGCGGCCGTTACGAGAATAACAGCCATTGTTCCTGTTCTGCCCATCATATCGTTCAGTACAACCACCAATGGGATGATTGTGAGGACGATGGACAGAATGAAGCCGATGACATAAGACTTCATGGAGCCATGCTGTTCGTGAGCATGGGAATCATGTGAGTTATGCTCTGCCATCTACATCACCCCCATCAGATAAACGATCGACAGGAGGAAGATCCAGACGACGTCCAAGAAGTGCCAGTACAAGCTGATTACGTTGATTTTACCGCGAGTCACATCGGTAATACCACGTTTTTTCAATTGGAACATCAATCCGATCATCCAGATCAAACCTAACGATACGTGAAGTCCGTGAGTTCCCACGAGGGTGAAGAATGCGCCGGAAGCAGCACTCGTCGTGTAGCTGAATCCTTCGTGAATCATCTCAACAAACTCGGTTACTTCAAGTGCGATAAAGGCTGCACCGAGAACGGCTGTAACTGCCAGCCAGCTAATCAGCTGCTTCACTTTACCTTGGTTCATCGCAAGAACGGCAAGTCCGCTCGTGAATGAACTTGTGAGCAAGATGAATGTCTCGGCGATAACGCCCGGCATTTTGATCAGCTCAGACAATATTGGTCCGCCCGCCGTATTGTCACGCAACACAATAAAGGTTGCGAACAATACGGAGAACAGGATAACGTCGGAAATCAGGAAGAACCAGAAACCGAGCAATTTCAATTCTTGTGGATCATGGTGACCATGGTCGTGACCGTGATCGTGACCATGCTTAGCGGCTGCTTGAGCCATTATACCGACCCCCTTAACGACGCTTCGGTACGCTTAATTTCGTCGACCGGAATGTAATAATCCGTATCGTATGAGAATGAACGAGCGATCATGCAGATCCCTACGCCAGCGAGTCCGAGAATCGCCATCCACAGCCATCCGAATACAAAGCCGAAGCCGGCGATGAACCAGAAGACAGACATGATAAACGGAATTGCGGAGTTCTTAGGCATATGAATCGGTTCGAGCGGCTGTTCTGGTGGGTAGATGCCTTTGGCACGACGTTCTTTCTCTTCCCACCACTCATCAATATCATCACCGCGCGGTGTAATGGCAAAGTTGTACTCAGGAGCTGGTGAAGGAATCGACCACTCGAGTGTACGACCATCCCATGGATCGCCGGATGCTTTGAGTGTTTTGTATTTGCGAATACCGTCTGCGATTTGTGCAACCTGGAACAAGAAACCTACACCCATCAGGAATGCCCCGATTGTGGATACGAAGTTCAGTTCCCACCAGCCGGTATCCCAGCCGTAGGTGCTCAGACGACGTGTCATACCCATCAAACCTACAGCGTACTGCGGCATGAAGCAGACATAGAAACCAATATTCCAAGTCCAGAACGCCCATTTGCCCAGTTTCTCTTCAAGTTGGAAACCGAACATTTTTGGCCACCAGTAGTACAGACCTGCGAAGTATCCGAATACTACACCACCGATCAATACTTGGTGGAAGTGGGCAATCAAGAAGTAACTGTTGTGGAACTGGAAGTCAGCTGGTGCTACGGAGAGCAGAACCCCCGTCATACCACCGACGATAAAGCATGGAATAAATGCGATTGTCCATAACATCGGGGTGGCCATACGGATCCGTCCGCGATACATCGTGAACAGCCAGTTGAAGATTTTAACCCCTGTCGGAATGGCAATCAACATCGTTGTAACAGCGAAGAATGCATTAACGTCTGCTCCCGAACCCATCGTGAAGAAGTGATGCGCCCATGTGAAGAAGGACAGGAAGCTAATGATCAACATCGCAAATACCATTGATTTGTAACCAAACAGTTTTTTCTTCGCGAAGGTACTTACAACCTCCGAGAAGACACCGAATGCCGGCAAGACGACAATGTATACCTCAGGGTGACCCCACATCCAGATCAAGTTGATATACATCATAGGGTTACCGCCCATATCAAGCGTGAAGAAATGCGCCCCGCCGAATCGATCCAGGAAGAGCAATGCAAGTGTCACAGTCAGGATTGGGAATGCAAACAAGATGATGATACAAGTGGAGAATACCGACCATGTGAACATCGGCATTTTCATCCATTTCATGCCTGGCGCACGCATTTTAATGATGGTAACCAGGAAGTTGATACCGGTAGCCAGGGAACCGATACCCGAGATCTGTATACCCCATATATAGAAGTTCTGTCCTACCCCCGGACTGTGTGACAGCTCCGATAGAGGCGGATAACTCAGCCATCCTGCATCAGGTGATCCACCGATAACGAAGGATAGGTTGAACAGCATTGCTCCCAGGAAGAATAACCAGAAGCTCAAAGCATTCAGGAACGGAAATGCGACGTCCCTTGCCCCTATTTGTAGAGGCACAATTACGTTAAACAAACCGAACATAAATGGCATCGCCATGAACAGGATCATGATGGTACCGTGAGTCGTAAAGACTTGGTTATAATGTTCTGGATGCAAGAAATCCATGTTAGGCATAGCTAGCTGAAGACGCATCATCAGCGCATCGACACCACCACGGAACAACATGATGATGGAAGCAATGATATACATAATACCGATCTTTTTATGATCGACGGTTGTTAACCAGTTACGCCAGAGCCAGCCCCATTTTTTGAAATAAGTCAGCACCGCTACGATGGTAATCATCGTAATACCGATGGCCACGTCCGCACCATAAATCAGCGGGTCACCGGTAACGAAAAACTCCGATGCAAACTCCTTAAGTCTCTCTAACATTGGGGGCCTCCTTTCGAATCTTTAGTTAGAACTCTTGTCCACTTTCGTAGACGTATTTTCTTGGGCGCCTGAAGCTTCTTCCGAAGTTCCATGGTTATGAGCGCCTGTACCTTCAATGACATACTTGGTCACGATGTCTTGGAACAATCCTTCAGGGAAGGAAGAATAATAAGCAACATTGCTAGTTCCCGGTTCCGCCAGTGTGTTATACGTTTCTTGTGTCAGCGGTTGGGATTGTAGTTTCACTTCATCCACCCATTGGTTGAATTCTTCATCCGATGTGGCATTGACATCAAAACGCATTTGGGCGAAATGTTCGCCGGTAAAGTTGGCGCCAGAACCGAAGTAAGTTCCTTCGTGATCGGCTTGCAAATACAAGGTCATCGCCATACCCGACATCGTATAAATTTGTCCACCAAGCTGCGGAATCCAGAACGAGTTCATCGGTGAATCCGCAGTAAGCTCAAATTTAACGGGCCGGTCTGTCGGAATATTCAACGTGTTGACCGTTGCAATGCCTTGCTCAGGATACATAAACAACCATTTCCAGTCCAGTGAAGATACTTGAATGGTAATGGGTTCTTTCTCGGAAGCCAGTGGCTTCGATGGCTCCAAATCATAGGTGTAGCGAACAGTTACGATCGCAAGCAATCCGATGATGATAATTGGAACCGTCCACCAGATAGCCTCAGCTTTGGTACTATGAGCCCAGTTCGGCTCATAAGCAGCTTTATTGTCCGGCTTGTCGCGGTAACGCCAAACGATTACAGCAGACAAAATCAACACAGGCACGATAACGATCGCACAAAGAATTGTCGAAATGACAATCAAATCTCTCTGCGAAGCGCCAATAGGTCCCTTCGGATCCAGAACAACGTACTGCCCGCCTGCCAGCATTGGCCAGACAATCAATGCAATTGTAACCAACGTCAGGACAACCGGAATGATAATCCGGGTAAGCGACCTAGGTTTCTTGTTCATCTTGATCCCCTCTCCTTAAATTCGCTCATACTGAAAAATCAGTATACTACTCTCTTCCTTCTAAAGATATCAGAAATGAGCAACTTTTTTGGTCTTGTTAACAAATTTGTCGATTTTACACCTTAAATGTGTGAATTTTTTCTCACAAATCACTTGCACACTTGATATTTTTCCATTGTAATCATTACACTTCGAGTCACAAAATAAAACCCTTTGCAGTCCCGTTGAACAGTCTCAACGAATCCGCAAAGGGCTTTATTGACTGGATTCCGGGTACTTATCCAGTCTTATTATGAACGAAAGATCGCCAGATTATAATTAATCCGCTCCTTCATCTTCCCGGCGTGTATGAACAAGACCAATTGATTTGGCGATTACATAAATAAACACACTACCTACCAGAAAACCGATACCGACCATCAAGCCAAGATTACGGTCATTAAATTCATTCAGGTTAATCAAACACATGACCACTCCAGTAATGAGGGCGATCCAGGCCAAAACTGTCATCGTCAACACTGCGCGCCGCATATTCTTATCTTTACGCTCCAATTGGCTTACCATTGCTGTCTTCGATGCCATAGTAAACACTTCCTTTTCCCTTTTTGTAAGTGCTTTCCTTTTACCAATATACCACATCAGTATGATTTTTAGTCAACAAATGTTCAAATTTATTTCGAAATTTGGACACTTTATTTTGATTTAGACTGTTGACAAACACTTGATTTACCCTCTTGTTATGTATAACCCAAAAACGGCCTCTTCATAACAGCAATAGGATTTAACCTTTTGAACGCTTTATGAACATGTCTCCTTTCCCTGAAAATCGTCACAAAAAAAAACGGCGGTTCGGATAAACCGAACCCACCGTCTTGTTTCGAATCTATATTGTGTATGGATAGCTCCAACTAATTACGTGTCTCCAGCCAGTTGTTTTTAATGACATTCTGGTACCAGTAAAAGCTTTCCTTCGGCGTTCTTACCAGTGAACGATAGTCCACATGAACAAGACCGAAACGCATCCGGTACCCTTCTGCCCATTCAAAGTTGTCCATCAGAGACCATGCCATGTATCCCTTCAGGTTAATGCCATCGTTAATGATCCGGTGAATTTGGGCTAAATGCTGTTCGTAATACGAAATCCGGCGATCATCATTAATTTTCCCATTCTCCAGATCATCATTGATACAAGCACCATTCTCGGTGATGTAGACATCGACGTTGCCATACTTCTGCAGGTAATGCATGAACTCATACAGCCCGCGGGATTCAATCGGCCAGCCAATGTCCGTCTTCGTCAGGCCCATATCCACTTCTTCAGACTGCAGTACCCCTGCCTCCGGATTGAAACGATTAATGCCCATCGTGTAATAGTTGATCCCCAGCAGGTCAATCGGTTGCGAGATAATCTCCATATCACCTTCCTGGATTGGCACTGTGGCACCCGCTTGGGCAAACCAATCCACCATGAATTGCGGGTAGGAACCTTTGTAGATCGGGTCTAGGAACCAGTCTGTGTTGAGTGCGATAGAGCGGTCGCATGCCGCTTGATCTTCCGGTGACTTACTGTAAGGCTCAGCCCAGCATACGTTAGGTGCAATACCGATCTGTCCCGTTGTGCCAAGGCGCCGGAAGGACTGTACCGCTTTACCATGAGCAACAAGCAGTCCATGAGCGACATTAAGGGAGGTCTGAAGGTCTTTGTTCCCCGGTGCATGGATTCCCAGTAGGTTCGACAGGAATGCAATACACCATGGTTCGTTAAACGTCAGCCAGAACTTGATTTTACCCGTGAATTCCTTGAAGATGACCTCTGCATATTTAACAAAGGCATCGACGGTTCTCCGGTTTCCCCAACCTCCGTCATCCTCCAACACTTGAGGCAGATCCCAGTGATAGAGCGTGCAAAAAGGTTCAATACCTGCCTCAAGCAGCTTGTCCACGAATCGGTGGTAAAAGTCCAGGCCTTCACGATTGATCTCGCCATCCCCGTCCGGGATAATGCGCGGCCAGGCAATGGAGAATCGGTAGGTGTTGATACCCAGCTTCTTCATCAGCTTAATATCTTCCTCATAACGGTGGTAGCTATCGCAAGCTACATCTCCATTATCCCCGTTGAAAACTTTGCCTGGTGTCCGGGCAAACGTATCCCAAATGGATACACCGCGTCCACCTTCCTGTGCTGCTCCTTCTATTTGATAGGAAGCTGTTGCTGTACCCCAGCGAAAATCCTGCGGAAATTGAAAAATGGTCATTGGTTTTTCCCCCGTCTCCCTATGATACGCGGACAGTCTGTCCTGCGGTCATGGATAAAGTTATTACATAATCCCCTTGTGGTGTCAGCACAGCCTGATGCTGCTCCCCATGTTCACCTCGCAGCGCGTGTGCACTTCGAATGGTCACCGAACCATCCCGCTCAGCCTTGATTACGGCAGATACCAATTGGCTGTCCTTCCACTCCATGGATAGGGTATAGCCTCCCCGTGCACGCAAACCAGTTACGCTGCCTTGTGTCCATTCATCTGGCAGAGCCGGCAGCAAATGCAGTTCATTCAGATGGCTCTGCAGCAGCATCTCTGCAATGCCGGCCGTGCCCCCGAAGTTGCCATCAATCTGGAACGGAGGATGATCGTCGAATAGATTAGGGTGAGTGGAGCGGGCAAGCAGTGTACGTACAAACTGATGCGCCTGGCCACCGTCAAGCAGACGCGCATACAGATTGATTAACCATGCACAGCTCCAACCGGTATGCCCGCCCCCTTGCGATATGCGCCGTTCAAGCGCTATGCGCGAAGCTTCTACAAGCTCTGGTGTATCCATTCGATTGATCTGTTCCCCCGGATACAGGCCATACAGATGAGAAACATGGCGATGTCCTGGCTCCGATTCGGCGAAATCCCTGAACCATTCCTGCAATTGACCTTCACTGCCAATCCGGAACGGATATAATCTGCTCAGGCTGTCTTCCCATTCCGCAATCAGTGCCTGATCGACCTCAAGAGTCCCCGCTGCCTCTATACATCTGGTGAACAATTCACGAATCAGTGTCATATCCATTGTCGACGCCATCGAAATGCTGCGTGCTTCTCCTTCACCTGTCAAAAACTTGTTCTCCGGTGAGGTTGAAGGGGCAGTAACCAAATATCCATCCGGTCCTTCAATCAGCCAATCCAGACAGAAAAGTGCCGCCTCCTTCATGACTGGATAAGCACGCTCTTCGAGGAAACGCTGATCTCCGGTAAAGAGGTAATGTTCCCACAGATGTGAAGTCAACCAGACACCACCCATCGGCCAAAATGCCCAACTGGCATCACCGCCCGTAGGTGTAGTCGTTCTCCAAATATCCACGTTGTGATGGGCTGTCCATCCACGAGCACCGTACAATATGCGAGCTGTTCTGCGCCCAGTCTGGCTGAGGTCCTCCAACAAATCGAATAGTGGTTCATGGCATTCACTCAGATTACACACCTCAGCCGGCCAATAATTCATTTCCGTATTGATGTTGATCGTATAATCACTGTGCCACGGCGGCTCAACCTGATGATTCCATATGCCCTGCAGATTGGCTGGCTGTGTGCCTGGTCGCGAGCTGGCCATTAATAGATATCTGCCATATTGAAAATAAAGAGCTTCGAGCCCGGGATCTTGAACTCCACTCTGGTAGGATTGCAGGCGCTCATCGGTAGGCAGCTCTGCGTTAGAAGTAGATCCGAGATTAAGACGGACCCGAGAGAACAAAGACTGGTGATCAGCCTCATGCCGAATACGCAAACTTTCATGCCCTAATGTCATGGCTTTCGCAATGACATCTCTGCACTCTTGCTCAAGCAACGGTCCATCCTTTACGGGAACAATCTCATAGCTCTCAAAAGCAGTAGCTGCAGCCAAGTAAAATACAACCTGTTTGGCTCCCTGAACATGAAGCTTGCCATCCACCGTTGATATCTTCGCCTCATTTCCGGTCACTGTCACGGCTAAACGAACTGCATACGGTGTCCCCCGGTCTTCTTCATAGATGACCGATTCGGGATGGTTCCGGAAATAGTTCGATTCCACATGACTCGGACAACGGCTGAACATAGTCACGCCATCTTCAGAAAGCTGGGTTGTATACGGATGCGGGCTATCCAAATGAGCAGTGATGTTAACTGCCCCGTCCCTGTCAGCCGTGAGCGTACATATCATCAGATCATCCGGTGTACTGGTGTACACTTCACGAACATAACGAACGCCTTCGTAGACATAGCTCGTCTTCGCTATACCGGATTCCAGATCAAGTTCACGCTCAAACTCTTCATAATTTAGCCCAAGAAGTCCTTCCTGCTGCAGAATGAAGTGCCCCATCGGCTGGTAAGCTTCCACATCACGGCCCAACATTTCACGGTTGAGCAGCTCTTCAGCTTCACTATATTGTCCCGCCATGATTAGTTCACGGGTGCGCTTCAAGTACCTCTGGCTGCTGTACTGAATGGTATCGCGCGGGAAACCTGACCACAGGGTATCTTCATTTAACTGTATACGTTCTTCTGCTGCACCACCGTACACCATACCGCCGAGACGACCGTTCCCAATAGGCAGCGCCTCTTCCCATCGAGCTGCGGGCTGGCGGTACCATAGACGATTGATCTTTGCTTCCTCATTGAATGGGGGCATAAACTAACTCCTCTTCATTCATCTATTATTTTACCGAAATAACTAAAACGTTTTCGAATACATCAAAACAGATGCCATTGTCATGTATTCACTGGATCTCCGTACACCTTAATTTAGTGCTTTAGCAACATTAAGGTGAAAGTGCTTTCAGTAAGAAAAGTATATTGGATTTAGAATTCTTCGTCAACGAAAAACATCACAAGACAAACAAGAAGAGACCCTTGTTCAGGGCCTCTTCTATACTATGGATGAACCTCCATCCATGCTTGATTATTTCACATCTTTGCCAGTCCAGAGGGATACACGGTCTTTAACCCAAACCGTATATTGTTTCTCCATTTCCACTGCACCTGCTTTATCCAGCTCAGCGAGCATGTCATCATAGACTTTATCGAAATTTGCTGGCGTCGTCAGAACTGCTTCTGGAATCCGTTTACGTACGATATCCTGAGTTTTTCTGAATGTTACGTCATAGTCTGTACCTGAAGGTACAGGCATGTTGTATGCCGCTCCCCATTCTTTGAGAGGAAGGTCTTCTTCAGACGGGTAGAACTCTTTCCAGGTTGTAATGCCATAGGCTTTGAGCGTTTCTTTCTCTGCTGGAGTATAACCAGCCACAATTTGCTCAGGGAAATTCGTTGTGTAATAGTTATCTGTAGAATCCTTCACACCATCACCATATCTTGCACTGAAGATATTGTACAGACCAATACCTGTTTCTTTACTGAATGCAGAGTTGTCGTTCGTTTTACGATCCTGAACTTCGTCAGGGATAACACGTTTGCCATTCTCTACATTATAATGTTGGCCTTCAATACCCCAGTTTCTAAGCACTTGACCTTCGTCAGAAGCGAGCCAGTCCATGAATTTAATGATACGCACTGGGTCTTCCGCTGCAGTGGTGATTCCAATTCCGTAGCCGTCGAATCCAGTTGGCTGGAATGTGTGGTCAACGATATCCTCGTTCAGGGATACAGAGAAGTGAGCGTACGTGCTGTCATCCTTGCCTGCACTTTTCAGTGCATTTTCAGCTTCTTGATAGTTCCATTCCTGGTCAATCAAGCCGAGTACACGGCCGCTGGCAATTTTGGATTTGTATTGGTCGTCTTTTTGAACAAAGGTATCTTTGTCGAGCAGTCCTTCATTATACATTTTGTTCAACCAACGGAAATATTCTTTTTCTTCCGGACGTTTGTAGTGCAGCATCGCTTCATACGTTTCCGGGTTGATATAATATTCACCGTCATCCGGAGCACCTGTTGCCTGGAATGCCGGGTTCGTTACGGTAATCATGATCTTCCAGTCATCCGCATTCAATGTCAACGGAATGGTTGGCTGACCGTCAATCGTTGGATGTTTCTCATAGTAGGCTTTGAGTACATTCTCGTAATCCTCAAGTGTTTTCACCTCAGGGTAGCCGAGCTCCTTCAACACTTTTTGCTGAATTTCAAAACCGCCTGTTGCGTCAAACGTCATATTATCTACACCCATATTGGTTGGGATCGTGTAGATGGATGGATCTTCCGTGCTGTATTTCAAACGATTCATCTGATCGCCATAGATTTTCTTCAGGTTCGGTGCATGCTCCTCAATCAAATCCGTGAGGTCAATCATCGCACCAGCATCTACAAGCTTAGACAAGTTACCTTTTGGGAAAATGATATCAGGATAATCACCACTGGCAGCCATAAGACCAATCTTTTGATCGCCACCATTGTTTACATCGTATTCTGCTTCAATTGTAACGCCAGTTTGCTTGGTAATTTCCTTACCGACTGCATCTTGCATCTTGTTCCACGTTGGACTTGCATCAGCACCAAAAAACGTAAATGTAACCGGATCGGTACCGTTTGAATCTTCAGAAGCACTTTTGCTTCCCGAATTTCCACAACCAGCAGTAACCAACAGCGCACTTGCGAGCATCAACATTGCAAAAGTCTTAGGTGTATTGCCTTTCATTTTGCCTCTCATTGTCTAGTTCCCCCTATTATTATGAAGGTTTTATCTGTATAACAGGCTAAGCCTGCGAATACCACTTTTGGAGCGCATTTCTGTATGCGCTTACCATAAGACCAATCCATACTTTTTGTAAGCCTAAAATATATTGTATGGACATATTACTTTAATGCTTCTAACAATGGTAAAACGTTTTCGAAACTTACTTTAAAACGCTTACTGAAAGTGCTTACATCAATGATTATATGCTATCCGACCCGTCCCGTCAACAACAAAAAAAGGCCTTTTTACAAGGCCTCTTTCTGCAAAACAAAAGCTTTAAATTATCGTTCGTTTTCTGAAAAATTTCAGTTATTTCACATCTTTACCCGTCCACAGGGCTACACGTTCCTTCACCCATACAGTGTACTGTTTCTCCATCTCTACTGCCCCTGCTTTGTCGAGTTCAGCCAAGAGGCCGTCGTAGACTTGATCGAAGTTTTCAGGCTTCGCCAGAATAGCTTCAGGGATCCGTTTGCGGATGATATCCTGTGTTTTCTGGAATGTTACGTTGTAGTCTGTATCCGATGGAACCGGCATGTTGTACGCAGCGCCCCAGTCTTTCAATTTCAGTTCATCTTCGGATGGGAAGAAATCCTTCCATGTTGTAATACCATATGCTTTCAGCGTTTCCTTCTCAGCTGGAGTGTAACCCGCTTGGATCTGTTCAGGGAAGTTGGTTGTGTAGTAATTGTCCGTAGAATCTTTTACCCCGTCGCCATATCTCGCGCTGAAGATGTTGTACAGACCAATACCTGTTTCTTTGGTAAATGCTGAATTGTCGTTAACTTTGCGATCCTGAATTTCGTCAGGGATAACACGTTTGCCATTTTCAACATTGTAATGTTGACCTTCAATTCCCCAGTTTCTCAGCACTTGACCTTCATCTGAAGCGAGCCAATCCATGAATTTGATGATTCGTACCGGATCTTTGGCCGTTGTTGAAATCCCGATTCCGTATCCGTCGAATCCAGTTGGCTGGAATGTGTGATCCACGATATCCTCGTTCAGGGATACAGAGAAGTGAGCATACGTGCTGTCATCTTTGCCCGCAGCTTTGAGGGCATTTTCAGCTTCACCATAGTTCCAGTCCTGGTCAATCAAACCGAGTACGCGGCCGCTGGCAATTTTGGATTTGTATTGGTCATCTTTTTGAACAAAGGTATCTTTGTCGAGCAGTCCTTCATTATACATTTTGTTCAACCAACGGAAATATTCTTTTTCTTCCGGACGTTTGTAGTGCAGCATCGCTTCATATGTTTCCGGGTTGATATAATATTCACCGTCATCCGGTGCACCTGTTGCCTGGAATGCCGGGTTCGTTACCGTAATCATGATCTTCCAGTCATCCGCATTCAATGTCAGAGGAATGGTTGGCTGACCGTCAATCGTTGGATGTTTCTCATAGTAGGTTCTTAATACGTTTTCGTAATCTTCAAGCGTTTTCACTTCTGGATATCCAAGCTCTTTTAGAACCTTTTGTTGAATCTCGAATCCACCACCAGCGTCAAATGAAACGTTATCTACGCCCATGTTCGTCGGAATGGCATAAATGGCCTGATCTTCGAGACTGTATTTCAAACGATTCATCTGATCGCCATAGATCTTTTTCAGGTTTGGTGCATGTTCTTCGATCAGATCGGTAAGGTCAAGCATAGCACCTGCGTCAACAAGCTTCGATAAGTTCCCTTTAGGAAAGATAATATCTGGGTAATCACCGCTGGCAGCCATCAAAGGTATTTTCTGATCTCCGCCATTATTCACATCGTACTCTGCCTCAATCGTAACACCTGTTCGTTTGGTAATCTCTTGGCCGACTGCATCCTTCATATTGTTCCAGTTTGGACTTGCATCTGCACCAAAGAATGTAAACGTGATTGGACTGGTTGTATCCCCTGTATCCTTCGGTGTTTCAGAAGCAGTAGTACCTCCTCCGCAGCCTGCCGTAATGGCAAGTGCACTTGCAAGTAGGAGCATTGCGAATGTTTTTGGTGTTTTGCCCTTCATGTATAATCCCCCTTATGGATAAAATGAAGCTATCTATTGTATAACAGGCTGGCCTGCACATACCGGAAAGTGAATGATCTCGATGTAAAACTTTAGTTATTATTACTTTAAAAGCGCTTACCAAATGAGTTGATCATTGCCTTTTCAAAATTAATAAACCTGATATATTCCTTTACTTCGAACTTGAAGGGATAGCCGTTAAGGTCTGTCATACCAGTGATGTAAGTGCTTTCATAATTGAATCATAATCGCTCCGAAACTCCTTGTCAATAGTGAAATCACAAATTTGAAAACGTTTTTCGGAAAACGTTTTAGTACAAAAAGAAGAACCCAGGTTTCTGGGTTCCTCTCTTCAAAAAATGAATGATAAACAATAATCAATTATTGAGCTTCACCATTCCACAATTTAACGCGATTTTGGACAAGCTCGGTGTATTGCTGCTCCATTTTTTCTGCTCCGGCCTTGTTCACTTCTGCAATCATTCCATCGTAGATGCCGTCAAACTGATCCGGGGAACTGAGAATAGCCTCCGGAATTCGTTTACGGATAATATCCTGCGTTTTTTGGAAGATGACGTTATAATCGGAGTCACCTGGCGTTGGCAAATTGTAAGCTGCTCCCCATGGCTTAACCGCAAACTCATCTTCACTTGGGTACAGGTCCTTCCAGGTTGTAACACCATATGCTTGCAGTGTTTCTTTCTCTGGTTCGGAATAAGCTGCTACGATCTGTTCAGGGAAATTCGTGGTGTAGTAGTTATCCGTCGAATCTTTAACCCCGTCTCCGTAGTGACCGGACATATTCGTGTAGAGACCAATCCCTGTCTCTTTTTGGAATACGGCAGCATTGTTTGTCTTCTGGTCCAGAACATCGGCAGGAATGACACGCTTGCCATCCTTCACTTCGTAGTGCTGGCCTTCAATTCCCCAGTTCATCAGCACTTGACCTTCTTCCGAAGCCAGGTAGTCGAAGAATTTAATCGCACGAACCGGATCCGGATTCGTCGTAGTAATACCTACACCCCAGCCGGATACGAATCCCGTGTCCTGATAGGAATGGTCCTTGATGTCCTCAGACAGGGTCACCGGGAAGTGTGAATACGTTGCTTCAGGTTTGCCTGCTGCTTTCAATGCATTTTCAGCATCGGAGTAGCCCCAATCCTGGTCAATTACACCAAGTACACGTCCACTTGCGATCTTGGATTTATACTGATCCGTTTTTTGTACGAAGCTGTCCTGATCAAGCAATCCCTCGTTATACATTTTGTTCAACCAACGGAAGTACTCTTTTTCCTCTGGACGCTTGTAGTGAAGCATTGCTTCGTACGTTTCCGGATTGATGTAGTATTCACCGTCATCCGGTGCACCTGTTGCAAGGAAAGCCGGATTCGTTACCGTGATCATGATTCTCCAGTCATCCGCATCAAGTGTTAGAGGGATCGTTGGTTGTCCATCAATCGTCGGATGTTTCTCTTTGTATGCCTTCAGCACATTTTCGAAATCCTCGAGTGTGCGCACCTCAGGGTAGCCAAGCTCTTTCAATACACGGTGCTGAATACCGAACCCGCCGCCTGCATCAAAGTACTTTTGGTCTACCGCGTAATATGTTGGCAGCACATAAATGGCCTCATCCTCATTACTGTATTTCAACCGGTCCATGTAATTACCATACAGCTTCTTCAGATTGGGAGCATACTGGTCAATCAGATCTGTCAGATCCAACATTGCTCCTGCATCCACCAGCTTGCTAAGCTCACCTTTGGGTGACACGATATCGGGATAATCGCCGCTCGCTGCCATTAAGGATATTTTGTCCTGACCACCGCTGACGGCAAATTCACCGTTAAGTGTTACTCCTGTTTTCTCCGTGATAACCTGGCCAACCTCATCCTTCATGCCATTCCAGTTTGGACTCGGATCGACGCTAAAAAAGCTGAATGTGAGCGGAGTCGTTTCACCACTTGTGTCTTTAAACGACGTTTCGCCGCCAGTTCCTCCACCGCCACAACCTGCGAGCAAAGACATCGCAAGTACAGGAGCCAGTGCCCCTTTCATTTTAAAACTTGCCATAATGGTAATCCTCCCTGTTTCATATGTCTGTCTTATCCGGGACTTTTTTGTCCCTGTCTATAGCTTCATGAATGCCGCTCCGCAGCCCTATACGGTGAGGCGCAAACCAGTTGGTCACGCCTCGGGCATCTGATGCTTTTTTTAGTTTACGGCTGCTCTTTTTGGCAGCTCTATAATGTTGATTATTATGCTTTTACTGCACCCAGTGTCATACCGCCTACGAAGTACTTTTGCAGGAATGGATATACAACCAGGATTGGAACGGTAACAACGATCGTAATGGCCATCTTGATGGATTCTGGTGAAATCTGCGTCATCTGCTGTGCCATGTCATTGGCATTCCGTCCAGCACCAGAACCTTGCTGTGTACTTTGCAGTACTTTCATCAACTCATACTGGAGTGTTGTAAGATGTGCTTTGGAACCGTTGTACAGATACGTATCAAACCATGCGTTCCATTGGCCTACCGCCAGGAACAATGCAATCGTTGCAAGAACCGGTTTACAGAGTGGCAGGATGATTTTGTAATAAATCTTAAAGTCATTGGCACCGTCCAGTTTCGCCGATTCTTGAAGCGCATACGGAAGTCCGTCAATAAAGGAACGAATAACGAATACGTTGAACGCACTGATCATGCCTGGCAATACATACACCCAGAACGTACCGATCAGGTTCAGGTCACGCATCAGGATGTAGACCGGAATCAGACCACCGGAGAAATACATCGTAAGTGCAAGTGCAGTGGATACGAATTTTCTCAATTTGAAGTCCGGACGAGCCAGTGTAAAGGCAATCATCGAGGAACTGATCAGACCGAGCAGTGTACCTACAATCGTACGCATAATGGAAACCTGCAGACCTTGCAGCAGCCCGTCATATTGGAAGATCGTTTTGTAGTTTTCCAGTGTAAATTCCCGCGGCCACAAGTAAATTCCGCCACGTACCGTATCTGTTGAGTTATTCAAGGAGATCGCAAGCACGTTCAGGAATGGATACAGCGTCACGATCAGTACCAGCGCCATAGCAATGATATTGAATATATCGAACAGTTTATCGCCCCGTGTAGCATTGAATGATTTGTTCGCCATAGTGTTCCCCCCTCCCTACATGATGCTTTCTTTGGTGAATTTCTTAAACAACCCGTTCGCTGTAAACAGAAGGATGATACTGACAACGGAGTTGAATATACCTATAGCTGTACCGTATGAGAATCGTCCCATGTTCAAACCATAGTTGAGCGCATATAGATCAAGTACTTCGGAGTAGTCGGTCACCAAACTGTTACCAAGCAAGAACTGCTTCTCAAAACCGATACTGATCAAGTGTCCGATGGACATGATGAACAATACGGAGATTGTCGTCCGAATACCTGGCAGTGTGATGTGCCACATCTGTCTCCAGCGGTTCGCACCGTCCACTCGGGAAGCTTCGTAAAGTTCCTGGTCAATACCGGTAATCGCCGCCAGATAGATGATGGCGTTCCAGCCGGTTTCCTTCCACATATCTGAAGCGGTTACAATGTACCAGAACAGGTTGCCCTTCGCCATGAACTGGATTGGCTGATCGATAATATTCAAACCTAACAAAAGGTCATTGATGATCCCGCCATCGGTGGAAAGCATCTTGGTAATAATCCCCGCAACCACGACCCAAGATACAAAGTGAGGCAGATATGATACCGTTTGCACCGCACGTTTGAAGAACATGCCTTTGAGCTCATTCAAGAGAATTGCAAAGAAAATCGGCACGACAAAACCGACAATCAGCCCCATTAAGCTCATTGCAAGCGTATTTCGAAGTACCAGATAGAACCGCTCATCGCTAAACAGCTCTACAAAGTGTTTAAAACCAACCCATTCTTGGTCGCTGAACGATCTGGCTGGTTTGAAATTTTGGAAAGCCATTGTCCATCCCCATAGCGGCAGATAGTTAAATACAAAAACCCAAACTACGAATGGCAGTGACATGAGATATAGATACTTCTGCTGCTTGATGCTATCCCAAATTCCGTTCCGCCGTTTGTTTGTTGGCGGCTTGGGGTTACTGCTTCTTTTCGCGGAAGCGGATTTTTTTGTTAGCGTTTCCATCTCCGTTCCCCCTCCTCTGTTTTATAGATCCATCATAACTGATAGAGCGTTTTCAAAATACCATCTGGATTTTAGAGAAAATCATATAAAAATTAGATATCCCCCCACAGAATTCGACATTATCTGCTCAAAATCAGCTATTTTATAGCCTTTCATCTACAATTTACGCCATAAAAAGGTAGAAATAATCTTAAATGCTAAAAACCGAAAACGTTTTATAGAATTCGTTTACCTTCATTTTTAGAGAATCGAAAAAGGACCTGAATCAGGTCCTCATAATCATAATGTGAATTGAATGGTCTGCAGCTTAACGACGCCCAGCAACTCGGCCGCCGATATCGTGGCAGCAGGGTCGAATTGATCTCCGAGCAAGTACGCGACCATCTCCTGAAACAGGAAAGCAGCTTCAGGGCGCTTCATCATGGAAACATTGGCAAACGGCAAAGACGATACTAGCAGTTTCCCCCGCCCCACTCTGGCCTCAAAAGCATATGCCAATCGTTTGGCTCTGTGAAAATGATCAATTACTTCTATAGAGGGACGTACTCCATGCAGCGAATCAAGGCATATCGCAGGAGTACCATTCACCAGGTGGTACCAATGCCAATCTGAAGCCTGATCATGGGGGAAACGACCCAGCAAAGGTACCTTTTCCTGCAGATTTAATCCCATTGTTGCTCCAGACTGTGTTGCAAACATGAGATAATTCCAGAATACAGGCAGATACTTGGTCTCTACAGCATCATAGAGTTCATCCGGTTTGACCTGAAGCCAGACATTGCAACCATTCATCAGATAATCAAGTACATTAGGCGTAAGTGAAGAGATGATTACCAAGTCTATCTGACTTTGGCTGATCAAGTCTTTTCCATCCAGATGGTCCACCTGACGATGGAGGGAATCCAGTAAAAATGGCTGCAGCTCACCTACACCATTCCAGATCCGATGAGATCGGTCGTGAGGATGATAGTGAGGAAATGACCACCCATACCAGACACTATCTGCAACGATCTCCGAATGGCCTGATCTGATCTCAGCTTCAATGACAAAGGCAGCAGCCCCATCCTTAGGTGCCTGTATGGTCAGACGCCCAAGTGAAACAACCGAGCCACAGCTGATATCTCCATATGACCATTCACCCTCATCCTCAATGATATGATTACGGATTAGCTTCCAATGGATTGAGGCATCTACAATCGGCTTCTCTCCATAATGAGATAAGCTGGCTTCAATATGGACGGGTTCCCCAGCATAGTAGGTCCGCTGTCTGCTACCCAGCAAGAGCACAATGCTTTCATTAAACTGCTTGAATGCGGCTGGTTCCACTATTCCCTTGCTCTCCCAGAACACGTCCAGAAATCCCGTGGTCGCATGTCCTTGTCCAGGAAAGTCGCGGATATCAAGCAGTTGTATGCCGGCTGCATCTGGAGTGCGGCGAACTCGCTCCATTGCTTCCTTTAGCGACCGTATCAGATGTATGCCACTTGCATGCTGAAAATCTGCCACATCATCGGCCAGACCTCTGCGTGCAATGGACTCTTCAATGGACTTAAGCCAGCTTGGGCGCAGGACGCCTGTGTACTTCTCCCGCTCCTGAGGGCGTACATACATGGTGAACTGTGCATGTTCATGCCCAACGACCGGATTAGTTGTAAGCCGGGTGACTTCATGGTAATCCAGCGTGGTGTCCGGTACGGCAGACAGCTCCGATTCCAGAGGAGGATGCCAGTTCAATGACTGAATATAAAAGTCTGCATTTCGGCCTTGAGCCGGCAGCTGACCAAAGCCCGTATTATCCGTATATAACCTTGTTGGGTCAAGCGAACGAGCGAGTTCTACCAAATCATTCAATTCAGGATGTCCGTTAGGCCCAATCAGTTCATTTCCCAACGAAAACATGACAAAGGAAGGATGTGTGTGCAAGGAATGCAATAAACCTTTTAATTCCCGGGTCAAAAATAGTTTGATCTCTGCTGGTGCCTTCACGTCACGATTCTCAAACCACCGTGACCAATGTGGAAGTTCAGCCTGGACAAGCATGCCTTCTTCATCTGCAGCCTCCCAGAACGGCCGGGGTGCACTCCACCCATGCAGACGTACATGATTGAATCCATAAGACTTTGCCGTACGGAACTGCTGTACATAATGCTGCTTGTCCCAGACCGGATAACCCGTTAATGGGAAAATGCAACAATCCACGTATCCGCGCAAAAATACCGGCACATTGTTTAACTCAAGCTTCTTTCCATTTGCTCTGAAGGAACGCATGCCGAATGTCCGTTCCACCCGATCCAGCTCTCGTCCCTCATCCTGCAAGGAGACCACGACCTGATATAACCTCGGAGAACTATCTGACCACAGAGCAATGTCCTTCTCCAGATCAAGATCAAGATCAAGATCCCACTGCTCCGCTCCATAACTCCCTTCGAATTGTTGGTCCTCATTCGGAAGAGACATCGAAGCGATGGTGCGGCTCTGCCTCGGAAGCCAGCTACCATCAGGATGCCTAATATCCACATGAAGTTGACTTGTACTGGATAGGGTTGACTCGCTAGCGCTTACATCATATCGGATCGTTATGATCCCGTTCTCCGCGTCAGGCAGGATATACAACTGCTTGATCCGGGAAGACGGCAGCCGATCCAGATAGGCTCCGCCTGTAATTCCGCCCCACGCTGTAGCCGTATGGATGGAATGGATATGACTTCCGGCCAAAGGCAGCTTCATCGTATTATCCACACGCAATTCCAGCTGGTTTTGCCCTCCCGAATGGATTAGAGATGTAATGTTCCATTCCTGCGCCACAAGCAGACTGTCACGCTGCCCGGCATGATGTCCATTTACCCAGAGATCTGTTGTCCATCTGACTCCCTCAAGTCTCAATACATAATCGCAGTCCGGCTCTGACACCGGAAGATCTACTACGGCCCAGTACCAGGCAGCACCCTCGTATTCACGTATTTTGGTCCATGTATCCATCCTGTGATAATCCGGCTCGTTCCCATACCCCTGCTCTTCCCAGGAACCTGGAACCTGAATCGTTCCCCATATGGATTCTTCAGAAAATGGCGGTCTCCCGCCATTGGCTAGGTCTGTTTCGAGACAGAACTTCCAGGTCCCCTTCAGGTCAAACGTATGACGAACAGCTTGTATATCCGATGGTTTCATCTGATTGTCTCCTTGTCCGGAATGAGATACATCCAGTTTAAGACGTACATATGGAAGGCACCATTGCTTATATAAGGAAGACGATGGACTATATCCTGATGCAAATAAGACATGAAAAGCCCGAAAACGTTTTATATCTTAAGAAAAGAAAATGTACATATAAAAAGTAGAGCTATTTTACCTGCGACTATACGCCGTCAGGCTCTTCAGGCTGATCTTTAGATTGGGATCTGGCATGTTTGTACGCGGAAGGAGACTCTCCTACATATTTCTTGAATTTGCCGTGAAAATAATCCACGTTAGCATACCCCACTCTTGCAGCGACCTGATGAACCTTTAACCCTTCATCAAGCAGCTCCTTCGCTTTTTCCATACGAACCTTGTCCAGAAATGCGTTGAAATACTCTCCTGTGTGGTTCTTGAACAGCTTGCCCAGATAACTGCTGTTATAGTTGAACACTTCAGCAAGAACCTCCAGCTTGAGATTCTCCCCGGGATTACGCCGAATAAAATCGATCATTTGTTTTAGTGCCGTATCTTTACTGCCACCGCCCATACGTTGAATAAGACGGCTTAGATGGCCTTCTGCCATCGCCTTCAGATCAGATACCGTTAATTGATGATAAACTTCGTTAATCAGGACAGAATGTTCCTGCATGATGGACTGCATATGCTGGTTAGAGGCAGCCAGTTTGTTGATAGCCATGGAGAATACCTGAGAGAATGCTGTTTTGATTGCCTGCTCTGTCCGGTGATAAGGGACAATTCGCTCCTCGATCTCACCCAGCACCCGAATTACAGATTCCATGCTGCGTATGTCGAGCGCATAATACAGCTTGTCTGCCAGTTCCGACTCTTCAGGCTCAGCGCTTTCATCTTCGCCGATCATGGAAGCAGCCGTTCCTTCAGCAGCAAGCTCTTCATTCCACAACATAATGCGTTGTTCGGTGAATAGAAAACGTTCTGCCAGCAGTCCGTTCGCCTCTTTATAGGATCTCACAATCTCCGAGGTGGTGTTGGCCGGTTCACCTGCAGCTCCGTACATCGTAATGTTCCATTCTCCGAGCAGCCGCTTCAGCTCATCATATAGATGCTCGGCAGACGAAGCCGATGTGATAGGATCCTTGCACAGCAAGGCAAGACCCGAATGATAAGAGAAGACGATTCCCCGATCCTTTTGATCAAAGGCCTCTGCCAGCTTGCGTTTAACTACACCTCCACGCTGCACATCAGGTGCAGTATGCATCTCTAACAGCACAACCTGATATTGCGGCCACTTCAACCCAAGGGCATCCTCTTCGATGGGACCAACGCCTTCCAGATTATCAAACAAAAGTGCCTCGATCTGATGCTCCCGATATGCCGTATCTTCACCTGCATGACGCGCCAGCGCTTCCTGCTCACGTGTAAGCACGGCAGCAATACGCTGAAGCTCACCAATAATCTCCTCTTCATCCACAGGCTTGAGCAAATATCCATCCACACCGAAGCTGATTGCTTTCTTGGCATAATCAAAATCGGCATACCCACTCAGAATGAGAAAATGTGATCCAGGATGTTGTTTCCGCACCTCTTCGATTACGTCCAGTCCAGTCATGCCTGGCATACGGATATCGATAATGGTCAGATCCGGTTTAAGCTCATCAAATCGAGTAATGGCTTCCCGTCCACTGGCGGCGGTAGCGATCACCTCAAATCCATACTCGGCCCAATCAATGATCGTTGTCAGTCCTTCGCGTATGCTCGGTTCGTCATCCACCAAAAATACTTTATACATGCGGTTCCCCTCCTGAAGGTAATTCAAAAGCAATCTCTGTTCCTTCCCCATACACACTCGTAATCTGTAATCCGTACGGTTCACCGTATGTCAGCGTTAACCGTTGATGCACGTTGCGCAGCCCAATCCGGCTCTTCTCTTGCTCCTCCGGTCCGCGAATAAATTGC
Source organism: Paenibacillus xylanilyticus (assembly GCF_009664365.1). Lineage (NCBI taxonomy): Bacteria > Bacillati > Bacillota > Bacilli > Caryophanales > Paenibacillaceae > Paenibacillus > Paenibacillus xylanilyticus. The sequence goes on from NZ_CP044310.1 coordinate 5,580,496, forward strand.
ATAACCTCTGCAAGACGCTCCGGTGTAATACCGGCCCCATCATCCTTGACACGAACCTGTACCACATCATTGACCAGACGAATATCTACATTGACATGGACCGTTCCCTCTTTATTCTCCAATCCATGCACAATGGCGTTCTCCACCAGAGGTTGAACGATCAAAGGCGGAATGTATATTTTCTCTGCTCCGGGATCGATATGAATCTGAAAGGCAAGTCGATCCCCGTAGCGGAATTTCTGTATCTCCAGGTAGGAGCTAACCATCTCGAGCTCAGCCTGGAAGGTCGTTTTGCCACTCCCGATTTCAAGGCTCTTGCGCATCAGTTTGCCGAGCAGTCTGACGATATTCGCAATCTCAGCCTCCCCTTTGATATGAGCTTTCATGCGAATGGACTCCAGGGCGTTAAACAAAAAGTGAGGATTAATCTGACTTGCCATCATTTTAAGTTTAATCTCTTTCTGCGCGATTTCCAATTGGTTGTTCTGCTCAGTCGTTTCAACGACCTGCGTCATTAATTCGTTTATGCTTTTGACCATGTAATTGAATTGTCTCGATAATTGTCCAATTTCATCGTCTCCATCGATTCTGGACGTCACATTCAGATCCCCAAGGGCCAGCTTGTTCAGATGCTTGCTAAGACGAAGCAGCCTGTTCGAAGTAAGGAATGAAATAATATATACAAGTAAGAGGGCAATGATTAAGACAAGGGAGATAAAGAGCATACCGATCAAACTGATCTTATTGGCATCCTTGACGATATCCTTGGTCTCGAAGACGGAGATCACCTTCAAGCTGTTCATACTCGACACAGGGCGCAGCTCATCGATAACAATATTGGACGGCTCTCCCTGAAAATCAGCTTCCAGTGTTCCCTTGGCCTGATTCTGTAAATCAACGCCGAAATCCAGCTCGTCCAGCGTTTTGCCCACCAGATCCGTATTTTTGGCAGCCACAACATAACCCTGCTCATCCGCCATCAGCGTTTCAAAGGGTTCCTGTCGAAGTAATTCGTTGAGCTCATCCTGATTGATTTCAATCAGCAGTACACCCTCAGTGCGATATTCAGGAAAAGGCACTTTGCGCACCAGGCTGAGTTTGTGAACCGGATTATCTTCCTTGTCGGGAATGTAGAACCATCCCGTGTTCGTCGATAACAGCGCTTTTTGATACCAATAGCTCTGCTTCGTCTGCTCGTTCAACGGGATAAACTCCAGATTATTGATCAGGGTGGGGTTATCGGAATAAAAACGAATGCCTGCCACCTCACGATATTGTCGCTTATATTCCTGAAAATCCTTATAGGCCAAATAAGCAGAAGTGAGTTCCATTACGCTGGAATAGCGCTTGTTCACAATCTCCTTCAGTTCGTTGTTGAACATCAGAATATCGGAAATATCCGTCGGCACACGCAGCAATGTGGCTGTCTGGCTCTTGATCTTGTCCACGTTGTTGATTGTCTGCCCGATCGCATTATCCAGTGCCTGCTGCCGGAAATATCCGGTCACGGCAAGACCGATGATCAGAACCGGAATCATGACGACAAGTACATAGGAAATCAGCAGTTTATGCTTCAATTTGAGATTGTTCGATACACGTATAAACCTTCTTAACATATCTGCACCTTCCATTGTCTATATAAGCGCTTACATACAAATGGCAAGATCAATCAGTTCCTGCGTTTCCACTTATCATACCATACAACCCGTATAAGCTCTTATATCTCCAGGTTTTGGTCTCGGCAATTATTTCCTTAGATTAGCATACATTCTTGCTCAATTGCAGTGACCAAATGATGTATTCACCATCCAAAAACAATAAAAAGGCCGCCATAGGTATGGCGGCCGGGCTTGCAGATATGCTGCATCGCAAACAGATGGCGATATAAACGCAAGACCCTTTTGCTGAAGCTATATTAAACAATTAAGGACGGGGTGTCTCTACCCCATTCAGAATCAGCTTAGGATGAATATCCGCGCTCAATGAAGCCGATACAGCGCAGTATTTTTCTTCAGCCATCTGGATGGCTTTCCAGATACGGTAATCCGGGATATCTCCGTCGACTTTGAAGATGAGGTCAATGGACGTAAAGCCTTTGGGCATCCCTTCACTGCGCGTACCCTGAGCTTCAATCTCAATTCCGGTGATTTTGTCCAGGAAGGCGTCCAGAATCATCGTAATATCGATTCCCATACATCCTCCAAGACCTGCAAGCAACAGTTCCATCGGTGTAGCACCCTTGCTGTCACCACCATAAGCAGCCGTGGCATCCATGCCTACAGCATAGCCAGAGGGTCCTTCGGAAGTAAACGCGCGTTTGCCTTTCCATACGGTTGTTACATTCATGATGTTATCCTTCTTTCTTAAAATGGTTTACGTTCTGCAGATATCCGTTTCAGGTACGGCATTCTCAAAATTCAGTAATTTGCTGCAAAAATCTTCGTGTTCGTTCCTGTTCCGGATGTTCGAAAAATGCCTGTGGACTGGCTTCTTCCACGATCGAACCGTCGGCCATAAATACGATCTTATTGGCCACATTCTTGGCAAACTTCAATTCATGCGTGACCACCAGCATCGTCATGCCTTCCTGTGCCAGCTCCTTCATGACCGACAGAACCTCGCCTACAAGTTCAGGGTCAAGGGCTGAAGTCGGCTCATCAAACAGCATCACTTTCGGTTCCATGGCAAGTGCACGAGCAATCGCAACCCGCTGCTGTTGTCCACCTGACAGCCGGGATGGATAAGCATCCTGCTTGTCCGACAGTCCTACACGATCCAGCAGAATGCGGCCGCGTTCGGCCGCTTCGTCGCGCTTGATTTTCTTCACCGTCACGAGGCCTTCCATCACATTTCCCAGTACCGTTTTGTGCGGATAAAGGTTGAATTGCTGAAACACCATGCCAGTCTGACGGCGGATCTCAAGCACCCGTGAGCGCTGAACTCGCAGCGGATCATTGCTGTCTACGATAATGCCGTTCACTTCGATCTTTCCGCCGGACAGTTCCTCTAGTCCATTCAGACAGCGAAGCAGCGTGCTTTTGCCGGAACCACTTGGTCCTAGCAGGACTACGATATCTTTTTCATTCACGTGCAGGTCAATATTCGTAAGTACTTCATGATTTCCAAAATGTTTCTTCAGTCCAGTCGTTGTAATCATCGGTTCTCTCCCTCCATCAGTAAGCCCGGGCCAACCGGCGCTCCACTTGTTCCAGAATGGCCGAGAAGCCGATACTCATAATCCAGTACATAACACCAATTGCAAGATAAAACGGCATGTTTAAAGCATATTGCGATACCAGCAGCTGTGCTGAGCGCAGAAGCTCCGTTACACCGATGGTTGCCACAAGTGATGTTTCCTTCAGCATACCAATAAAGGTATTCCCCATCGGTGGAATGGCAATGCGAACTGCCTGCGGGAATATGATTCGTTTCATCGTTTGAAAAGGTGTCATTCCCGTTGCATAAGCCGCTTCTGTCTGTCCCTTGGGCACAGCTTGTATGGCGCCTCGGAATGTCTCAGACAGGAACGCTCCTGCATTCAAACTAAGTCCCAAACATGCTGCTGTGAGTGATCCCAAGGTTACACCATAATCGACCAATCCGTAATAGATAACAAATAATTGCACCAACAGCGGGGTTCCCCGCATGATGGATACGTAGAATCGTGCGATCATCCGAAGCCATAGTGGCCCTTTCAGTCGGACAACAGCTACAATCACACCGATCAAAAATGCAAAAAACATTGAAATTATGGTCACATAAAGCGTGTAATAAGCCCCCTTCAAAAAGAAGGGGATATTCTCAAATACCAGTTCCATGGATCAAACTTCCCTTCGCCTTGCCGGTCATTATTGCGCAGGCTCTTCACCAAACCATTTTTTGAAAATGGTATTGTACGTGCCATCATCCTTCATGCCTTGAAGAGCTTCGTTCAGCGCTGCAACAAGTTCCGGATTATTTTTCCGAACAGCAATACCGGCTTGGTCACTCTTGATCGGTTCACCTACAGCCTTAATCTTGAATCCGTTGGAATCAATAATGGGTTTAAGCGCGTATAGGTTGTTGATTGTTGCATCGATGCGTCCTGCATCCAGATCTTTAAGCGATGTGATGACATCGTCATACGTCTTAATGGTGAAGTCTCCCACTTTCGGCAGCACTTCATTACGCAGATAAGTTTCATCATTTGTACCCAGACCTACACCAATCGTTTTCCCTTTGAAATCTTCGAGTTTGGTAATATCGCTATTATCGTCTTTCACAATGATTTTGACTTGGTTTGTGATATAGCCTTCACTGAAATCGAGCGCCTGTTTCCGTTCGTCGGTGATCGTCATCTGGCTGATAATGGCATCAATCTTTTTCGATTGCAGGCTTGGTGTCAGGCCAGAGAATTCCTGGGAGACAAATTCAACTTCAACCCCGAGGCGCTTGGCAACCTCACGTGCGATATCTGCATCAAAACCATCCATCTCCTTATTGTCATTCAGGAAGTTGTATGGACGGTATGTACCCATCATACCTACTTTCATGGTACCCGCTGACTTGATCTGTTCCAGTTCATTACTTGCTTGTGCTCCATTACTGCTGCCATTGTCGGTTGTTTTGCTTCCGCATGCACTTACAACCAGTACAACCATAAGCAGAATTGCCGTCAGCATCCAACTTTTGCGCATCTTTTTGCCGTTACTTGGTGTTCCTTTATTCATCATGTTAACTTCCTCTCATTCATGTGGTTAATAGTTGTATCCATTATTCCCTGCTTCTGTCTCAATCATGTAAAAAAGCCCTCGGTACAGGCACAGCATTACGTGCCCAGCAAACCGTAAAATTCAAAGCTGGATGCTTCCGCCGCGAGCGATTCAGCTGTCTTGGCCGATATACCCTCATGCAGCTCCGCAGAGCCAAACAGCCAGCGGGAGATCATGCCTTCGATCATACTCACCAACAGAGCAGCCCGTACAGGCACATCCATCGAAGGTGGCAGCATGCCAAGTTCAATGGCACGTTCCATGTTATGGCGGAATGCTGACTCCACAGCACCGCGTGTCTCCTCAACCAGACGACGTACCGATTCTTCGGTCACGACACCTTTCAGCAGCAGCTCCATAAAGTAACGGTTGTCTGCGGCAAAAGAGAACAACCGGACGAACAATCGCTCTGACGCCTTGACCATATCCTCAACCGATCCTGCATCCTTGCGATAACCCTGACCGATAGCTTCAAGCAGCTTCTCTCTGCCCGTTAACACAATTTCTTCAGCGATGGCTTCCTTACTCTTGAAATGCCAATAAAACGTCCCTTGAGCTACACCAGCTTCACGAACAATATCCGATATCTTGGTCTGGTGATACCCATGAGTCGCAAATCGCTGCATCGCAATACGTATAATCTGATCCCGGCGTTCTTCTCCGGGTTCCTTGTCATTTACTTTGGACATTTCAATACCCTCCCGATTGATCAGTCAGTCAGTTAACTATATCCTATGGGATAACTAGGTTTTTGTCAATATGGTTTTAAACAATCAATTCAATGCATAAGTTGAAGTTGGACACGTTTCTGATCATAATAGATGATAGCCTTGTTCTGCTGAACAAGCATTGTCAGTCAAGCAGAGCAGACCACCTTCTGCATCTGCATTTCAAGGAGGAAGAGCATTGGACATTTTATCATCCATTATTATGGGCATCATCGAAGGTTTGACTGAGTTTTTGCCCGTGTCCTCAACCGGACACATGATTCTGACCGCCCACTTGCTGGGATTATCGGAGGACAACGAGTCAGTCAAAACGTTTGAAGTGGTTGTTCAACTCGGTGCTGTACTTGCTGTCGTTGTGCTCTACTGGAACAAATTCATTGATATGTTCCGCTTCACCGGAGGCAAAAGGAGCTACTCCCAACGTCTGAACCTTGTACATATCTTTTTGGCGATGGTACCGGCTGTAGTCATTGGACTTGTTTTCCGCGACTGGATCAAGGCACATCTATTTGGGCCAGAGACCGTATTGTACAGTTTGGTCATTGGCGGGATCTTGATGATTGTAGCTGAGCGCTGGAGCCGCCGCAGTCACCGAATCACAACACATGATGTGGACGATATTACGTATACACAAGCATTTGTCGTGGGACTTTTTCAGATTTTGGCATTGTGGCCCGGTTTCTCACGTTCCGGTTCAACGATCTCTGGAGGATTGTTCGCAGGGGTAAGCCGCGTTGCTGCTGCTGAATTTACCTTCCTGGTATCCGTTCCTATCATGATTGGAGCCACAGGATACGACCTCTACAAAAGCATCGATCATCTGAACGGTAGCGACTTCCCTATCTTTGCGATTGGATTTATCGCTGCATTTATCGTAGCTATGCTTGCCATTAAGACATTCTTGTCCATTTTGAAAAAGCTCAGCCTGACTGTCTTTGCGATTTATCGCTTTGTGCTGGCAGCTGTATTCTTTTTCATTTTGATGATGTAGTTCAAGTAAAAAACAAATCTAAAAAGGCGACACGCGTTCCTACCGGAACCGGTGTCGCCTTCTTCATATCCTTATACTTTGGATTCCAGCGTCTCCAGGTACTCGGAGATTTGTGTAGGCGTTTTTGCCCATTTGCTATGCAGGTGGGCAATTTTCTTGCCGTTCTGGAACACGAGCAAACTTGGAATGCCGCGTACCGCATTTTCCTCAGCAAGCGGTTGGAATTCCTCCGCATCCATTGCATAGAAGGTTTTGTCCGAGTGCTGATCGATGACTGCGCCAATAAAACGGTCAAGGTTTTTGCAGTCCGGGCACCAGTTTGTATCGAATTTGATGACGGTCAGCCCGTCTGAATTAATGGTATCACGGTATTGCTGTTCACTTTGAATTCTTTCCATATGTCTTCTCTCCCTTGTACTAATCTTAATGGTTGACCTCTATTGTACCTCTAATAGTTACAATTGCAATAGGCAGACCGGATGTTTATCGGTGCTGCTTGTACTGATTGGCCGGATATTGCTCCCTTATTTCTTGAATTTCCGCAGCCGTAAGAGGTGCAGATGATGCAGCCTCAATATTATGCAGCAGCTGTGTTCGGGAGCTTGCTCCAGGAACAACGGCAGCTACAGCAGGATGGGACAAGGCGTATCGAATCGCAGTTTGCGCCATGCTTCGCTTGTCCGTAACGAGGCGGCTCAAGCCTTCACGAATGGCAAGCAGCTGATCCGGCGTATAATCCAGATAACCCTTCTCTACCTTGGAAGCACCGGAATCTGCGAGTACACCGCTGGCAACAGGTCCGCGGGCAATGACGCTAATCCCCTTTTGTTCAAGCAAAGGCAGCACTTCCTCCTCAGCCCGGCGATCCACGACGCTGTATTGATTCAAAACACTGGCAATGGATGATCTTCTTACATACTCCCGAATTACATTCGGGCGAATGGACGATATGCCATAATACCGAATCAGCCCTTCCTGCTTCAGCTCCTCGAAGGCTTCAATCGTCTCTTCAATTGGATCCTCCAATGTACCGCCATGCAGCTGATACAGGTCGATATAATCCGTTTGGAGTCGTCTGAGGCTGTCATGGACAGCTTGCTTGATATACGCTTTGGACGGATCCCATGACCAGCCCTCTTTCCCTGGCAATCGGCGGTTGCCGACCTTCGTTGCCAGGATTACCTGATCACGGCGTCCCTGGATTGCTTTCCCCACAATTTCCTCATTACGTCCTGCATCATACAGGTCAGCTGTATCCAGCAGATTGACGCCGCGATCCAGTGCCTCATGAATCAAATTAATGGCGGGCTCTACTTCGGTTCCGAGCGACATACAGCCCAGTCCTATTTCTCCAACGTACAGTTCAGATGAGCCCAGACGGTTTTTCTTCATGTGTGTACATCCCCTTTCATACGTTCTGCAAGTATCCATTGTATCATTCTTCCTTGTAAAAATCGCATCCAAGGTTGCCATGGGAATAAACACAGAAAAGCCCGGAACTTAAAGGGCTCCGGGCCTCGCTAATGTATCCACAACGTGAGTCTAATTGATGTCTACTCGCTGTACTTTTTTGCTTCCATTTGAAGAATTTGAGCCTTTCATCATGCCGGAAACCGTTGAGAACAGTTTATCTCTAGCCTGCTTGTTCCTCATCAGATAAGTTACGCCTGCACCAATGGCCGTCATTATAATTCCGCTTTTTTTAGACATGTGTTTCTCCTCCTTAAGGGATTGATGTACATCGTGTCTTGCTTGAAATTTACCCTCTGTGAGGAAAACGAAACGGCTATGTCACGCTAGCCATATCTCCTGGATACGATGCAGAGAACTCTCCTGAATGCGAGCACCCTAATTGATATCATCAAAAAATGACCCCTAAAATTAGGAGTCACCTTGATTAGCTCTTTGACTTGAGATCAATCCGACGGCGGTGCAACATGGGTCATTTCTTCATGCTTGTACGTCGAACCATCCGCAGTCAGGTAGAAGTGTCCGATAGGATGCAGATTTTCATCCAGCTCGTAAACAAGCGGAATGCCTGTGGGGATGTTGAGAGCCATAACATCGGCTTCCGACATCTCATCCAAATGCATAACAAGTGAACGAAGTGTATTCCCGTGCGCAGAGATCAGTACCCTTTTCCCGGCTGACACCATGGGTTTGATCTCGCTGTTCCAGTACTCCAGCACCCGCTTGGACGTATCCATCAAGTTCTCGGTACGGGGGATGGTACAACCCAGACGCTTATACTTGTCCACATCCTGCACATAACGATCATCCGTCTCATCCAGCGGTGGCGGAGATACGCTAACTGAACGTCTCCACTCCATAACCTGGTCTTCTCCGTATTTGACGGCGGTCTGCTGCTTATTCAAACCCTGCAGAGCACCGTAATGACGTTCATTAAGCTTCCATGTCTTGGTGATCGGAATCCACAACCGGTCCATCTCATCAAGCGCAATGTCCAGCGTTCGGATGGAACGTTTAAGTACTGAAGCATAAGCATAGTCAAAATCAAAACCCTGTTCCTTTAAGATTTTGCCAGCTTTGCGGGCTTCACCATATCCGTCCTTAGTCAGGTCTACATCAGTCCAGCCTGTAAATCGGTTCTCTACATTCCACATACTCTGTCCATGACGAATTAATACCACTCTGTACATTGCCGTACCTCCTTCCTCGAAATCATTACCCGCATGTGCGGCGAGATATGCCTCAGAAAATGAACTACATTAATAGTATGGAGCCATCATCAGGTAAACGACTACCCCTGTGGAACTAACATACAGCCAGATCGGCATCGTCCAGCGAGCAATTTTGCGGTGTTTCTTCAATTGGTTTGTCCAGCCCCACACGAGAGTGAACAAAGCCAGCGGCACAATAATGGCTGCAAGAACACTGTGAGTAATCAAAATAAAGAAATAGATGGAGCGAACAATGCCCTCCCCGCCGTATTTGGACGTTTCCGGAGAGAGATAGTGGAACGACAAATACGTGACAAGAAACAGCAATGTTGTTGAGAACGCAGCAAGAATAAACCGTTTATGGAGCTTTACGTTCTTTTTGATAATAGCAATCAGCGCGGCAAGCAGGAAAATGAAAGTGAAACTGTTAAACACCGCATTGAACCGCGGCAGCACCGTGATATCAAAGGCGACATCCCCTTTGTATCCGATCGAAGGTGCGAAGAACAACAATAAAATAATGACATTGGCAAGAATAGAAATGGTAATAATGATACCTGCAAAATTTTTATTACTTGTCGGGGCGGCCGAATTGGATTGAATATTCGAATCCCCTTTGTTATGTTTGCCCAAAGCAAAATCCTCCTCATATGCTAACTTCTATGTTCTATGTCATTATATCTCGCGGCCTGCCCCCTGTTAAGTGACAACACTCTGAACAAAAAGCGTCCCCTGCCCATATAAAATGCCCTTAACAGTTTGTTTTCATCCGAATATAGGCAGTCTCTGGTTTACCCAAAACAGAGTTTATGGTATAATTAATGCAATTAATCACATACGCGTTCAAAACTGGAGGAGCCTGTCACCAAGGGCCCCTCTTTGTCTTTTTTAGGCATGCAGAGGCAGTTTCCAAGCCCTATCTGCATGCCTTTTTTGTATGCTGGACTTGGAATGAAACACCTTTGGACAGGTAACCTTATAAACGCGAACAAGAGAGGAGCACACTATGGAATTTGTTTTGGTTCTTGCCATCATTCTGATTTTCACCAAAATAGCCGGAGACCTATCCGTTAGATTAGGACAGCCTTCTGTACTGGGTAAACTGATCGTAGGCGTAATTCTTGGACCTGCGCTGTTAGGTTGGGTTCAGCCTACGGATTTCATCCATCACATGTCTGAAATTGGTGTACTGTTACTGATGTTTATTGCGGGCTTGGAAACGGATTTGGAGCAATTGAAGAAAAATTGGAAGTCGGCCTTCGCCGTAGCGGTTGGGGGCGTGATCTTGCCTTTTATCGGCGGATATGGATCGGCTATTGCCTTTGGCATGACGCAGGCACATGCGCTGTTCTTCGGACTTCTGTTCTGTGCAACATCTGTCAGTATCTCCGTACAAACATTAAAAGATATGAATCAACTCAGTTCACGTGAGGGTACGACCATCTTGGGTGCAGCCGTTGTGGACGACGTGCTGGTCGTTGTTCTGCTGGCCGTAATGATGAGCTTGCTTGGAGCTGGCGCAGGTGATGTCTCGATCGGCCTGCTTATCGGTAAGAAGGCGCTCTTCTTCGTTATCATCGCCTTTGCCGGCTGGTGGCTTGTTCCACGGATTATGAAATGGATGGCCCCTTTACGGGTAACAGAAACCGTCATTACTGCTGGACTGATCATCTGCTTTGCCTTCTCCTATTTCGCCGAATGGATGGGCGTGGCAGGAATCATCGGTGCCTTTGCCGCCGGGATTGCGATCTCTCAAACCAACTTCAAACATGAAGTCGAGACGAAACTGGAGCCCATCGCATACAGCATTTTCGTGCCTGTGTTCTTCGTAAGCATCGGACTAAATGTTACCTTTGACGGGGTTGGTTCACAGATCCTGCTCATCGTAGTCATTAGTCTGATTGCCATTATAACCAAATGGATTGGTGGGGGAGCTGGTGCACGGCTTACAGGCTTTGATCGCTCATCATCCATGGCCATCGGTGCGGGAATGATATCCAGAGGTGAGGTTGCACTAATTATTGCTTCAACCGGACTCACTTCCGGCTTGCTCGACCCCGAGTATTTTACCAGCGTGGTCATCATGGTTATCATAACTACACTTGTTACCCCGCCGCTGCTCAAAATAACCTTTGCTCGCAAAAAAGGGGAGACACGTGTTGAACAAGGGATTGAGGACGCTCATTTAAATGGATAGTCCCTTTAACGAATGCAGTATGTTCCACAGTAGAGCTTCGGAATGACTATCTTTTACAATATTGAATATTGAAATAGTCCGGCTTCTAACGTTATACTTGTCCTCAATAAAGAAAATTAGGCCGTGAAGCACACGCCGCTTTGATACATTTTCTCCTTTTGATCCAAAAAGGGGTAAATGTTCAGAGCGGCTTTTTGTATTCCTTTCAAGCTTCTAGAAAAACAAAAAAAGACCGCTCCATATACAAGAGGTCTTTATCCTCAACCCGAACAGGTTGTCCCATTTTAAGTTAACACACCAACGTAGAAACCGATCGTTATAAATACGACGCACCATATGAATGCCCCGATCCCGGAGATCACTACATATTTTCCGATGGCCATGCGGCTGATGCCGGAGAAGCAGCACATCAGATGACGAATGCCAGGAATAAAGTAGCCGAGGATAATGGACCAGTACCCATACTTCAGAAACCAGCCCTCCACCCTCCCCAGCCTTTTGGGGTTCACCCCTATCCACTTGCCATACTTTACGACGAGGGGTCTTCCCGCCTTCTTGCCAATCGCGTAGCTGAGCAGTCCGCCGGTAAATGCACCGCCAAAGCTGACAATGATCGAGACGGAATAATTAAGGACCGAGATCGAGGCGAGATAACCCACAAAGGTCATCATCACCTCATCTGGAATGGGCATACCGAAGACACCAAGAGCAAGCAATCCATAGATTGCAAAATATCCATATTGACCAATAAACTCCTTAGCAATTTCCATGACTGACTCGCTCCTTATTTCGGTTCCACGATGTCCTTCTCATGAGGCGCCAACACCTGTTTCAGAGATGGGAATCGAATTTGGCTGACCATTAGACCGGATAATACAACGATAACAAGATAGGCTACACCGTGGGTGAAATAAGGACTCCAGAGCGCGAAAAAGGACATTAGTCCGCCCGCAAACGTAATCGGCATTCCGACGAAACCTACACTTGCTGTCTTCTGACAGTTGTAACGAGCGAGACGCAAGGCGCCGCATACTGGGAACAATGCCGTTAATGCCATGCCAAGCACACTTACTTCGTTCATGGAATTCAGATACAGAATCAGCACCGGGGCTGTTCCGAAGGAAATGACATCAGCCAGGGAATCCAGCGCCTTGCCGAACTCCCCTTCACAATGCAATTTTCGTGCGGCATAGCCGTCAAACAGATCAAAGAACATGGCCACCCAAATCATTGTCACGGCCAGTGCAAACTCGCCATGAATAGCCATAATGACGGCGAGCATGCCAGAAGTTAAATTGCCCAATGTTAAAATGGACGGTAAAGATTTCATAGACTTGACTCCCTTTCGTACTAAGCATTAGGAAAAATAATATAAAAGCGGACTCCGTCCGGCGTGTTCTCCACTCCATAACTGCATCCATGCAGATCAAGAATCTGCTTCGCGATGGCCAGGCCCAGGCCTGTTCCCCCCATTTTGCGATTCCGTGATCGTTCTACCCGATAAAATCTCTCCCAGATATACTGGCGTTCAGCTTCCGAGATCCCTTCGCCTTTATTCTCGATGGAGATTCTTACCTGCCCTTCCAGTCTGCTGATCTCTATCATTATATCGGTCTGCGGCAGCGCATGACGTATAGCATTCATCATCATGTTATAGATCACTTGCTCCAGCTTGCTTCGATCTCCTTCGACGGTCTGCTCTGTAGTGGAGACAAGCACGATTTCGAGCCCTTTTTCCTTCAGCTGCGGGCCGAGACGTCCGGCAATCTCCTCGATCATGTCTCCAAGGACAACTGCACCGATATTCAGCTTGATCGCCTGGGATTCCAACCGAACGAGATCCAGCATTTCCTCAACCATCGTTTCCATTTTGACCGCTTCATCCGCAATGATCTCAATGTAACGCTCCCGCTTGTTCTCGCTGACTCCATCCTTCAGCCCTTCGGAATATCCCTTGATGATACTGATAGGCGTTTTGAGTTCATGCGATGCATCCGCAAAAAATTCACGCTGCCGCTGTTCGATCCGCTGCTTCATCTCCATATCGGTCCGCATTTGACGATTCGCCTGTCTAAGCTCCTCCAGCGTTTGCCCCAATGTGGTGGACAGAGCGTTCAGGCTGTCGGACAAACTGCCAATTTCATCATTGCGTTTGATTGGTGATTTCACGGAGAAATCAAGCGTCGACATCTTTTTGGCCACATGGTTCAAGGCCAGTAAGGGTTTTGTGACGATTCTGGATAATAACAGAGAAAGCAACAGAATCAGCACAAAAGCACCCATACCAAAATATGCATAGAACAAACGCGTTGCTTCATTGGCTTCCCTCATCTCCTGCAGAGAAGTCAGGGAAAAAATAAGCTGCTGCTGAGGCCCGTTTTTGTGGACCGGAGCAATGGTAATCACATTCCGAACACCACTCCAGCTATCGGTCCATTCTTCATTAAGCATCTTGCCATTAGCCAAACTAAGCTGGTCCTCCGTTGAGAGAGGGAAGCGGCTGTCCAGTGCCTGCACAAGCAATCCCTGTCTCTGACTCCATGTTCCCAGATTGGGAAGCACCACTTCGGTCAATACACCAGACCATTCCTGAACCGGCTCAGAGAGCTCCTGAAAGTCCTCCGTACCTCGCGCGGCAGAGTTGTTGTCCTGGATTTTCAACGGATAGACCATCGGTTCGTTCAACCCGCTGGCCGGACCTGTGACGGTCAATTCCTGACCATATTTCAGATGAGTGGCAATCCAGCCCGCGTTCTCACTATTGATGAACAGGGACAGGGAGACCTTCACCTGACTGCCATCCTCGCGGAGAAGAGTAATGTGAAACGGATCGTTGACCAGTTTACCCGTACTTGTCAAAATCACCAGATGCGACTGATTCTGACGCATGAACTTCCCGGTTTCCTTGGCCAGCTGTATACTATCCCAATGCCCTCTGGAATACTGCTGTTCAAATTTCGCCAGTTTTTTCTTCATGCTGCTGATCTTCTGATGCTGGTAAAAGTCCGGGAACCAGACCAACTGTGCGGTCACTGATGTTCCATATAAGAGGAGCAGAAAACCAGCCATAACCAGAAATAGCTTCATCGTTACGCCATTACGTCTCATGCCTCAGCCTCGAATCGATATCCCGTGCCAATAACTGTCCGGATACACTTGGCTTCATCCCCTAGTTTGCTGCGCAGCTTCTTGATGTGCGTATCCACAACGCGGGAATCACCATCAAAGTCATATCCCCAGACCCGATTAAGGATTGCATCCCGGGATAGAACGATTCCCTGATTGCGTGCCAGGTAGAGCAGCAGCTCATACTCTTTTGGTGCAAGCTCTACCTCCATTCCATTCATCTCCAGTCGTCTTGCCCAAGGATCAAGCAATGCGTGACCAAACCGGATCACACCCTGTTCCCTGCTGATTGCACCTTCGACTCGCTTCATTAATGTCTCTGCACGCGCAACCAGCACACGAGGACTGAAGGGCTTTGTTACATAGTCATCGACTCCAAGGTTAAATCCGTGGATCTTATCATCATCTTCAGACCTTGCGGTCAGCATTATAATAGGTACGGTGGATTGAGACCGAATATGCTCACATAGCGTCCATCCATCCATTTCAGGCATCAGCACATCGAGAATGACCAGATCCACTTCATGAAGATCCAGCAGTTGGAGTGCTTCAATTCCATGCTCTGCCTCGATTACATTCCATTGTTCCTTTATAAAATAATCGGCCACAATTTCACGAATGCGGCTTTCGTCTTCCACGAGAAGCACTGTTCTCACCATGGCCGACTCTCCTTTTATCTTTCTTCTGTTAACATACCGATTCCATGTGTCGTTCGTGTGTCCATCCATGTTCTGGAATGAACTCCATGTTATATACGATTAATACCCCATATAAGTTACCGAATTCGCAGCAATCCACACAAAAAGGCGGTTGCCAACGAGCCACCTTCGCCCATTGACAACCACCCTTCAGCTGAATCCAAGTTCTCTTTCCCGGTATCGCTTACCGCATCCGCTATTAGCGTTGTTGCTCCAAGCGGTGTGCCGCGTGCAGCGTCGGGCCAACAAAACGATTGAGCGGGAATCCGCCAGCAATCGCTTGAGTAATGAAGGCTTTGCCTTCACGTACAGCCTCTTTTACAGACAGACCGCGCGCCAAACCAGCGGTAATCGCTGCAGAGGTTGTACAACCCGCCCCATGCGTATAACCGGAACCAACAACATCGGCTTCATACCATTCGTAGTTTTTGCCATCATAGAGAAGATCCATCGCTTTACCTGGGGTAATGACGCCTCTATCCTTGATCAGGACATGCTTCGCCCCATGGTTGTGAATTACAGCAGCTGCTGCTTCCATCTGTTCCTTGGAACGGATCGGTCCGCTCTTGGCCAGTTGGGAAGCTTCAAACAGGTTTGGAGTAACCAGGTCAGCACCCGGCAGCAAAAATTCAATCATCGCTTCCGTATTTTCAGGCTGCAGCACCTCATCTGTACCTTTGCAAACCATTACCGGATCGATGACGATCTGTGGCAGACCACTGCGGCGAACATGCTTCGCGACCAGTTCAATAATATCTACGGAGCCCAGCATTCCCGTCTTCATCGCATCAAAACCAATTCCGTCCAGAACGGTACGGAGCTGTGCTTCCACTACATCCAGAGCCACAGGGAAAACCTGATGGTCCCATGTTTCAGGCTCCATCGCCACAACCGTCGTCAGAACGGTCATACCGTACACACCAAGCTCCTGGAATGTTTTCAAATCAGCTTGAATTCCTGCGCCGCCGCTTGTATCTGAGCCGGCTATTGTCAATGTTTTTGGAATCGTCATGGTAGTCGCATTCTCCTTCATGTTTCAGTTGACATTATCCTATCCCTTGTACGAGCGGATGTCAATGGCATCTGAAGCCATAGGAAGCATGGTTTTTCGCGCATTTCAGTTCACGTCTTTTGTCTCCAGCCGAACCATGGAAAGTGAAGCAATCCAAAGTCCGATGGCGCCTAGAGTTAATGGAATCACAATAATGGAATTTATGGAAACGCTCGGTCCATTCACACCGGAACACACGACGAGAACCAAGAAAATAGACGACACCATGGTTGCCGTAACCGAGTGCTTTCGCATGCCGAAAAACAGTGGTATTAATGCCATCGCAGCAGCAGACAGCGAACTAATCGTATATTTGATCAGCAATTGAAGTGCTTGATTACCCGTCAGCTCATCCGTGATAAAGGGATAAAAGTGATCTGTTGTCAGCAGGATTGCTCCCATTAGCAAGTTGGTAAACATAATCATGAAAAAGGTAAAGGCAAATACGATAATCAGCTTGGCAGCAATAATTTTGTGACGTTTAATTGGATAGGTGAACATCACATTCATCGTTTTGTTGCTATATTCACTAATAATCAGCTTCGAGATCAATGCCCCTCCAAAAATAATAAAGGTTGCCCGGGCAAAGGTATCAATCAGCATAAAGGAGAGAGGATATGTGATAAAGGCATAATCTTCTGCTCCCCAGTCCACTACACCAATCATGATCAGAAACAACAGAATCCCCACATTGGCGATCGCTGCGTATCCGAAATTACGAGCAAACCGGTGTTTTCGCATTTCTAGAAAAATAAGTTTAAGCAACGTCTCCATCCCCCTTCACCAGGTTAAGAAAGTGTTCCTCCAGCGAATGGGACCGCTTGATAATCGACTCAATCTCAACACCATGCTGAACCAGCCTGCCTGTTAATTGGGAAGGAGATACACCAGGGTCATAAATGCGAACTGTACGATCATCAACCAACTTATAATTGTTCAACTCAAGCTGATGCTCAATAACATAAGTCGCCTTGCGTCCATCCATCACCTGCAGCTCGATATACTCGCTCTGAGTCCCTCGAATACTCTCCATGGACACTTCCTCAACCAGACGACCGCCACGAATCACCCCTACCGTATCGGCAATTTGCTCAATCTCGCCCAGGATATGACTGGAGATCAGGAGAGTAATTCTGTATTCCGTACTGAGGCGTTTGAACAGGTCACGCATTTCTTTAATGCCAACCGGATCGAGCCCGTTGATGGGTTCATCCAGAATGAGGAGCTCCGGTGTTGTAATCAGTGCACGCGCAATACCCAGCCGCTGCTTCATCCCCAGAGAGAAGTCCCGCACCGGTTTCTTGCCGGTATCCTTCAGACCTACACTTTCCATCATATCGCCGATAACCTTCTTGTTATGAAACCCCATATATTCGCAGTGAAGCTCCAAGTTATCTCTGGCGGACAGTTTATCGTAGAAAAAAGGATATTCAATGATGCTGCCTATGCGCTTAAGCACTTCATAAGAGTCAGGGGTAAGTTTCTCCCCAAACATCTCAATCTCCCCTACGGTGGGCTTAACCAGATTGGTCAACATTTTCATTATTGTCGTTTTCCCTGCTCCGTTCGGCCCTAAAAATCCGTATATTTCACCGTACTTGATATTCATATTGACGTTGGATACGACCTCCGTGCCTGCATAGGTTTTGGTCACCCCGATGGTGCGTGCAATATATGTCATCTCTTCTGTTCTCCTTTACGATCCCTGACGGGTTCTTATATCTGTATTGTAAAGAGAAAAGTCTGCTTTTTTATTAATCAAATCTTACAAAAAACTTAAGTTCCTCTATTCACACAAAAAGGCAGGCTAACGAGATGTAAGAGAGATTTTAAATGAGGTCCGCTCATAGGGTACACTGCGCAGCTCAATGCGTCCCCCCATGCGTTCGACAAGTCGTTTCGTGATGGTGAGGCCAAGCCCGCTTCCATGATAGAGACGGTTGCGGGAATCCTCCAGCGTATACATACGTTCAAAAACACGGTCCTGTTCTTTTTCCGGAATGCCTTTACCCTTGTCCCAAATCTGCAGCATGACCTCTCCATGATTCGTTGGTTCAAGCAGCAGGCCCAATACCTTACCGTCCGCCCCATATCGCATTGCATTCGTGATCAGATTATCCAGCACCCGGTCGAGTGCATCCTCATTGCCGGTTACGAAGAGATCATTCTCAGGAATGGACAGCTCCACCTGCAGACCCTGATTCGTTAACATTTCATAAAAGGAGAGCATCTTCACCCGGCATAATTCACTAAGATTTATTCGAGTCAATGCAAGCTCGGTATCCCCTGACTCCAGTTTGGCCAGATCAAAGAAAGAATGGATCAGACGCAGCACCTCCTGCGCTTTATCCTGAATCTTGCTGATCATACCTTCCCGTTCCTGATCGGTTAATGAAGAGCTATGGAGTAGCGTTTCACTATAACCCATCACGACCGTTAGAGGGGTTTTCAAGTCGTGGGAGATGTTGGAGAGCATATTGCGGATCTCCTTCTCCTGATTGGCATAACGGGCACCGGTCCGGTGTGCGTAGTCCAGCAATTCGTTGATATCCCCCAGCAGGAGGCGAATCTGTGCATCGCTGCTAAAGACCAGCAAACGCTCATATGTCCCCTCTTCCAGAATGCCTCCGAGCTTCTGATGAATATATGCCAATTGCCGGCTGCGCTTATTCAGCCTCACAGCGAGTAAAATGACAACCATGAGGAGAGCAACAGTTAAGATGGCCAATAGGATGATCACTTGGACTCCACCTCCAGCTTGTAACCGATCCCCCACAACGTTTTGATATACTGCGGATTCGATGGATCGGTCTCGATCTTTTCGCGCAGCCTCCGCATGTGTACGTTAATAATATTTTCGTCCCCATAATACGGATCATTCCAGACAGAGGCGTAAATCTGTGCTTTCGTAAACACTCTGCCAGGATGCGTAACAAACAGCTTAAGAATGCCAAATTCCTTGGATGTCAGTCTTACAGGGATGCCTTCCCGCTCCACTTCATAGGTTTCCATATCCACGACCAGCCCGCCAATTTCAATCCGTTGATCCTTAGCTGGTGTCGAGGTAACCGAGGGTACTGTATAATTGGCGCGGCGAATGGCCGCCTTGATTCGCGCGGTCAATTCGATGAGGGAGAACGGCTTGCTCAAATAGTCGTCTGCACCTAAACCAAGCCCCAGTGCCTTGTCCACTTCCCCATCCTTTGCAGATAATATTAAGACAGGGACAAGACTGGCAGCTCTGATGGTCTGCAGTACGTCCATGCCGCTTCGCTCCGGCAGCATGAGGTCCAGAATGACCAGATCAAACGCAGGCTCCGCTTCTCGAAACTTATGCTCAGCCTCTAATCCGTCATATGCGTACGTGACGTTGTACCCCTCTTTCTCCAGATATGGCCCAACCATCTCGCTAATTGAACGATCGTCTTCCACAAGCAGCAAACGGTGACTCGACACGTGATTTCCCCCAACTTTTTTGTTTTCTTTTATTACCTCACAGTTCACACGAATTGGCAATGCGTGGAATAACACTCTATCTAATCTCATCTCAAAAAAAAACAAAAAAAGGCAGGATAGCCACCTGTATTCAAGGTGGCTCGCCTGCCATGTCGATCACTAATCCATCTATGTCGTCTCGCTTCGTATCCAGCACAGACCAATCGTACCTGCACCTGCGTGAATACCCACCACAGGGATAAAAGGCATGATTTCCGTCTTCAATCGGGGCAGCAGATCGGCGATTTGCTGCTTGATCGTGTTGGCTTCTTCCTGGTTATCTGCATGCATGATACACACATGTTTTACTTTCTCCATGTCTACCTTAAGCACCTCTAACATGCGCTGTTTGGCTCGCTTGAAGGTACGAATCTTCTCGTTCACGACGACCTTGCCTTCTTCAAATCGCAAGAGCAGATGAATTTTCAACAATTGGCTGAGTACAAGCTGTGTGCCTGAAACCCGCCCACTACGGTGAAGATGCTGCAGACAGGCCGGAATGAGGTAAAAGGACATGTTGTCCATCATCTGTTCGATGTGAAGCTTGATTTCAGATACGGAACATTCCAGTTTCTGCATTTCCACGCCCTGCAAAATCATCTCCCGCAGCGGGTAAGCTCCCGCTCTGGAATCAATTGCCGTTATCGATACTCCAGCAATCTCTGCCGCCTGCATTGAAGTATGCAGCGTTCCGCTAAGTGCAGTTGAGCAGTGAATGGTAATAATCTCATCATACTGACCTTTTAGCGATTCATATAGTTCGATAAACTCACCTATAGGGGGCTGAGAGCTGGTTGCCCTTGCAGCCTCTGTAAGCATCTCATAGAACTGTTCGGATGAGATGTCTTCGGTCTCCCGATAGCATTCCTCTCCAAATACAACGCGCAGCGGTACAATGTATACATGATTTTGCTCTGCAAACAGCGGATCGAGTGTGCTGGTACTGTCGGTAACCCATGCAATTTTTTTCATTCCAACCTTCTCTCTTGCCGGATTGTTGAAGCTGTATCCTCCATCGTCAGGCACATGCCCGGCGGATTATTTTAAATTTGAATAACACTAATTGTAAACGTTTACGTCATTACTCCTTCATTATAAAGGACCTGGCGAACCGATGTCTTGTGGCGCATTATTGAACAGCCCCGTTTCTTCCGGGATATCCCAAAAAAATGTCTTGCCTGTGAAGGAATATATTGGTATGCTGTTGTCCTTCTCTCTTTTTCGCCTTGACTGAAGTGAACGGGACCGCCGTTCAATCCACTTATCGGAGGTGTTATATGCTTTATCTCACTCTGGCTTCCAAAGCCTACGCCCGGAATCTGCAATACCGCGGAGCACACATGGTACATAACCTGGCAAGCGCCATGTTCGGTTACATGTATGCCTGCCTCTGGATCGGTATCGGGGCCGATCACTCTCTCGGGGAATACGGGACACAGGGGATGGTCAGTTACATTGCGTTTACGCAATCCTCTCTCTGGATCTCGGGTTTTCTCACCAATGGACTCGGAATTCCTCTTACAGTCAGGACAGGGCAGATCGCGCTGGATCTGATGAGGCCGGTGCATCTGTTTACTCACCTTATGGCACGCGAATGGGGACAGATTGCCTACCAGTTCGTGTACAAGAGCATTCCAATCTACCTGCTATTCTCTATCGTTTTTTCCCTGCAATGGCCTACGGAGGTCTCAACCCTGTTATTTGCAGCGCTTGGTCTTGCCGGCGCATCCTACTTATCCATCTGCATGAATTACATCATTGGGGTTACTGCCATCTGGACGACCGAATCATCCTGGCTACACTGGGGCAATCATGCCATGATGAATTTGCTGGCTGGTTTCTTCATTCCACTCGAATGGCTTCCTGACTGGCTCGAACGTCTGGCCTGGTTATCACCCTATCCCTTTCTGCTCTATGTTCCTACCCGAATCTATCTCGGTTTTGAAGATGGCTCCTTGCTCTGGGGAACCTTGCTTTGGTGTGTGCTCATGACCCTGATCTGTCTGGTCATCACCCATGTGATGCGCCGCAAAGTGGAGGTGCAGGGCGGATGAAGCGAACTTCCTGGTACCATCTATATAAAATACTGATTCGAACCAGCATCCGCAGCCGGATGCAGTACAAGTTCAATTTTATATTGGCATCCGTTCTGGCCGCACTGATTCAGATCTCCGAATTTCTCATGGTTGCGCTGGTGCTGCATCAGTTTGGTGCGATTAAAGGCTGGTCTCTGCATGAGATCGGTTATCTGTTCGCCATCATGACGTTATCCAAAACACTTTACCGTACCTTCGGCAATGAGGTTCATCATCTGGAGAAATATTTAGTCGGCGGCGAACTGGATCAACTGTTAACGAGGCCCATGCCCGTATTACTTGCCCTGCTGCCGCAAAATTTCCGCATCATGGTCGGCGAAGTGCTTCAGGGAGGATTCATTCTATGCTGGTCTCTGGCAGGCATGATGCACAGCGGGCAGATCGGCTGGACGGTCATTCCCCTCTCTCTGCTGATTATTGTGACCGGAGCCATCATCCTCTTCTCCATTGGACTGGCTACAGCGACGCTGGGATTCTGGACCACACGGATTGAAGAACTGCAGACAATCACTGAAGATGCCGCCCGTACAGCTGCCCAATATCCGCTAACGTTATATCCCAAGTGGATGTCCGGCATTCTGCTGACGGTCATTCCGGTTGGATTCGTCAACTACATCCCCTCCCTGTATCTACTGCGGGGTCAAGGTGGAGCTTGGGTGCTTGCCGCGATTGCGGCTGTAGCTGCTTTGTGTCTGGCAGCCAGTCTGCGCTTCTGGAAATACGGTATCACCAAATATCAAAGCACGGGAAGCTAAGGAGGGATCTTACCATGAACATGATCACAGCGAGGCAGCTGCAAAAAGAATTCAAAACGCCGGTCGTTCGGGAAGGCCGGTTCTCCGGACTCCGGACGTTATTTTCACGCGAATACGTGTCCAAAGAGGCTGTACGTGACATCAGTTTTGACATTCCACAAGGGGAGTTCGTTGGATACATCGGGCCGAATGGTGCCGGTAAGTCAACCACGATCAAAATGTTGACCGGCATCCTCCACCCGACCTCGGGGGAAGTCCTGCTAGCCGGCATGAACCCGCATCAGGAAAGGCTGCAAACCGTAAGGCGACTAGGAGTAGTATTTGGTCAACGCAGCCAGCTCTGGTGGGATCTTCCCGTGAAGGATTCGTATGATATTCTGGCTGAAATGTACGGTGTACCTGCTGAACTCAAAAGGAAACGGTTGTCCCAGTTCGCTGAACTGCTGGACCTTGAATCCTTCTGGGCTACGCCTGTCCGTAAACTCTCACTTGGACAGCGAATGCGTGCAGATCTGGCAGCTTCCATGCTGCATGATCCGGAACTGCTTTTTCTCGATGAACCCACCATTGGGCTGGATGTAAACGCCAAACGGAACATACGTCAGTTTCTGCGGACTCTAAATGAAGAGTTTGGCAAAACGATTTTGCTGACGACGCATGATATGGATGATATCGAGCAGTTATGCAGCCGGGTGATGGTTATCAATCACGGCCGGCTCACATATGACGGTACGATCTCCTCTCTGCGGGATACGATTGGTCTGCCCACAATTATCCGGGTGACTTACCGAGGGGAGTTTCATATTCCGGATGCCATACCTCCTGCCATACAGATTACAGGGGTGGATGGACTGGTCGTAACTGTACAAGTGAACCGGAAAGAATGGAGTACGATGAATATTCTGAAGCTGCTGGAGCAATGGGGCGAGATTATCGATGTGGAGATGCAGGAACCGGATTTCGAAGATATTATCCACCAGGTATACTGATTGGCCCAATTTGGACAGATCTGGATGAGGGCCTGTTCGGATGCCGTTACATGCAAGAAGGACATGACGTACTGTAGTAACGGAGGTGAGGTTCATGCTTGTCACTAAACATGTACTGGCCGCGTCCAGCACACACTCTACTCCCTACTACATGGTGCGTGGTGCAGCGTCTGGCCCCGTGATGGTTGTCACTTCCGGCGTTCATGGAAATGAAACCGCAAGCATGGCTGCTGCGCAAAAACTCGCCGACGATTGCGCAGCAGGACGATTATCCATTCAGCGTGGTCTTCTCATTATTATTCCAAGAGTGAACCAGAAGGCTTATGGCAAAAAAATCAGGGGCAATCCCGATCTGAACAGAACATTTCCACGCCGCTTATCTGCCAAAGCGAAACATCCACTTGCTGCTGCCGTCTTTCGTCTGGCACGCGAACATGGACCGGACTGGTGGATCGACCTGCACGAGGCTAACGGATTGTCACAGCTCAGCTCCCGTGTATTGGGGCAAACCCTGATCACCAATCCCGGAAGCCGTGCTGTTCCAGCATGCAGAAGAATTATTGAACACATGAATCGTTCCATCGCCATTCGTGATCGGCATTTCAACCTGAAGCAGCATGAGCTTCCTGGATCTGCCCGGACAGCTGCAGCCAGATTGCTGCAGGCTCGTTCCGTCA
Organism: Paenibacillus xylanilyticus; assembly: GCF_009664365.1. Lineage (NCBI taxonomy): Bacteria > Bacillati > Bacillota > Bacilli > Caryophanales > Paenibacillaceae > Paenibacillus > Paenibacillus xylanilyticus. Next base: position 5,604,731 of record NZ_CP044310.1, read on the forward strand.
CCGTTGAAACCTGCTGGAGCCTGAAGCGATCCGTACGGATCAAGTACCAGACGAGAATTGTACACCACTTTTTGCGGGAAGCAGGGTTTATTTGAAATAAGTAACCTCCCTATTCCATCGTAATATGGAAGGGAGGTTATTATTTTATTCCTCTTTATTGTTACGGAAGGATTGAATGTAGTTATGGATATCCTTTTCCGATGTCATGAGCAAGGCTTCAAGGAACCCTTGCATACGTTGCAGATTCTTAATGTGACTCTCAATGTCTGTGATTCGGTCACGTACCAGCATTTTCAGCTGTTCACTTTCCATATCCTCCTGGCTAAGCAGCTGCAAGTTTTCCTGAATCTCTTTGAGCGAATATCCCAGTGACTGTGCATCCTGAATAAATTTGATTTTGACCAGATAATCCTCTGTATATATTCGATATCCGTTAGATGCCCGGCGGGGAGCAGGCAGTATGCCACTATTCTCGTAATAACGGATGGCGGCCATGCTTATTCCTGTCCGTTTCGCCAATTCGCCTCTCGTCATGGTACCCACAAAGTCTGTCCCACCTTTCCTCCTATTGTTAATTCATCTACTTATTACCTATGCTTGTATATTCGGTATCGTATGCTGTCTCCGGGAAACGGTCTGATGGTCCTTCCAACAGCCCCTGCTGCTCTCCTTTCAGATAGCGGTCGAAGAATGCCAGCGTATACGATCTCGTGATATCCACATTATGCTCTGGCGTCATGCCCCTGGCAAACATTCGGGGCAAGATCAACGAGATATCTGTGAAGCTCTGGTGGAAAAAACCATCCACAGTCAGGTAGTAGGTATCATTCAAGCTATGTGTCATGACATGATCCAAATCCGGTTCAAACTCCGGATAAAACACGTTGTCTTTTTCGGTAGCGTCTGGTGCAAAACTTTTGGCTGTCTCACCTGACATGATATACATAAACGGCTGTTTCATGGCTGTCGTGGAGACGGTCCCCCAGAATCCGCCTTCCAAACTGAGTCCTGCTTTGAAACGGTCATCCTGCGCCAGCGCTTCCGCTGTTGTCGCACCGCCGTAGGAGTGACCAAAGATACCGACACGGTCCAAATCCAGCTTACCTTTCAGTAGTTGATTTGGATCATGTTTATTCCACTGGGTGAGCGTATCCAGTACAAAGCTTGCGTCAGCTGCACGTATGCCTACTCCTTGGACATTATACTGATACAGTTCTTCTGACGTATCGAATTCGGGATTAGCTTCATACGCCACGCCATGCCCGTCCGGAAATGTAACTTGTGCTGATGTGTACGGATGGTCTATCCCCACCACAATGTATCCATGGCTAACCAGTTCTTCAATAGCGGTCATACTTTGGAAACGGGCAGAACGAACCCCTGGAGAGAACAGCAGCACAGGATAACTGCTCTCGGCGGCCGATACCTTTGCACCCGTGACCACATGTGTGGGAATCGTGTCCAGATAGCTAAACACCTGTGGTGGAATACCGAACACGAGGCTGATAGCTTCACCCAGCTCTGCGGGATAATGCTCCAGCGGAAGTCCCTTGGCAGCTTCGTGATCCACTGGATACCAGACATTGATCATAAGTTCTCGCTTGTCTCCTGGCTCAGGCGACTTCGTCTCTTCGCGGGATTCATCCACGAGCTGCTGTTGGAATGTACCGATGGCATACAGGCCGGTTGGTTCAGGCATTGTAAAAGCAGGAAGTAACCAGGTCAGTGCCACTGAACCTGCACTAAGTAGCAATACCATGATAGAAGTCAGCGTGGCTTGGATCCGTGATCTGTGATTCTTTTGTCGAACAACAATCATAACCAAAAGAACCAGGACCAGAAGATATGTAGGCAGCATTTGCACTCGAAATTGCTCTATTACACCGTGCAGCACAGTAAACAAAACCAAAGCAGATATCATAGCCATCCTCATCCCGCGTCTCGGACGAACCAGCATCAATATGGCGACCACAAGAGTTACAAGTACTAAAATCCATTCCAATATTCTCATCGTTCAACCTCCAACATCTCTGTAATACAACAAGGATAAACCTTGAAGCATACTTCAAGGTCAAGGTTAAACTTTTTGACCATATCATTAAGGGGCTGATATGATCTCTTCCAAATCAGGAATTAATAACAGTCATCATTAGAAAACCCGTCATACGTAGTACAGCAGCCCTGATTGGCTTGTACCTCGTCTGGCGGGTTTTCATGTTCAACTGAGCATTCTTTTTTAATCGCCCGAAGCGCTCTCTACAGTTACCTTGGTTCTCGGCATTGCATGCATGGCCCCAGCGGTTACATGGACCTGTACGACATATACGCCCGTTTCCTCGAACGCATAGTTAGCCTCGTAGATTCCATCCCCTGTGGATTGGGCTGTAATCGCTCCCTGAGCTTCCAGATCCTCAGGATTCATTCCTTGATCCACAGCAGGTGCTGCTGGTTCATCTTTTTCATTCCATACCTGAAATTGCACATGGTCTGCATCATCCACGGGCTGACCTCCCTGCGTCAGTTTAATCTGCAGGGCAACATCATCCTGGATGGACACCTTATCCGGTACCATGAGCTGCACCTTAATCATCTCCAGCGTATCTGTACTCTGGGATTGCTCATCGTTGGAGCAGCCCACAGTCGTAAGGAGCAGAATGATAATTAACGGCATGAACCAACGGACTTGTCCACTCATCCATCATCTGTCCTTTCTTATGAAGAAGATTTTGGTGTTTTGCCAATTCCCCACAACATTACAATAATGATGATAAACGCAATCAGGGCAAGCAATGGAATCGTGATGAAACCAAACCAGTTCAAATAGTCGGTATAACAAGGAATTTGCCCACAAGCAACGGAATTGCCAGTAGCTGAATAGATTCGCTGAATCGTAACGTGGTATAACGAGATTCCACCGCCAATGAAACTAAGCGGAAGCACATATTTGGTAATCCCTACATCATCCTTGAAGTAGGCAATTCCAAGTACTATGGTCAGTGGATACATAAAAATTCGCTGGAACCAGCACAGATCACAAGGGATATATCCCTTAATCTCGCTGAAATATAAACTTCCTCCCGTCGCGATGACGGATACGGCCCAAGCAATAAACAGCCGGGTATCCACGTGTCTCGCCGGTCGCTCAGGTTTTGATGATGTACTCATTCATCTGGCCTCCTCTGCATTTTGAAATATCATAATACCTCATTCATGACGCAAGGGCTATTCAAGCCGTTATGTAGGGTGTTACATGATGATCATTATACCAAATATTTGAATAAATTGGTGAAACACAAAAGAGCTGCCTTGCGGGCAGCCCTCCTGCTTCTTTCTGGTTACTCGTTGGTCTACTTCCTATGATTACATCGATTTGGTCAATGTGATGGAACCGTCCTTTTGAGCCCATTTTACGTCCCAGTTCAGAATTTCAGCAATGAAACGCAGGGGTACTTGGGTACGTCCGTCTTTGTTAACAAACACTGTGGAGCCTACGTTCTTCTTCATACCGTTCACTTCCATGACTTTGTTGTTCACCCAGAATACGAGGGTATCATCACCAGCCATAACCGTAACTTCCTGGGCTTTTTTATCCCATTTCACCGTTGCACCAATTCCTTCACTCAGGAAGCGAAGTGGAATGTACGTCGTGTTTTTCCAGAGCACGGGTGTAGTGTCCATGTTGGTCGTTTTATCGTTAATTTTCAGCATTTTGCTGTTCAGCTTCATCCAAACAGTGGTCATGTCCGGAGCTGGCGTTGGTGTTGGGGCAGGTGTCATCGGCTCCTGAAACTTGTCATTGTTCTGAGTCACGATCGCATTACCCAGGGCTTGACCTACACCAAACATCACTTTGAAACCTTCACGATTCGTTGTATATGAAGCATCATAATTGCCGGCTGCATATTGGTCGAGAACTTTCTGTACTTGCTCCTCGTGTGTAGTCAGTGCTTCTTGTCCGGCTGCCTTAGGCAGATTGCCTGCAGTTGCCGAATCGAGGAATGCAGCAAATTCTGTGGTGAAACCATCAATACGCTTCTCTACCGCTGCACGAGCTGCTGCATCATTGTTTTTAACGGCTTTTACATAGTCACTCTGTGCATTAACATGATTGGTTACCCAAATTTTCTCGAAAGCGTTGGCTCCGTCATTACCGTAGATCGAAGCAATGGCTGCTTTGAAATCAGCTGTGTTCCCGGCTTCAGCTGTAACCAGAGCATTCGAGGCAGCTGTCCGTCCATCATATTCCTCTTGCATTTGCAGGGCAGACAGCGCAAAGTGCTCGGAAGCCAGGTGATTCAGAGCAGATCTTAGATCAGCTGCTTTTGTATCGGCTTTGGTGTTCTCGAACTTTTCAGGCATTTGTGTCGTGATTGCCGTGGAGAGCGCTTTACTTACGTCGAACATCTCCTTGAAACCTTCGCGGTACGCCTTGTATGCATCGCTGTAATCTCCGGCTACATATTCATCGAATACTTTTTGCACGAGATCTTCATGTACCTTCAGTGCTTCTTTGGCTGCCGCTTTTGGCAATTTGCCTTCCGTTGCGGTGTTCAGGAATGTGGAGAACTCATCGACAAATCCATTGATGTTATCCTGTGCTTGTTTGATGCCAGCCTGGTTGCCCATTTTGGTTGCTTTCACCAAGTCGTCGGTGTATTTATTATGAGCACGGAAGATACGTTCGAATTCCTTCGCACCTGCATCACCGTACAGGGAGGCGATGGCCGGCTGCATATCCAGGGCATTTTGGTCGAGTGCTTTGTAAGCTGCGTCTGCATCTTTTGCTCCGTCATATGCTTTAGCCATAGCTGTTACCGCCAGTGCAAAATGTTCCGAAAGTAGGTGATCCAAGTTGGCTCTAAGGTCAGCAGCAGGTGTGTTCACGGAAACCTTCATCGTAGTCAGTGGCATCTGTTGTGCAGAAGCAGCCCCTGCGATTCCCGGCATCAAGAGCGTCAAGCTTAGCATGGGTGCGATAAACTTCTTCATTTTCATTTTCATTACGTATTCACTCCTCAATCTAATTTTGTATGCTTTGTTTCCTCGTCGTCGTTTTCAAAGGGTGTAACGCAGGGATCCCTAATCTGGATCACCCCATAGGCAAAAAAAATTCACGGCCTCCGTTTGAGAGAGCCGCGAATCCGCATCACTACTGGTTTTTTTCATAATCATAATCATTTTAATTTATTGTGATCTATTGTTGAAATTGAGTTGTATACACTGTAAGTCATCTGCTTAATTTCCCTTAATCTCACAAATAAAACCTTACATCCCAGGTCATCCTGGGGTACAATAAAGGAGATGAATTATATGCCTTTTGAAGGAGGTTCACTCATGAGTTGGCTGCCTTATCTTTTAATTATTGGTATTGCCTTGTTCGGCGGCATTGCCACCCTGATCATCGGAAATTCCAAAGCCAATCAGACCAGCAACCCCGAATACGACCGCCGAACCAAGCAGAATTTGAGCCGGTTAACCTATGTATACGTTGGTGCAATCGTGCTTGGCATGGGCGGACTGGTCCTTTACCTTGTAAACTAAACGAACTCCCTGGTTCAATTAAGTATGACTTTATATCTGTTCAACATCTCAATCGTTCGTTTTACATATAAGATGACTGGGGAATTCATTCCCCTCTCCTTGATCACCGCCAAGCACCCTCGCAGCATCCATACATGGATCTGTTCACACAAGGCTCCTTTTGATCAATACACCTCATACACATACCCAACTTCAAATTCGAACCACAATGAATGTCGGTCAAGCTTCCCTCTCTCCTTTTCATTTTATTGGTTTCACTATGCTCATAAATAGATTTGCAATGTTTACAAGTTGGAGATAATTCAGAATTATTATCGATAACTTCCGGGTTTAATATAAAGCCATAAGGGACAGCGAGCCCTACAAATGACAATCATAAGTTGATCCTAACATTTTACACGGTACTGCAAACGAAGTGGTAAAGTGTAAATTCGATCAGATCAACTTATACACTGAGCCTAAAGGAGAGTTATATATGATGAAAAAAAACCTGAAGAAATCTGCTGCAGCGATGATGGTTCTTGGCATGACCTTAACAGGAGCTGCTGGTGTATTCGCCGGTACTCAACTGGAGAAAATCTCCGCTTATCTTAATCATGGCATCAGCTTCAATGTAGATGGAGCAGCTTATACACCAACGGATGGCAATGGGAATAAACTTGCACCGATCACTTACAACAATTCAACCTACCTGCCTGTACGTGCCATTGCTGAAGCGCTGCATGTTCCTGTATCGTACGACGGCAAAAAAGGTCAGGTTACCATCGGCGAAGCAGCCAGCAATCCTTCTGCCCTGTCCAATGTAACCTACAGTGCTGCGCAAAAAGAAGCAATTCAAAAAGCATTTGCACAGTTCGATGGTTTTGAAACAGCCTATGCACCTCAGCAAAGTATCCAAGGTGATACGTTTAAAAGCGTTGGCGCCGGGGGTGATGGTGTAAGCTTTGTCTTCACCCATATGAAAGTAAGCATATCTCCACGTGATTACTCGGATGGCTATGACAGCAAAGATGTGAAATTGTCCAATGGAGTAACTGCCAAATGGTACACGCCGGATCAAACGGGCATGCTGACCTTCCTATTGGATGATCGTTATGTAACGCTTAGCTCCCCTGACCATAAGTTGACTCAGGCACAGCTTGCTCAGGTGGCCGTATCTGTCCAAAAGGTGAATAACAACGATCAAGGCATTACCGGGTTTGCCAATGTAAATTACACCAAGGAACAAGCAGCTACCATTCGTAAAGCATTTGCGAAATTCGATGGCTTTGAGACGGCTTACGCGCCTCAGCACATGATTGCCGGAGATGCATTCAAAAGTGTAAGTGCCGGCGGTGATGGCGTTAACTTTGTTTTCAAACATATGAATGTGACGGTATCCCCGAAAGACTACTCGTTCAGCTATGATGGCAAAGAAGTCAAACTGTCTAACGGCGTAAAAGCCAAGTGGTATACACCGGACAAAACAGATCTGCTGACCTTCCAACTGGATGATCGCTATGTTACGCTCAGCTCACCAAATAATGCACTGACACACACACAGCTGGAACAAATGGCCGTATCCGTGCAAAAACTGAAATAAAACGAAACATACTAAAACACACATCATGCTGCTCCTATTAACGGGGGCAGCTTTGATGTGTGTTTTGTCCTATTCCAAACAATATGACTGTTATGAAAACAAGGCTTTCGTCCAGCTTCAATTCACTCCAGATGCGGTTATAATGAATGGTATATGCACATTTAATAGAGCCATGAACAGATAGGGAGGGAAAAACAATGAACCAGCGAATAGATCTTTCGCCTGAGGAGCTGCAGCAGCTGGCAGGTGAATTCAGCAAGGCTTCCCAGAACGGTAATGATATTTTGGCACAGCTGAGAACGATGGTGGATCAAGCCGAAGGCCAGTGGGAAGGTGAACGGCAGCGTGAATTCATGCAGCGGATCAACGACAGTATGACATCGATCAGCAATTATCTCCTTGGTTTGCAGGAGACCAGCACCAGTCTGCAGCAGACAGCAACCCGCTTTCGTGAAACGGATCAGTCACGCTAGGACTGATCCGTTATCCGTTAAGGTTGTATTTTCAACTTTGCACATTTCTGCAACGTTCATATTTATTTTTTTTCAACTCAAGCCATCATTTATTCATTCAAATTCCCAGCAAATGCTTCTTCTTCCTCATCCACATACCCTCTGAAAATAATCTCTTCGATATCTTCATGATTAAATACATACGTATAATCCGGATTAATATATCCCTCCGGGTACAAACACCCAATGTAATCGAACTGACGAGGCGGTTCTGTCATTAACATCTGCTTGCGTCCATAAATGACAAGCTTTTTGGTGCCTTCCTTCAGCCGGATTACGGAGCCGTTGGGCAGTAAAGTCAATGTATCTTTTTCCATATGGTATGTAACCTCCTTCAACTATTCTGCGCTTTATGTGCGGTGGTTTCCTTCGGGGCATGCAGTACCCGGCGCAGCCAGTAATACCGATGCACATCCATGATAAAGTGAAATACAACAAAAGCCAGCATAATATAGACACACATCAGGACCACCGCAACCGTCTGCTGCGTGACAAAGGCCAATGATAGATTGGCCACCAGATAACCGGCCCCAGTCAGCATGGTCAGCGTCGCGACAGGCATACGTGAGCCTTTACCCGCTTTTGGTCGATGTGGAGGTTGCTGCAGCTTACGCAGATGGAACCTGGCATACTGATACAAGGCGAAACCGTATACTGCAAACGACCCGATCGCATACCATGGGGTTGTCAGTCCAAGCATGCCATAAGCAAACTTTTGCACGATGATCATGAATCCCAGGGAACAGACGATTCCAAATACGCCGCGGAACAAAACATAATTCAGCTGCAGTCTGCGCGGTGCCGCAATCAGGGCTAATGCCCATACATTCATGACTGCCAGAGGAGGCAGCAGAATATAAGCATATAAGGACTGGAACGGAATACTAAATATCGGGATTAGCAGGAAGACATTCAGAAAAAAGAGTACCAGCGTACTTGCGCTGAAACGAATCCCATCCGCCGCATATACCGCAAGATAATTTTCAAACGCCTCCGGGTGGTAGGAGGTTCCTTCTACCCTTTTCACAGCAGAATTATTCGTAGATGACGTGGAACGTTTCTGACGGGCCATCTATTTGAACCATCCTGATACGGTAGACCAGGCTTTCTTCGCTCCGTGTTTCACCACATCTTTCACGGAATCATCCTGCCCGTCGCCATCCAGATCCATATTCATGGTTACCCCTTCGGCGAGATACGTCAGACCTACGGATACACCCAAACCAACCGCACCAACGGCCAGTACGGGTGCTGCCGCAGGCAGAATCGCAGCGGTCAGCAGAGTTGCACCTACTGTCGTTGCCCCACCAACCACAACGTTTCCGATGATATCCCCGGCAATTTTGTCAGAGGATGCATTCTGGCTGATGTTTTCCTGCGTGTCTGTGAACACATCAATGCCAACGCTGGCCCAGCCCAGCTTATCCGTCAATGCTGATCTGACCGCATAACCGGGTTTGATCATCGAGGCGATTTCCTTAATCTGAGGCGTGGCCGTTCCGTTGGCTATTCTGGCTTCAATGTCACGAACATAATGAATTTTATATTCACGGGGTCTGCCATTGACTACAGTATTATTTTTGACGGAATCATAACTTTCACGAACCAAAATTCGCGGAGTATTCCGATCAAGCTGCTGCTTCACCATATAGCCATTTCTAACCCGATACCCCAGTTTGGCAACAGCCGCTGCCGCCGTCAGTGTACCCACCGTGCTGCCAGGACCATCGAATGGTGCAAGTGGGTTAATGCCTGTCAGCCCAAATGTTCCCCCGGATTGATCCTCCTGTTCCATTCGCTCACGAGTCGTTTTCACATATGCAGCCAGCTGCTGCATGCTCTGTCCAGCAGTCTGAAACCGCTGCTGATGCGACTGATACAAGCCAATAATGGTCTGCCGGTTACTAGACTGCCAGGCCGCTCCCTGAATGGAACGCTGGAGAACACCATCTACCTGCTGCAGCTGTGCAGTAACCTGTTCAATCTGCTGTGCCAGCGAGTTCAGGTACTCCGACTTCATAATAATCTTGGTCAACTGGATCTCCCCCTTAAGCTACCTGCGTTCTATGGGATTAAACTGCAGGCAAAATGGATAACGAACGCGTCGTTAGCAAAAAAAGGCTCTGGATCAGCTCTTCTTCTGTTATCTTGAATGCTGTAAACATGTCTTTTCTTTCACTTTCCATGTCTTCGATGAACAGCCAATTGCCTGCACGACTGCCGATAAAATAAATGGTCTGTGGCTTGTTCTGCATCCCGCGGGTGGATACCTCAAACTGCCCTTGTTTCTGGATGTTAACAAACGCTTGGGTCAGTTCGTGAATTGCAGCCGAATGTACATGCAGGTCCTGGCGCAAGGCGTTGGTTACCCTATCGATGCCTGATTCATTATCCAGCGTCAGCAACTGCTGCAGTGTGTGCTTCTGAATAGGGGTATGGATGGATTCCTCGGCAGAGTCAGGCGATTCAATCCGATTGCCCATAATACGAAGCAAGTCCTGCAAGCTTTCGAATGAAGTCAGGGTCACCTGATCCCGTTCAGGATGCCAGAGCCATTCAACGATATTTGTTCCGGAAATGAAGCCATAGGTCAGAGATGATTCACGCTGTGCTGTGCCTGAGTTATGCAAGTGAAGCTTCATCACTGCGCTGCTGAGCTTGCAGCTCTGGAGCAGCTGATGGACTTGCGGATGTATGGTAATGTCATTATCTTCAGATTCAATAACGCCGTCCTTGATCAGATCGGCTTTTATTTTTTCAAATGCAGGCTTGGCCCGCTCACCCTGTAATGCAGCATCGTTCAGATGTGCAAAGAGTACTTCAGCTTCCGGGATATTCATTAACTGAAACAGAAACAGAGCCTCCCGGCCAGAGCAGGTAAACGAAGTATATGTAGGCACAGTCATTCCTCTTTTCCATGATTTATGCATCAAACTCCAATGGAAGAGCCTATCTTTTTATTGTAAAAGGATCATCATTCAGGCTCAATGCGCCCCCGCTCCTGTTCTTGGGACGTTCAACCTGATTATATTTACCCACTAAGCTGTGAAAACGCACAGGGTTGAATCACTTCTGAATTTTGAAATTTTAAATGAGAAGCTAGAAACAAAAAAGCAGCAAGGACCGAATATTCCCTGCTGCTTCCTATCGTCTTCAGGTCAGATCGGTTAAACGAATAACTCTTCTATAATACATGGAATCCAACCAATCTTCCCAGTCCAGTTCACTAGCATTGCTGTTACGATAATATACAGCAGACGCAGGAAGATAACCAACCAAGGGACCCATGCCGCCACAGATCATCTCGCCGCCATCGCCGCCTTTGGGCAGCACTTCTCCAGAACAATCCATCGTCAATTCAACTTTGTATGGATCTCCGGCAAACTGGAGTCCAAAAAAATTGGGCTGCTCCAAATCATACGGCATTTCATCCTCTGCAACAAGCGACAGGTCCGTCTCGACCGTTTCACCCACGATCTCAGTCAGCCCTTCCAAGCGTCCAAAATGCTTCAACTTCATCGTATAATCGAAACTGTCGCCCCAGGGAAATAACGTACGACAGCCACCCCCGCACAAATACTCCCATTCATCCTCGGTGAGCAAACCAAAACCCGCTTCAGCTTGTTCCTCCAGCAAGTCTTCAGGCGTAAGCTCCTCATTGTATAGTTGTATCCGGACTTCCTCACCCTGACGCTCCAGGCGAAATGTCTGATACTGCTCCAATCCCTTTAGATCAGAATGATTGAATTTCTCCAGCTCTGCTGCAAAACCAGGTTCATGCCCTGCGAGTGCTTCTTCCTCGGTAACATCAATCCAGCCAAGTGATTGTGTCAGGCACTCCACCAGCATGGGAGCGATAGCCGCTTCTCTTACCGGTGACATCTGGCTCGCCAGAAAAGAATCCACGTCCTCTATGCCATACTCACTTATCGCCTCAGCTAGATCTGCTGAAGTCTCCTCATTCATGCCCTCCTGCCACTGACTCCACCCTAAGGTCACATGGTCTCCAGGTACAAACACAAACTTTCGCCCTGCATACATAAATACACCCGTTTCGGTTCGCTGACCGAACCGTTCAAACGTTTTTACACCGATGTATTCCATACCCGCCGGACACAAAGCAATCATCCCTTGCAGCAGCTCTTCTTTTTCCTGAACAGATAACCCTGCCCATATGGCACGAGTCAATGTTTCCATGGCTCTCCGCCTTTCCAGATGCTCTTCCACGCCTTGATGACTAAGCTCCTATCTACCTGCAGCCTGCAGGAGCTCTAGCAGCAGCTCTTTCCGTTTCCCTTCAGCCTTGCGGGCCAGACCTGCAAGCTTCTCCACTTTGCCCCAGATTGGATATATCACACGCTCCACTTCATAGGTTTCCAGACCGCTGATCTGCTGCACCATAAGCGCAAGCTTCTCTTCATTCTCCAGTTCGGGCTGAATCTTCAGCTTCAAGCCATCCGTCGAACGTCGTAGGCAGGCAACCAATACAGGTGCAGAGTTAGCTGTTATACCATGCTTTTCGGCAAAGGCAGCAGTGAATTTGTCCTGCACCAATTGGTGTTCATCGTCCACTTCTCCCATATAAAATTCAACCAAAGGAAAATACGCCTCGTCTGCGAGCCCCAGTCCAAACGTGGCATAGCTGCCTGGCATACAGTTCTTCTCCCCCTCCGTGTCTCCATACCATTCGAATTCTTCAATGGCTTCACGAGCGTACTCTTCAAGAAGTGGATGCAAATTCGGATAATCCAGTGCACTCGCGAAGAACCGATGAGTATCCGACTTGGCGAGTCCCTTTATCGGCAAATATGGTTTTGTCTTGGATTTAAGCTTGATCTTATAGCTCTTAGGGAAGCCTTTCTTCAGTAAACGAATAATGAATGCGAGTGCCTGCTCGTAGGCAGATGCTTCCTCCTGACGGATAATGATTGTAATGAGAGAGAACACATCATTGGCTGTGCATTCCACCTGTTCATTTTTCACATGAATATCTTCCTTGGCATAAGCCCCGCTGCCTTCTGTCATCATTCGAACTGCACGGTCGCTCCCCAGCTGTTTCGCCAGTTCCAGGAAGGTAAGGCCTGTCGGTTTACTGTAGCTGGGCTCAAAACGCAGAATCATGACCGCTGCGTACAGCAGCAGATCGATAGGCTGGGCCTCTTGCTGCCCCTGGTTCTTAACTTCTCCATGAGACTCATTCTGTTCCAGTACGGCGCCTGGCTTGAGTGTATATTCGTTCGACCTATACTCCGATAACTGAATATCATAATACTGTGGCAAAAATTGATTCTCTGCCCAATCCTTCAATGCACGAATGATATTGCCGCGATGCTCCGCCAGGGCATCCTGACGCCCTTTATTCAATTCCTGAATGCGGTCATACTGAGCTATAATCCATGCAATATTTGGACTCGGAAACAGCACTGGATCAAGCAAATGACGTGTCAGAAAAAAGGACTCCAGCGGCTTCGTTGGATATGTACCATTCTCCAGCTTTTGTTCGACATAGGTATGGATGCGATCCAGCAGCTGCTCTCTCTTCTCTTCGTTGATATATTCAAATAGCGTCAAATGCAGCTTCCCTTCGGTTGTTGGAAATTTCCCGCGAAAGGTGAAATGATAGTCGATCAGTGGTGTATCTCCCAGCCCATCCAATCTTCTCTGGATCACTTCAGCAAGCTGAGGCTGAATTTCGCTTCGCACCTGCTCTTCCGTAAATGAACCTGCATTCCTGGAGTTCAAGCCATCATCGAAACCGAGATCCAGGCTGTCAACCGTCGTACGTCCAGGTCTGTAATCCAGTAAAACATCACCCATGATCCCCATCTGCAGTGTGGTTCGCTTCACGACCTTGTCCAAGTCGCTTCGCTTCTCCTGTTCATCAAACCATTCATGAATGGCGCCAATCATCTCGTCCATGGCCTGATCATATAGTGTACTCATCTTATCTCCTGCCTTTCGTGATTAAACTCTTTCAAATAACTCATGTTCTATTCCTTCAGGATCGCTCCATAGATCTCGCAAGTGAAAATACGTATTGACGTTCGCATAACACCTATTATTTTACTCTCTCAAGCACACCAGGAACAATAAGACTTATGCACGGTTGTTGACTAAGAAAATAGATGATCTCCCCCTTCTGCACCTGTCTGTGCATCCGGCACTCATACCAAAAAAAACACCGGAGTCAGGCGACTTTACGCCCAAATCCGGTGTATTCACGAAACCCTCACTCTTCTTTTCATACTTTAGTATGATTCCGTTCAGACAGTTAAGATTACACGAAAACGGAGAGTGCAGAACCAATCTGGAGAAGCGAAGCGCTCGCCTTTATCACCGGATTTTATCCTCTAAATAGAGGAATCAAAAAAATCTGGGGATAACAGCGATCGAAAGATGGTACTGCAATCGGAGTGGCAAAGTGTAACCTCCCTCTGCTGCTGAATCAGTTACCCTATTAATTCACGGTCTTAAACCATTCGTTTACTTCGGCGGTAATCTCGTCGCCACCCATCGACCTCCACTTCGTTACAAAGGCATCGAATTCCTCAAGGCCAACTTGCCCATAAATGATTTTGCTGAACGTATCCTTCTCCAGCTTGTCGAGCGCATCCTTCTTCATCTTCATTGTATCGGTTGGCGCACCCGTGAACTTGTTCTTGATCGCATCATCCTTATGTGCAACGACAACTTGAGCTGCAGCAAATACTTCCGGTTTGTTGGCGATGCTCGTATTTTTCTCAAAAGGTGTCTCCGGTTCCTTGCCTGTCGCGAGTTCTGCAAGCGTATCCATCATCAGGTTCGGGATCCGTGCACCGTCATAGGTAATCGTGTATTTCAGCGGCGATACGCCATCTTTCACTTCAGCTTCGCCCACAACTTTGCCGTCCACGATGTCATAATCATATCCTTGGGCAAATCCATGCTCAAACTCGCCGCCCACCTCCGGATTGGCAAAGTTATCGAACAGATAATTCTGATAGGTGAAGAACACTTCCGGGTTAGCCATATCCTTGTTAATCAACACTACCCCGTTGCTGGCTCCGGAACCATGATGATGACTCTCACCCGTCGGGCCGGTCGGCAGAGCAATGGCTTTATAGGTGGCACCGTCCACATTTTTCTTCACGTCATCAATGGGCCAGTTAGGCATCCAGTGCGGACCCACGATGATCCCGGCCTTGCCTGCTGTAAACAGTTCAGCTGCCTTGATCTCATCATATACGCCAGCTTCCTTGGGCAGATAACCTTTGGAGAGCCAGTCTTTCATTGTTGCCAGACCTTCCTTCACTCCTGGCTGCACCGAGCCGTATTGCAGCGTTCCGTCTTCAGCCTCGTTCCATTGTCCTGGCATCGTGTTATACATGCCGAAGATCCAGCCGGATTCCGTCATCCATGTATTCAGTGCATTCTTCATGCCGACGGTCAAACCATACGTATCCTTCTTGCCATTACCGTCCGGGTCCTGATTCGTAAATGCATCCATGACCGCAACCAGCTCATCGATCGTTTTGGGTTCTTCCAGTCCCAGCTTCTTCAGCCAGTCTTCCCGAATAAACATCACGGGATCGCCGTTGTAGGCATAGTCGAAGATCGGAATCCCGTAACGCTGACCCTCATACATGTAAGGATACCATTCCTCCGGTGCCGATTCGGCCGCCTGTTTCCACGTGTCGGATGCATATTTATCAAACAGTGCACCTGCATCAGCGAACTTGCCGGACTCAATCAACTCACGCACCAGGTTGTAGTCCCCACGGATGGAGACGATATCCGGCAGCTCCTCGTTGGCAGACAGTGACAGGCGAAGCTTCGTATAGAAGGCGTCATTGGTCACTGACACAGCCCATGGTGTGGTCAGCTCTATGCCGAGACGTTCCTTGGCCCATTTGGTATGCACATTGCTCTGTGCCGTTTCCCCGTTCTTAAACTTCGTGTCATCGTTCCAGGCCCGCAAGTAGCTCATCTGCACCGCTGGTTCGTACTTCCCGTTCTGCATCGCAAGCGGCGCTGCCGCTTCCTTCGCAGGTTCCTCCTTGGCCCCCGAACTGCATGCTGTTACAGCAACCATGGTTAATGCAAGCACAGCCGTCATCATCTTTTTATACATCAACTAACCCCTCCTCAGGTAACTTTGGATACCCTTTGTGCATCTCGCATCATCCATTCATGCTTCATGCACCTTACATGAAAAGGATAGTGCAGCCGGGGAGGCAAACATATATCACAATTTCAATGTTCATATTGATTTGTTAACCGTTCCGAAAATCCTGTGGTGTCAGGCCATAATGCTTGCGAAACACTTGAATGAAGTAAGGGGTATTGTTATAGCCCACTTCCTGGCCGACTTCATAGATCTTCATCCCGGTATGCTTCAGCAGGTGCACGGCGCGTTCCATTCTGGAGCGAATAATGTAATCACTGATGCCTTCGCCAGTGGACTGTTTGTACATTTTGGACAAATACACCGGATGCAGATGCACCTCTCCCGCAATGACCTGCAAGGACAGATCTTCTCCCAGATGATGGTCAATCCAGTGCTGTACCTGCCGAATCAGGGTGGACCCGCTCTCTTGACCCGAATCTTGCGTACGCTCTGTCCATTGCTGCATGACGTTCCGGGTCCATGCCTCCAGGCTCCGCAGCGATACACCATAACCATCCTTCAGCAGCTGCTGATATTGTTCCCCAAGCACATCAGATAACTGTTTGCCTTCCCGGTGAGCCATATAAGAGAAGGCTGCCGCCAGATAATGAAAGGCAACGTAGACATGCTCCGGAAATACGCTGCCTGATAGCTCGGCAAAGATCTGATCGATCTTGCGATGTGCATCCTCCATTCTCCCGGCTTCCAGCAGCGTTGTCAGACCAGGTGGTTCATAGAGCGCAGTAAGTGATTTCAAGGAGGCTCCATGCGAGCTGGCTGCGGCATTCAGATGCAATCCTTTCCCTGCTTCACCCTGCTTCCGCAAGGCACTCACAGCCTGATGATACAGCTGCGGTACCTGATGCGGGAAACGGCCTGTTTTGCTGACCGATAGCGAGATTGTTGCGTTCAAATACTGCTTCACACTGTGTATCAATCGATCGCCCAGCCGTCCCATCAGCAGTTCCGGTTCAGACTGTGCCTGTTTCGGACTGGCCATAAACACGAGATCATCATACGCATCATCGGTATGGCAGAGATGGTAGCTGCTGCTGAAGATTTCTTCCACCACATTGGATATGGCGTATTTCATTAATCGAAATGCCTTGTGCGTTGGCTGTGGGTCATCATAGCGGATCAGCAGCAGCTGCATTTTATCCTGGGGACGGAAGCCGATCTCCAATTGTTCCAGCTTACTCTCAAGTTCATCTTCGGCAAACTTGCGCCCGAGCAGCACATCCTTCATTAACTCCGCCCTTTTTTCCGGCAAATGCTCCCTTACCGAATACATCGCACGCTGATGCAGCTGCTGCTTCTCTCCTTCCAGCCGGATCTGCACGGAGGCCTGCTGCACGGCTTCGATCAGTTCTTCATCGCGCACCGGTTTAAGCAGATAACTTACCGTTCCATGTTTAAGGGCCTGTTTAGCATAATCAAAAGACGCATGTCCTGATAAAATAATGCATTTGGTCTTCTCCCACTTTTGCCGAATATGACTAACGAGATCCAGTCCAGACAGTCCCGGCATACGGATATCCGTAATGATGATATGAACCTGATGAGCAGCCATCTGCTGCAACGCTTCCTTGACCGAATATGCTTTATATACCTGACCGATGCCATATTCCCTCCATGCGATAGAAGAAGCGATGGATTCCACCGCTGAGTGTTCGTCATCCACGACCATTAGATTCATCATGAGATTGTTCCTCCTCAAACCATCGTATTTCCACACTAAGTCCCCCGTAAGGAATCGCTGCAAAATGAAGCCCGGATGAATGCCCATATCGCGTAACCAGACGCTGGTGCACGTTCCAGGTGCCGGTACCGATCTCCTCACCCATCGGCTCGTTCACTTCCCGTTCCAACGCTTCAATCTCTTCGGGTGTCAACGTAACCCCATCGTTATCCACGAACAAACTGTAGCGGTTGAAGGATTTTCCTTTGATTTGCTCTTTGGCTGACATTCCGGTCACCACGATATGGCCACTGCCTTCGCTTGGTTCGATGCCATGAATGACCGCATTTTCCACAATCGGCTGAATGAGAAGCCTTGGAATCTGCTGCTGCATCAGCTCCTGCGGTACAGCAATTTCGTAGGATAAACGATTGGTCCGCATCTGCTGTATGGACAAATAATTGTCGAGCAGCCGAATTTCCTCCTCTACCGTTGTCATGTCATTCTCATCCCGGGTGATGTACCGGTAGTAATCTCCCAAACTCAGCGACATCGCAATAACGGCTTCCGAATGACCGAGCTGGGTCATATTTTTAATATAGAACAGGCAGTTGTACAGGAAGTGCGGATTGATCTGTGACTGCAAATGCTTGAGCGTGGCTTCTCTTGAACGAATGCGTTCCTCGTACACCTTTTCGATCAATTCCTGAATTTGTTCCGCCATATGATTGAAGCTCTGGGTCAGGTACGCAAATTCATCGCGTGAATGATCCACCGGGATTCGGGTCGACAGCTGGCCTTTGCGAATCTGCTGCAGCCCCTGCATCAGGCGATAGATGGGAATCTGTACCTTGCGGTAGAGCAATAATGCCGCCCCGATGCTCAATCCCAGCAGCAGGAGTATAGATGTAACAAACATGTTCCGGCTCTTATCCATCGGGGTGAGCAGATCATCCAGTACAACGGGATTTACATAGACGCCATGAAGCTGTTTGGAAGGGACATAACTCACCAGATACTGCTTGCCACCGGCCTCCAGCTGATGATTCCCCTCGCTGTCCAGCCCGTTCAACGGCATATTTTCCATAATGGCCTGGACCAGATCGGGGTCAGCACTGCGGTTTAATAAGGGGTCATTGCCTGGCACGTACAGAAAAGGGTCCCCTCCCTGCGCCTCCTTGAAGTCATCCAGCATGGCGACAATATTCATGGGATCAAAATTAATCTCCATCACGGTACGAACCCCTGTCGTCGCTGACTTGGCATTCCACTCATAATTGTCCGTGAAAAAAAACGTGAATCCTCCCTCATCCAATTGCCACTGGCCAGGCTGGGGAAACTTCAGCATGTTCTCATTGAAGACGGTTCGGCTTGTCTTGGTGGATAACACCAGTTCGGCCTGCGGAAGCACAATTGTAATGTCGTTTTTCCAGCGGCTGGTGGACTGGTACAACGATAATTTGTCGAGAATATCGAGATAAATGCTGTTCTTCTCATACTGGCTGGTCGTTTCCGTCATGTAACGGTAATGCAGTATGCTGGGGTCCCTCAGAAGGGTAAGCCCATAGAGCGAGAGCTGCTCAATATTTTTATCTACCTGGGAGCTGAAATAATTGAATTGGTTCAAGCTCGATTGCTGTTTCTCCTCCACGACCATGTCCACGTTCGCCTGGTTGGCATAGGTATAGAGCAGCAAGATGGGCACCAGCAGGCAGATCAGCAGAATGACCGTTTTTGCAAATACTGTGAATTTCATCGTTTCACCCTGTCTCGAGATATAATCGAACGTGTTCGAAGTCCTATTTTATATTGAAAACCCTTTCATATCTATATTGATTTTTGAAAGCGTGGATGTCATCAACAGGTTAACAAATCAACATTCGCCTTGAAATGTTGGTCTATAGCGCACCCTTTTCCGTTGCTATAATTCAGTTGCTCCACTTTTTGCAAGAGGCCGAAATGCCTCACCATGCGGAGGCTGGACGATACATAAGGAGGGACACTGATGGCTATGGAACAACCATTAACAACCAACACACCGGTACGGCAGGCGATACGCAATCCACGCAAACGTACCCGCTGGAACTTCAAACGCACATGGCCGCTGCACCTGATGCTGCTGCCTGCTGTACTGCTCACATTGCTGTTCGCCTATGTACCCATGGGCGGCATTATTATTGCTTTTCAGGATTTCAAACCGTGGCTCGGATTCACGGGCTCCAAATGGGTAGGATGGGATAACTTCCGGTTCATGTTCGAGTATCCGGACAGTGTACAGGTGATCTGGAACACCGTGCTGATCGCTTCCATGAAAATTGTGGCCGGCCTGGTGGCCCCGGTGGTATTCGCCATTTTGCTGAATGAGGTACGAAACTCCACCTTCAAACGGTTCTCACAGACACTCGTGTATCTGCCCCACTTCCTGTCCTGGGTTGTACTAGGCGGCATTCTGCTCGACATGCTGTCCCCAGAGGGTGGACTGGTGAATCAGGTGCTGGCAGCTGCAGGGATTGAACCGATTTTCTTTCTCGGAGATGGTGACTGGTTTCGGGTAACGGTTGTCATTAGTGATGTATGGAAGGAATTCGGATTTGGCACGATCGTATTTCTGGCTGCACTTGCGGGGATTAATCCGGCTCTCTATGAAGCTTCCGAGGTGGATGGGGCAACACGGCTCAAGCAGACGCTGCACATTACGCTGCCTGCCCTGGTGCCGATGATTATCGTAGTGGGAACGCTGTCCCTTGGCAATATTCTGAATGCAGGTTTTGACCAGATTTTCAATCTGTATAACCCGCTCGTGTATGAGAAGGGCGATATTATCGACACGTTTGTGTACCGGATGGGGATCCTGAATGGCAAAATGAGCTTCGCAACAGCGGTCGGACTATTCAAGTCCTTCGTCGCGATGTTCCTGGTCATTACTGCCTACCGGATGGCTTACAAAATCGCCAATTACCGCATTTTCTAAGGGGTTTAGCATACTGCATTAAGGGGGAATCAAGGTGTATCACAAAACGACCGGATACCGGATATTCAATGGCTTCAACCTGTTCTTCATTGCAGCCGTTTCACTGCTGTGTGTGCTGCCGCTCGTTCATATTCTGGCGGTCTCTTTCAGCGGCAAGGCTGCAGCCTCCGCCAATCTGGTCACACTCTGGCCGATTGATTTTACCGTAGACGCCTATACCAAAACATTTGGTAACAGCAACTTTCTCAGCGCACTCTGGATCTCGGTTCAGCGTACCGTTCTTGGCACGCTGCTCAGTATGGTACTGGTCATTCTGACGGCATATCCATTATCCAAAGAAAGTCTTCATTTCAAAGGACGCTCGATGTATGCCTGGTTTTTCATCTTCACGATGCTGTTCAGCGGCGGGCTGATCCCGTCTTACATTTTGATTCAAAAACTGGGGCTAATCAACACGCTGTGGGCACTGATTTTGCCAGGAGCAGTTGCGGTCTGGAACCTGATTCTGATGATGAACTTCTTCCGTAATGTTCCGAAAGAGCTGGAAGAGGCAGCTTTTATTGATGGAGCTAACCATATTACAACCTTGTTCCGGATCTATCTGCCGGTGTCCATGCCCGCGATTGCGACGATCTCGCTGTTCACCATGGTAGGCCAATGGAACTCCTGGTTTGACGGGCTCATCTATATGAATGATGCTTCCAAATATCCGCTGGCTACGTTGATGCAGACCATTATCGTACAGCAGGACTTCTCCAACATGAATGTGGATGCCACGCAGCTACAAAACATGTCTCAACGTACGGTCAATGCTGCTCAGATCTTCATTGGTGCACTGCCGATCCTGCTCGTGTATCCGTTCCTGCAGCGTTTCTTCGTCAAGGGGATTGTGCTTGGGGCGGTAAAAGAATAGAACGAACGCGAATTATTGTTGCATTATCTCATCCCGGGGCTTTTGTCTCGGGGTGTTTTTCCGTTTATACGAATGGCTTTGTTATATTCATTAATTAACTCATCCAGAATCATCGATTGACGAATGACCTCCGGATGCATTAATTCCGCATGTGAATTTGCGATCTGGTAGAGTCTTTGCCTTGCCTTTTCGATACATTCCTGAATGGTTTCCGGATTATGCACCATACTCCCGCCCCCTGTTGTCCTTCAATATCCATCACCCAAAAAAGACCATCTATTATAATATTCGGAACATGAAGGGCTGCGGATTACCCCAAAATTAAAATTTGTATATTTTTTCTTGTACAGGCTGAAATAAGTAGGTGTATTAATGGACCTTTCGCCAAGCAGGAATAAAAAAATGCCCCCTCTTCAGCTTGAAGAAAGGACAAGTCTTAGGACTGTTGGGTGGACGCCTGAGCAGCGGCCTGCAACAAAGGCTGCATAAGGCCCGGGAATCGTGTTTCCAGATCCTCCAACCTTAATGTAAGGAAATGCTGGGTCCCCTGCACCCTCACCCGAATGACGCCAGCTTCCCTCAGCGTGCGAATATGATGGGACATCGTGGACTTCACAACAGGCGCATTAAAATGACTGCAGGGCTGCTCTCCACTCTTGGCTGCTTCCGCAACAATGCCAAGGCGGGTCGGATCGCTTAACGCGTACAACACGGAAGAAAGTTCAATATCCTCCAATTGAGGATGATGTAAAATTTTCATAATGTAGTCTCCTTTTTTCAGACTATCCATTGTATTTTAGCACAATTCCATGATATATTTCTAATGTTCGATACCAATCGAACTTTAATTTTTAATTTCGTTAATGGTTCCCCTGCTGTCAGGCATGGGATTCACTGTATATCTCATTTTGCAAATGTTACATACCGTTTCTGAAATGTTGCGAAATTACACATTAGATCAAGGAGGTTTTCATGAATAACACCGCTACCGCATCACCCGGGGAACGAACGACCGGACTACAGGAAGGGTTAATTGTAAGTTTGCTCGGTTTCACGGTAGTTCTCGTCGTCATGAATACGATGATGTTCAACCTGGCCCTGCCCAAAATTGCAGCCGAATTCCAGCTCTCATCCGTTGCTTCCTCGTGGATTGTAACAGGTTATTCCATCGTTTTTGCCATATCGTCGATTACCTTTTCACGCCTGTCGGACTTTGTACCGATTCGGACGCTGTTTACAACCGGTCTCACTTTACTTGGTGCAGCATCGGTTCTGGGATTCTTCAGCAATCACTTCATTATCCTGCTCTGTGCACGCCTGATTCAGGCAGCAGGCGCCGCATCCGTGCCGGGACTCGCCATCGTGCTCATCACACGTTACGTTCCGAGTGACCGCCGGGGTAAATCCATGGCTGTGATTATGTCTGCCAGTTCCCTTGGTCTTGGACTTGGTCCTGTCATCGGCGGCAGCATTACTCAATTTCTTGGATGGCATGATCTCTTTATCGTTACGGGGTTAACGTTATTCCTGATCCCTGTGTTCTTCAAACTGCTTCCGAGTGAAATGCCGCAAAAGGGTTCGTTCGACTTGCTGGGCGCATTGCTTCTCGCGATCGGAACAACGGGCGTTCTGCTGTTCCTCACTTCACGCGAGTGGGTCACTCTTGTCGTTGGTGTCGTAGCACTTCTATTGTTCTGGTTACGGATTCGCCGTGCGGCCGATCCATTTGTCCAGCCAGCTCTGTTCAAAAACAAAAAATATATGATGCTCAGCTCGCTAGGGATCGTTTCCTACATTAACAACTTTGCTACACTGTTTCTTTTGCCGCAAATTCTGGCCCATCTGTACGGCTTGACACCAGCCCAATCCGGACTGGTTATCTTCCCTGGTGCAGTTGTCTCCATGCTGCTGTCCAACCGGATTGGCCGAATGATTGACAGACATGGCAATACACAGCTGCTTAGGTTTGCACCATGGCTGCTGCTCGCTGCCGCGGGATTATTCGCTCTGTTTGCAGATAACAGCATCTACGCCATTATGGTCATTTATATCCTGCTGAGTGTAGGTTTCTCCGCTCTTACTACGAGTGTTTCCAACGAACTGTCCAATAACCTGACCATGGATCAGGTGGGTGCAGGCATGGGTCTGTTCCAACTTAGCCAGTTCTTCAGCGGTGCATTCAGTGTTGCCGTAACCGGCGTGGCTCTGACTGCGATGCAGCAGCTGTCCTTGTCGTCAGCCTATACGAATATTTTCTGGGGTATGACCGTGGTTGCTCTGGCATCCGTGATGTTCTCTTGGGTGTATCTGTCTATGCAGTCCCGCAAAAAAGCCTCTTCCGCTTCGTCCTAATCCAAGCTCTTAAGGATTGACAGACTAGACTAGATTAGCTAGGCTTCTCAAAATAAAATAAGCCCCAAGGACATGAAATCATGTTCTTGGGGCTTTTGCTATTCTGATTTACTTTATATCTCTCATGATTATTATTCAAACATATCCAAACGCAGACGCTTCAGGCTTGTATGCTTGATATACCATTGACCGTCGATCTGAACAAACGTCTCATGGTAATGTCCAAATCCGTGGAAGGATTTGTTCTCGTTGCCTTCGGGGAATGTTACCCAATCCTCCATCGGAGAAATAACCTTGGCTTCGTTCGCGGATACAAATTCAACCTCGGCGCTGTGTACGTGATGCACGGTTACAGCAACATCCACCAGGTCACGGAATACCTGCACGATGGTGTCACGGCCCGTTAATACCGGAATGGGGTTACCTTCCGTACTGAAATCAGCTACTGCATCCGGTGCAAATACATCGCCCAGCGCGTCCCACTGCTTCGTATCAATAAAGCGGCAATAACGTGCCTTCGTGTTACGGATATTTTCGAGTGCAAGCAATTGTTCCAGTCCTGTGATGGTTGATTGGCTCATCTGTTGTCCCTCCAGAGATGTAATAGGTTGAAAGATATGTATCTATTAATCTTCCTTATTGTACCATTCTGCTTGTATTAGGCACAACGGCATATTGTATGTTTGGTTATGACTACGAAAAAAGTCCGAAAGATAGGCATGCTGCTGCATGCCTATCCTCGGACTTTTGAACTTATTCGTATCTATATCTAAAACTAAAGTGGTAAGCAGCACTCAGCTTGAAGCTGATTCGCTCTTCCCCCAAACGTTACCTCTGATATGCCTTCATCTGGGCAGCCAGCTCGGACATTTTCTTATTGCTTAGATAGTTCTCCATCTGTTCCTCGGCATGAATCATGACCTGCTGAATTAGACAGCCCTCGTTATGGTTCTGAGAGCATTCGAACAGGGATGCCTGCCCTTCAATGGCGTGAATAATTTCCAGAAACGAAGGGTCCGGATTTTTGCGACTCAGACGATAGCCACCGTTGGCCCCGGAAGTGGATTCAATCATGCCCGCTTTAACCAGTTTGGTCAATATTTTGGACAGATAGGTTGGAGAGACTTTCTGCAAATCAGCCAGTTGATGAACACTAACCAGCTGCTCCGGTTCTGTAATCACAAGGTGAAGCATGGTATGCAAGGCATAGTTGGTTGCTTTTGAATATTTCATGAGGGCACCTCATTGTATGCGGATTTAATTTATCCATAATAGACTTGATTGAGCTCGCTGTCAAACCCCAGAGGATCTGCGATTTCGCGGTTACTTGGAACCTCTATATATAGTAGTTATTAATTGTGATAAAGTCCTCGGTACTCCGTAGGTGTCATGCCTTCGTGCGCCATAAACTGGCGGTTGAAATAACTGGCGTTCGGGTATCCCGCCTCCTCGGCAATCTGTCCAATGTTGGCCGTTGGACGTTCGAGCAGCCACTGCTTCGCCATCTGCAGCCGGGAACGGGTTACGAATTCCATCGGCGTCATTTCGACGGCACTTTTGAACAATTTGCAAAAGTAATACGAACTGACACCCGCCAAGTCTGCCCAATCCTGAAGCAAAAACGGCTGACAAGCCTCCTGCTGCATTTGCGGGAGCAATCCGAGAATGCGGTTCTCCGCTTGGCTGGTACGTGTATTTTTCAGAGGCACTGCATGCTGGACAAACTCAGCCAGAACAGCATACGTCAACGTGGACAGCTGCGCCGGACGCAGCATCCGGTTCTGTTCAGCCTCGTGCAGCAAGGCCAGATGAGCCTCTTCCCAAGGAGCTTGCTGCCGCAGCGTCCACAGCAGATTGCGATGCAGCCCCCGTTCAATCATGTAGTCATGGAGACGTTCACCGTAAAAATGAACCCAGCGCACATCCCACGGATCATCCTCACTGCTGTAATAATGCTGACGCTGCTGCGGGAAATAGAGTACCGCCTGACCTGCCCGAAGTTCATGGATAATCCCGTCCACTTCCACATATCCCTTACCTGAAGCTACGTAGTGAATATTGAAGTTATTAAGTGCTCCAGCCTCCCGCAACACGGAATGCTCGGGGTGATCCACATAATGGCCAACGGACTCGGGATAACAAAAATATGGAATATCCTGAAGGGTTAGCAATACAGTCTGTCTCATCATGAATATTTCTCCTTGGCAAGCAATATTGTGTTAATAGATCTCAATATATTATCATTTTCATTCATCGATCTATTCCTTATAATCACAATATACATTCATCCACAGGAGGAAACAACTCATGAATTCAGATCGAAAATTACGCTGGGGCATTCTTGGTAGCGCTAGCATTGCCAAAGGTTCTGTCATTCCTGGTTTGCAGCAATCGGAGTTGAATGAAGTGGCGGCGATCGCAAGCCGGGACGAGGAAAAGGCGAAACAGACCGCCGATCAGCTTGGAATCCCCCAGGCTTACGGCAGCTATGAAGCACTGCTCGAGGATGACTCCATTGACGCTGTATATATTCCCCTTCCCAACCATCTTCACCGGGAGTGGACGATCCGCGCAGCTGAGGCGGGCAAACATATTCTGTGCGAAAAACCACTCGCGTTAACCGAGCAGGAGGCACGCGAAATGGCGCAAGCCTGTGATGATGCCGGAGTACTGCTCGCCGAAGCATTCATGTATCGGCATCATCCCCGTTACGACCAGATCAGAGATGTCATTGCCAGCGGTGAAATTGGGGAAATTCGCGGTATTCACAGTACATTTTCGTTCAACAATTCCGGTTCTGCAGGCAATGTCCGGTTCAAACGTGAATGGGGCGGCGGTGCTCTCTATGACATCGGCTGTTATTCCATCAGTGCAGCAAGGCTGCTGCTCGGCCAGGAACCTTCTGCGGTAACGGTCATTGGCATGTTCTCCCCTGAGCACGACCATGTCGACATGATGGCCTCGGGATTACTTGAATTCAATGATCACGTCGGCGTCACGTTTGACAGCAGCATGTGGGCAGCATTCCGCAATACGCTGGAGGTGCTTGGATCGGATGGCATAATCGAGGTTCCGTCCGCATTTATCAGCAAACCGGACCGCAGCTCGAACTTCTACGTTACGGCGGGCGGTGAACGCAGGGAAGTTGAGGTCCCTCAGGTCAATCATTACTCCCTGCAGGGGGATGATATGGCACGCGCTGTGCTTCAAGGTAAAGATATGCGTTTTGCTTCATCCGATGCGGTGGCCAATATGAAAGTGCTTGAAGCTTGCCTTCGTTCTGCAGAGGAACGTACACGAATTACACTATAAGCGAGGATGGTGTGTACAATGGAATTCATTACAATTAATGGTGCAGGAAAACCGATTTCCCGGTTGATCAAAGGTACGGATTATTTTGTGCATGATGCTTACGAAAAAGCTGCAACGAATATGGATGCTTTTCTGGCGATTGGCGGAAATACTGTTGATACAGCTCACATCTATTGCGGCGGACAGAGTGAAGAAGTGCTCGGACGTTATATGCAAGAGCGCGGTAATCGCGATCAGGTCGTCATTCTGACAAAGGGTGCCCATCATGATAAGAACGGCCCTCGTGTCAATGCCGATGCCATTCGCAGCGATCTGCTTACCAGCCTGGAACGTCTACAGACGGATCATGTCGAATTGTATGCATTACACCGGGACGATCCGAACATTCCTGTTGGCATCATTCTTGAAGCACTGAATGAGCACATAGAGTCTGGTAAAATTGGTGCGATTGGTGCCTCCAACTGGACTTGGCAGCGTTTGGAGGAAGCCAACACGTATGCGGCAGCACATGGTCTGAAGGGCTTCACATTCAGCAGCCCGAATCTTAGCCTGGCCAAGGCGAACGAGCCGTTTTGGGCTGGCTGTGTATCAGCAGATGCAGAGACTCTGGCATGGCATGAACGGACACAGCTTCCGCTGCTGTCCTGGTCCTCGCAGGCACGCGGCTTCTTCACCGGTCGTTTCACACCCGAGGTTCGTGACAATGCCGATCTGGTTCGTGTCTTCTACAGTGACGGCAACTGGGAAAGACTGCGCCGTGCCGGGGAATTGGCCGAAACGAAGAATACAACGGCAATTCAGATTGCATTAGCTTATGTATTGAATCAGTCCTTCCCGACCTGCGCACTGATCGGTGCACAGAATCGCGATGAGCTGTTATCCTGTGACGAAGGCTCACGCCTGACTCTGACTGGTGACGAGATTGCCTGGCTTGATCTTGCGAGCGACGTCAAACCGGTTGTGTAACCACAAGAGCTGATCCAAAGCGGAAACGCTTCAAACGGAGTACAGTTTAAGAGACGGCCCTCCCCACTTTCGATGCGGGAGGCCGTCTCTTTTCCTTCCTAAAATAAATAAAGAGGGCACCAACCAGAGAAACGCTGGAGGTACCCTCACATGAACATATATAATGACCTTGAACGGGTCCGTCTTACAGTTTAATGATCTGACCGGTCTTCTGGGATTCGAACGCTGCCAGAATAACCTGCAGGGAACGAAGGCCTTCTTCACCGGAGATGCTTGGAGGCGTTTGAGTCACAATGGATTCCACAAATGCGTCGATTACGCCGCTTGGTACCTGCTTCTCATTCGTTGCCATCGCACCAACTTTGTACGTTTCAACCGTTCCGTTCGTCAGCTCAACGATGACTTCGTCGCCTTCAACCGTACCGATCTTCATGACGCCATTCTCACACCACAGAACCGTACTGTTGTCTCCTGCTCTGTATTGAGTCCAGCTGGCAACGAGTGTACCAATGGCACCGCTCTTCATGCGAAGCAAGCATGTCGCATTGTCATCCACTTGCGTGCCTTCTTTGTGCAGGGTGCTGATGAACCCAGCTACTTCGGATACTTCATCGTTCAGCAAATAGCGAATGAAGTCAGACTTGTGCACACCAAGGTCACCCATGGCGCCCATAATTGCTTCTTCCTTACGGAAGAACCAGCTCTCTGCTCCGTCCACACTCCAGCCTTCCGGTCCTGGGTGACCAAAGGAAGTACGGAAATTCAGCACTTTACCCAATTTGCCGGAATCCAGGATTTCTTTTGCTTTGACGTGTGGAGGCATCAGACGTTGGTTGTGTCCAACCATCAGATACACACCGTTTTTCTTGGCAGCTTCAATCATTTGCTCGCCTTCTTCGGTGGTAACAGCCATCGGTTTCTCAACCAGCACATGCTTACCTGCATTCGCAGCAGCAATGGCCATGGAGGCATGCAGATAGTTAGGTGTGCATACGCTAACTGCATCAACGGTTTCGTTTGCAAGCAGCTCTTCATAGCTGGAGTATGCTTTCCCGCCGTATGTTTCGGCCATTTTCTCTGCACGCTCCACAATTGGATCAGCAAAAGCGACAAGCTCTACGTTTTCATTAGCAGCGTATTCTGGAATATGTCTGCGTTCAGCAATGGCTCCACAGCCGAATACAGCAACTTTAATTTTACTCATGGATTAATGTCCCCTTTGACAAGTAGATTCAGCATTTGCTTCATTTAATGATTCGAATTGCTAGATTAAAATTGGTTCAGGTAGTTCTGTTTCAACCAGTTATAACTGTTGGCTACGCTTTCAAGTGGAGGATTCTGACATACATCCTGTTCCACGATCAGCCATTCCACGCCTGCGCTCGTTGATGCTTCAATAACTGCTGGCAGGTCAACCGAACCTTGTCCCAGTTCCAATGTTTTCATCTGACCCTGTTCGTCTTTGCTGAAGTCCTTCAGATGGAGAAGCGGCAGACGGCCTGCATATTGATTAATATACTCGATCGGATTTTGTCCCGCAAATTGCACCCAACATACGTCCATTTCCACTTGTACAGCCTCTGGAGTTGTTTCAGCGAACATGGCATCAAAGGCATTTTTGTCGCCAACTTGGCCATGGAATTCGAAGTCATGGTTGTGATAACCAAAGATCAAACCTTGTTTCGCTGCTTCCGCACCATATTGCTGTAGTTCAGCGAACAACTTAGTCCAGCCTTCAGCATTATCAGGGCGATCTTCAGGCATGAGGTAAGGACAGATCATATATTGAGCCCCAATGGTTTTGAGGTAATCAATTTGTTTTTGCAAATCTTCGCGCATCGCGTGCAGGGAAACGTGGCTGCTGAATCCTTTGAGGCCCAGCTCATCCAGCAATGCTTTCATCTCTTCGGCAGGAATGTCACCATAACCAGCGAATTCCACACCTTCATAACCAAGCTCTGCTACCTTGCGCAATGTGCCACGAAAATCTGCTGCAGTTTCATCACGGAGGGTGAACAATTGCAAACCAATATTAAGTTTTTTCATGAATGATACACCTCTGCTCTCAAATTTGCTTTCATTGCTCTATCTGGTATCATCCTACCGCAAAACAGGCTAGAATGAACATATACAATATCGTCAGAACATGAACTATTTGACTGATTTTTTATTCCAGTATTTTGCATCACGATATTTCACCTATAAAAGTGCATGCAGGATACCTATATTGGAGGATTGCATCTTTGGAACCGTTGAAGACTTCAGTACTGATCTGTGACTACTCTTATCACTACAAGGCATTTAACCACAACATGAAGGGCGAGCTTCAGACCTATCTGTTCCGTCTGCAAACCGAAGGCTCCTGCAAGGTATATGTGCAGGATGAAGAATTTACGATGACGAGCGGCGATTTACTGCTGTTGAAACCAGGAGATGACTATCATCTCGTGGTCGCAGAACCGCATAAGGAAGGACGATTGTCCAGCGGGGATTATTATTTGTTCTGTGAAGGTTCCTGGATTGATCAGTGGTGGAAGCGAATTCAGCGCCCTACCGTAAACCGAATTGGACTGGATGACAAGCTGGTCAGCCTGTGGCGCAATATTTTGCTGGAGCAGCGCCGGGGACCTCTTGAAGAAAATGAGGAGTTAAAAGACGCCCTATTGCGCGGACTCTGTCTGTACATCGACCGTGCGATTAGCGAAAGTCTCCAGACGGATCGAAGCGTGTCCTCCACTCTGAAGCTAAAACGCTTCATAGAAGAACATGCTACCGTTACGTTCAAACTTGAGGAGGCTGCCCGTTACGCTGGTCTTAGTCTGTCACGCGCAGTACGGCTGTTCAAGGAACACTACGGCAAAACCATGATCCAGTACGCTATTGAAATTCGTCTGAATGTTGCACTGGAACGCATGAAGTACAGTGAGATGACACTGGAGCATATCGCCGAGACGTGTGGATTCGCCAGCTATTCCTATTTCCACCGGGTATTCCGCGCTCACTTCGGCATGTCCCCTCTGGAATATCTGAAATCCCAGTCCCACCCGTCTTTTGATATGGAGCATGTGTAACATCACCTGGAACCTCGAACCCATGACGACCTATACACAGGTCACGTTATGGGTTCTTCGAACTTTTTACTGCTCCAAATTTACTCATGACTCCTCCCACATAACCCTGTATAGTTAAAATTATAGTCATTTACAGATTCAACCATCATTAACGAAATTTCCATTACCCTTTATTGGAGCGATACCCATGCCTCATTCACGTAGAATACTCATTATTGAAGACGAGCAGGACATTTCACGCATTGTAAGAGACTATCTGAACAAAAACCAATATGACGCGGCAGTCGCAGCCACTGGACAAGATGGATTGCAACTGATGGACATGCTGCAGCCGGACTATATTATCCTGGATATCATGCTTCCGGATATGGATGGTATTGAGGTATGCCGTGAAATAAGACGAAGAAACAATATTCCGATTCTCATTCTAAGTGCAAGAGGAAGTGATACCGACAAGGTGCTTGGTTTGGGCTTTGGGGCAGATGATTATATGACCAAGCCCTTCTCCCTGAGTGAGCTGCTTGCGCGAATCAATGCCCATTTCAGGCGGTATGACAGTCTTGCATCCGAGCGTGAGGAGGAACATCTTCTTCGTCTCTCCAACCTGGTAATCGACAAGAAAGCGTACAAGGTTACGGTAAGCGGAGATGAAGTTTCGCTTTCTGCGAAGGAATTCGAACTGCTGTACTACCTGGCGAGCCACAAGAATCAGGTGTTCTCGAAGTCACAACTGCTGGACGCAGTTTGGGGATATGATGCTTACGGGGATGAAAATACGGTCACTGTATACATCCGAAGATTGAGAGAGAAAATTGAAGCCACCCCCTCCGAGCCCGTTGTTCTGAAGACAGTCTGGGGCGTCGGCTACAAATTCAACCACTAAGATAGATGGGAGACCACAATCTCGATGTTGTTACACCAATGGTCCAAACGCTGGCTGATTACCGTACTCATTCTGCTTATTTTTCTCCTTGGATGCAGCCTGACACTTGCCGTGAATCGGTCAGTTCATCATACAGAGGAGTCCAACTTGTCCATTCATCTGGTCCGGCTCATCATCAATCCGGTAATGCTTGCTTTGGAGCAGAATCATCATCAACTCACCAGCCCGGAGGTTCAGGAAAACGTTCGTGCCCTCGCTGAAGAGCAAGGCATCCAGTTATCCTATGTCGGCCTGGACGGTACGATCCTATTCTCTTCCGATCCATCCTCTCAAGGAAAACATATTCATCTGGCATCCGCCTTGCATTATGATCTGAACTATGCCGAGCATGCCAACCATGGAGAGGATGTGGTGAACATGGCTTTTCCTGTCCTCCATGCTGCGGATGAAATTCAGATCGGAAATGCCATCTTTACCATCCCTAAAGTCATGGTTACTATCCAGCCTTCATCCATCCTGCCTTATCTGGTTGCAGCCATATCCATCGTAATCGCACTTATTCTCGGCATTCTTTTATTAACCATGCATCGCAAAATACATAAACGATTACTGTCACCGGTACATATGCTTCAGTATCATGCTGAATCTATTCTCAAGGGACAGTACAATAGTCCAATTCATTATAAACATGCAGATGAAGTAGGCGAGTTATATGCCATGTTCGATCTGATGCGCACCGAAATCAAGTATTTGAGTGAACAACGCACGAAGCAAGAACAGGCGCAAAAGGAACTCATCACCAATATTTCGCATGATATCAAAACACCCATTACTACGGTTAAAGCGTATATTGAAGCCATTATGGAAGGCATTTGCGCAGATGAGGAAACCCTGATGGAGTATATGCGAATCATGCAGACCCACACGGACAAAACAGCCCGATTGGTTGAAGATCTGCTACTTCATGCGCTGCAGGAACTGGGTCAGATATCCGTAGAGCCGCGTGAAGTTTATAGCGGTCCCTCTTTTGAAGCCATGCTTGGATCATTCGGTCATGCTGTACGCATGAAAGGTCTAACGTATGAAACGCCCGGATCCGTTCCAAATGTATTAATACGCATGGACACCACAAGGATCGAGCAAGTGCTGGCCAATCTCATATCCAATGCACTGAAGCACACCCATCGCGGGGATACCATCCGTGTTCATACTGAGCTGGAAGCCAATCAGTTCATTGTGACAATCACAGACACTGGTCAAGGAATTCGGGCACAGGATATACCTTTTGTATTTGAACGTTATTTCCGAGGGCAGACGTCTCCTGTATCCAGACACGTGCACGAGGGTACAGGCCTTGGCTTATCCATCTGCAAAAATATCGTTGAAGCACATGGAGGACGCATATCCTTTTCAAGCAAAGAGGGGCAAGGAACCAGCTTTCAATTTAGTCTGCCGGTCTGCTGACTCGTCCCACCCCATTCAGGCTGGCATCCAGCCTGTAAGACTTTATTCATAATTTGATAAGACTTCCTCAACATCCCCCCTCTAAAATAAAACATATACTGCTTTGGGGAGTGATTTTCTTGAGCAAAACAACGATTATTCGTGCGCATAACCTATGCAAAACATACAGCGCAGGCCCGGAACAATACCATGCTATACGCAATGTTGATCTGGATATATATCAAGGGGATTTTACCGTCATCATGGGCAACTCCGGTTCGGGCAAATCCACCCTGCTCTATCTGCTGAGTGGTCTGGATCATGTTACTGCTGGTGAGGTCTATTTTCAGGAACAACGCATCGATGATTACAGCGAGCGGGAAATGTCTGATTTTCGCACTCGCCGGATTGGTTATATCTATCAAAGTATAAATCTCGTACCGGATCTCTCCATTCGAGAGAATATTGCACTGCCGGGTTACATCGCCGGGACCAAAAAGAATGAAATTCTGCGGCGGGCAGACCAATTGATGAAATCCTTGGATATTGACAGTCTGAGCAGCCGTCTTCCCTCCCAGACTTCAGGAGGGCAGCAGCAGCGAGCCGCCATTGCGCGGGCTTTGATCAATACTCCTGACGTCCTTTTCGCTGATGAACCGACTGGAAGTCTGAATGTGGAGCATGGTAAGGCTGTTCTTGACATCCTGACAGACATTCATCGAAAAGGGCAGTCCGTTGTCATGGTCACGCACGATATCAAGGCTGCCTGTCGTGCCGATCGTCTGATATTAATCCGGGACGGCAAAGTGGGTGGCATTCTCGAATTCGAACCCTATAACGAGCACCAGGTTCATGACCGTGAGGACATGATATTTGCCTTTGTATCGGGGAAGGAATAACGATGGCTGTCATGTTGAAACTTAGCCTCTCCTATCTGGGAAGAAGCAAAATCCAAAACTCGTTCATCGCTCTGCTCATTCTTCTATCCACGCTGCTGTTGTCTACAGCTGTCATGATTCTGGCCAACACAGGTAATCAGTTTAGAGAAATGCATACCCGTACCAATGGATCTCATCAGATTTTGACTTTTGATAAAGGCTTGAATGATCCAAAAGCTGTCCACTCCTGGTGGGCTTCCCAGGAAGGCGTTAAAGTGTCTGAACTGTTAACGTACCGAACGTTATCGGGCATCTCGTTTCATGGAACGGATATCCCTAACATTTACCTTTACATGATAAATACCCCGTCAACGCCGCGGATTGTGGATGAGCTTATTTTTTCTAGTGGAACACCGGAAATGT
This sequence comes from Paenibacillus xylanilyticus, assembly GCF_009664365.1. NCBI lineage: Bacteria > Bacillati > Bacillota > Bacilli > Caryophanales > Paenibacillaceae > Paenibacillus > Paenibacillus xylanilyticus. Next base: position 5,639,402 of record NZ_CP044310.1, read on the forward strand.
TTCCTGCGCCAGGTTCGGTCTGGATTCCCACTTCCATGGCCAATGCCTACGCTGTCTCGGCAGGAGATACTATTGGCTTCAAAACGGGGAGCACTACCATCGAATTGAATGTATCCGGTATTGTAATCGATGTCCCCTATGGGGCACCATTCACCAACACAGCACGTGTCTGGATGAACCCTTCCGATTATTCGGAGCATGTTCAATCTTTTGAAGGCAACGATAATTATATGCTGGGTATCCACTTCGACGATTATAGTGCCAATTCAAGCTATTGGGAACGGTATTCGCTCGAGACAGGCAGTCCGTTTCTGGAAACCAAGATGGAGTTTGAGGGCATCTCTTCTTTCTATCTGATCATTAATCAAATCATCGGATTCATCATGATTTTCCTAGGAGTTGTCATGCTTGCCATCGCTCTGATTACAATCGGATTTACGATTTCGGATGCCATCCTGGCCAACTATAAAACGATCGGTATTTTGAAATCACTCGGTCTGACCTCGGCAAAAACCATTGGCACATATGTCATGCAGTATTCCATGCTTTCCGGTATAGCCATCCTTCCGGGACTTGGGCTCAGCATATGGATATCCAAATTCATCATCAATATCTCCGTGTCTTCTCTTCGCGTGGGAAATCGAGATATCTCGGTAGAGGGGATAGGCTTAGCCATGCTTGTGGGCGTCTTCCTGTTCGCCATGATCCTTTTGTTCGTTGTGATGTATGCCAAAAAAGCACGGAATATTCAGCCGGTGCAGGCCATCCGTTATGGAATGTCGGAGCTGGACAATAGCCGGATGGCACGGAGAATGAACTCCCCGCTAACCCGCCTTTTCGGGTTCACTCGCCTTCCAGTAGCTGCAGTTATCGGAGTCCGCCATGTCACCAAAAACATTAAAAGTTCTATTCTGATGCTCTTGCTGACAACTACGGCCTCTTCCGTACTGGTTCTGGGATATGTTTTGTTAAGCAGTATCACCGGAATTGCTCAGACCGCTGCCCAGTGGGGTTATGACAATGCCAACATCGCCGCTGTCGTTGTGAATAAGAGTACTTTTCCCAAAGAGGATTTCAAGCAATGGCTACAAGAGGATGCAAGAATCAAAAATGCAGGCTGGCAAGGAAACATTACTGGCGTAGTTAGCCCAAACTCTTCAGGGGATGATAAACGGCACTCTACCAGTGTAACTCTGAGTGTACTGGAAGGAAGTTATCAGGATCTTGGATTTGAGACATTAGAGGGAAATAACCCACAGCAGGAGAATGAAATAGCCATCGGCGTGGGTGTAGCTAAATCCTTAAACAAAAAGCCGGGTGACTTCCTGGAGCTTTATATTGAAGGGGAACAGCGCACATTCCTCATCACAGGAATTTATCAAGCTATTGCCAATATGTCCATCTCGGGACGAATTACGATGGAGGCCATGAATACGATTCGCCCGAATTACAATGATTTTGATGCCGTATTCATTAATTTGAATGATCCGCTGGAAGCAGAGCTTGTTGCCAGGGAAATGAATCATCGATTCAAGGATTCCGCTTCAGTTGTAACGCAGCAGACCCTGCTCGATTCGGTCTACGCCGAAGCGGCAGATATTTTAATTTACCCCATGAGCCTGATTGGGCTGCTGTTTATCCTGGTTACCTTTATTATTATTTTCAGTACCTGCCGGATTAGTATCCGCAAAGAAAGCAGAACGTATGGTATCTACAAATCGCTTGGATTAACCTCGCGCCGCATTCGGATGTCTATTGCCATGGGAGTATCGCTCCTATCCGCTATGGGCGCCCTGCTGGGAATTCTGGTTGGTGTGTATGTGCTGCCTATTCTTCTTGAAATGATCCTTGCTGACTATGGTATAGTACATCTTCCTCTTATTTTGAATGGGGTTGGAATAGTTCTAGCCGTTTGTGTCGGCATTATTGCAGCAGCTCTCGGCTCCTGGTTCTCCTCCCGTGTCATTCAGGACACGTCGCCTCGTATGCTGGTAATTGAATAACTTTGACAAGGGCATGTGAAACAGCCTTCTCAGATCCTCCACGGGTTGAAAAGGCTGTATGGCTTGTCCAGATATTACTTTTTCAGATCTTACTCCGTCGAAGATCCCTGATTCTTGATTTTGATTTTAATATCGTAGGTAATTGGAATTTTACTGAACGTCTTATCCCAATCCGGTTTAACCTTTTTCCATACCTTGGGATATTTAATGCGCAGTTTCTCGCCAAATCCGCCAACATCCACCTTGTACTTATGCTGCATTTTATCGAGGACCTGTTTCACCTGCTGTTCCGCGATTTTCTTAAAATCATTCTCCAATTTGTGAAGATATTCTTCGTCTCCCGAGGCTTCGGGAACAGTCCAATCTTCCATGAACCACCCTTCCGATTCCACCTTAACATGGAACGAGATATCTTCCCCATGCACTGTAGGGATAATTTTACCTTTGGTATGCTTAATTTCATACACGATGGTACTCCCGGTTTGTTCTTCATATGTTTTAATTACGCCACCCCTAGGCCTTTCCTGAATCCATGACAATCCTTCGAGATCGACCTGGCTTAAGGTTCCTATATGGCGTTTTGTCTTCGAGTCAAATATGCCTGCACCCGAAAATTTATGTTCGCCTTTATAGGAAATAACATTTTGCAGGAGAAAGCTTTTGCCAGACTTCATGGTTGCGTCCAACTTGGCTAGTGACACAGCGGGCATGATTTTATTCGACAAGTATGAATTGTCCACAAGACCTGTCAGGTAAAATGCCGGGATTTCACTGGGATCATTGGAGTGCAAAGCATCAATGGCTTTTTCATCACTCACCACAACCAGGCAACTGGGACGGATATCGTTATCACGCAATACAAAATCAAGCAATTGTTCCAAGCTATATTTCCGTGAAATTTCTTGCGAAACCACGATCACTTTCAAGTGATGTCCGATAAGGGGACGATCTCTTCTCAGTGCAAACTGACGGAATATTTCTAATAGAGAATCCCCCGTTAATTGTTCGTTGAAATAGGACTTGCCCGCTGACGGAGAACCTTGCTGGCTGTTTTGTTTGGATGAATCCTTAGGTACAATCTGCACTGTGGCGGTTATATTGTTTTCTTTGGGATAATGACCACCATGAGCGTTTACGTCCTTTTCAAATTCAGTTTGCTCAGGCACATCAATCCCAAGAGCCACATAGACACCCAAGTCCTCAATTTCTTTGCTGCTCCAGCAGCCTGTTTGCGTAAACAACATGCATAGCGATACAGAAAACAATATCAGCTTCTTCCAAGGCATCTTCATTTCTTCTGGCCTCCTTTTTTGCGAACAAAGCTTAACAGCAGCAAAAGGGCTGGAAGGATAGCAAACAAATAAACAGATACCTTTCCCACAAAGTCACCAAGTGCAAAAGTCTGATTGACGTCGTTTGGAAGAAAGGCAATAAAATAGATAATGGAAACTAAAATAAACATGGCTCCCAGTATTTCCTTTCGTTTGAACAATTGAGCGCATCCTATGGAAGCACCGTACAGTGTGACGGTGAAGGTGGAGAAGATCTGCATAATCCAGATGACCAGAAGTAACGATTCGAAGCGTTCAAATATCAATCCCTGAATTTCAAAACTTCGCATTAAATCGAGTGTAGGCCAGGTTCGAGTCTTCATGCCATTGATGGACAAGCTGCCCACCACCATAATGACTGTAACCAGATAGATCATTGTAGGAATAGCTGTCCCCCAAATAACAGACTTAAATCCTTTCTCTGGACTCTTCATATAGGCCATAACGACAAACATAATTTCATATCCTGTATAGGCCAAGAGCGACGGCTTCAATCCTTTTATGACCGGCATAAATCCCTCTCCCAGCACGGGTCTCAGATTGTTTATCTCAAAGACTTTGCTGCTAAGCAGGATAGCTATGACAAAAATAACAATTGTGATAGGCAAAATAATCTCGAACAACCGCACGATTGCATTCAAACCGCCCGATATCAGATAAATCCCGATCCACATAAATCCCATTACTATCGCCCAAGTTGGCGTACGCTCAAGAAGATATAAATTGGTCACTTCCGCGAGCACCCTGACTTCAAATGCAGAGATAATGAGAAAATACAGGATGATTGACATACTGATTACCATGGCAATCATTCTGCCGGTAATCTCCGGGACAAACTGAAACACCGTTTTCCCTGGAAATCTCCGGCACAGCGTAACCATGATGAAACCAATGAGCGTAATAATTACACCCGAGATGATAATGGAAATCCAGACATCCGGTGTATCTACGGCTTCTACCGTTGTTCGCGGCAAGGTCAGGATACCTGCTCCCAGCATATAGTTAATGATCATGATCGCAGCCTGAGCGGTTGTTAGGGGTGTGTAGGAAGGCTTCATTGGTTTCACCTCTTCATCAGTTTCATAGCCTTGTCCTCATTTCTTGCGGTCCTGATCTTTGGGTTTCATCATGTAAGGGCGTTTCTTCATCATGCTCATTGGTGCCCTGATTAGGAAGTCCTTCCAGTCTGATAATCGATAAGGGACACTCGGGCTGACGTATGGAACGCCAAAGCTCTGTAACCGTGCAAGATGACTGCAGAGTAACAGGATAAACAAAACCACCCCGTACAAGCCAAGTACTGCCGCACTAAACATGCCTATAAAACGCAGAATCCGCAGCGTTATCCCTGCGCTGTACGTCGGAATGGAGAATGACGAGATTGCTGTAACGGCAACGACAATAACAAGAAACGGGCTGACAATCCCTGCCTGTACAGCGGCATCCCCGATAATGAGACCGCCGACGATCCCCATCGCGGGTCCAATCGGTTTCGGTAGACGTATACCGGCTTCGCGCAATATCTCAATTGCCGTCTCCATAATGAGTGCTTCGATAATGGAGGGAAAGGGTACTCCTTTTCGCGTCTCGATAATGGTTAATGCCAGTTTGGTCGGAATCAGACCCGGATGAAAGGAAATAAACGAGATATACAAGGCAGGTGCCAGAAGGGCGATCATGGCTGCCAGAAAACGAAGCATACGGAGAAAGGTACCCGGAATCCATCGCTCATAATAGTCTTCAGGTGATTGCAGCAGCATGCTGAAGGTGGCCGGTACAATTAAGGCGAAGGGTGTACCGTCCAGCAATATGGCAACACGTCCTTCAAGCAAAGCACTGATCACCCGGTCCGGTCTTTCCGTATTCTGCACCTGCTGAAAAGGACTCAGCTGATCATCCTCAATGAGTTGCTCTACATACCCGGATTCCAGCATGGCGTCTACATCCAGCTTTTCGATTCGTTTTTGTACTTCAGCTACAATCTCGGGGTTGGCAATATCTTGAATATACGCAATAACCAGATCCTTTTTGATCCGTGTACCTACTTCATATTTCTGTATGAACAGGCTCTGGTTAGTCCCATATCGCCGCAGTACCCCCGTATTATCACTGAGACTTTCCGTAAAACCAATGCGCGGCCCACGGAGCAGGGCTTCGGATAACGGCTCTTCAATACTGCGTGTTTTTCCTTTGGCTGATCCAATGAGGAGAGCACCAGGCATACCATCAATAATGAGAGCATTTTTCCCGGACAGTACACCCAGAGCCAGTTCCTGTAATGACTCGGTTTCCTCTACCTGACTGACAGGCAGTAAATGATTTGTCAGGTATCCCTTAAGCAGATGGGCGTGTACCGGATGATTGAAGGCATCCTGTTTCAGTTCAGGCACGCCTCTTAGCATAAGAGGCGTGATCAAATGGTCGTCGACCAACTCCTGATCCACCAGACCATCAACATACATGACAGCCGCAGATGTGTCCGTACCATAGATGAAGAACTCCCGGATATGTACGTCAGCATTCTGCCCAAAGGTCTCTCTTGAACTGATCAGATCTGTGGTATAGTGCCCTGTCAGCTTGATGTTCGCATATGTACCGGATTCAGTTCCTTGTGCCTGGTCAGTACCATTCGAAGAGGAGTCTCCTGAGTTTTGTTTTTGCTGCGAACTGGGATTCGTGAATGCACCTTTTCTAATGGATGAGCTAATCCACCGAGCTGCTTTTAATATCACTAGCGGAATGATTACAACCAAAAAGGCTTGTACCCATATCTCCCAACTCGGGACGTATGATAAAATTTTGGACCACATCACCCTCACCCCAACATTTCTCTGTGCTATGAACCTACATGTATTTCTGAGTATTCTTTCCCCGAAGGCTCACAATAATTCCCGTTTTTTTGGCGTAATAAAAAAGCAGGCCCCTGTGTCGGAGACCTGCTACGTTATTATTATTGTTCAAGGTTATTTTATAGAAGAGTGTGCATCTTAGACGATCTTGGTAACTTGCTGCGCCTTGGCATCAAGCAGCTGTGCAGATTCCGCAATGGCTGTAAAATCCTTCAACGCCACCGCAATCTTTTGCTGGCTTTGCTGGGCGTACGCTTCAACTTTCTGAGTTCCGCTGGAAATGTTCTGAATCTCTTTGGTTATGCCTTTCACGCTATCGCGGATTTCATTAATGGAATCCGTCACCATGGCAGACAACTTTCTGACTTCCTTGGCTACAACATCGAACCCACGCCCGTACTCACCTGCATGGGCAGCTTCAATGGCAGCATTCAGTGCGAGCAGCTGTGTCTGCGAGGCTATCTGCTGAATGGTTTTGACGACACCTTGGATCGAGCCTGCTTGCTCCTGCAAATCAGTCAACGTAGCCCGGTTATGAGCCGAAACTTCTGCAATTTCCGTAATACCGGACAGCAGCTCACGACTGCGCTCCATCCCAATATCCGCATGCTCGTTCATCTCATGTGACATCGTTTTCAATTCGTGGACCACAGCCGAGATGTTTCTCTGACGATTTGTAATGTTGGTTGCCATTTTGGAGACACCCAGAATTCTCTCATTAAACTCATCATAGACAGGCATATATGTTGCCTCAAGCCAGACAGAGTTTCCACTGGCATCCTTACGCTCGATCTTGTCTTGGAAGCTTACACCGTTGAAGATACTGTTCCAGAACAACTCATAATCCAGGCTGTTTGCGAAATCAGCAAAGCATAATTGCCGATGATGCATCCCGTACATTTCATCTACCGGGTATCCCATCGTATGAGCAAAGGTCTCATTGACATAAGTTACCCGCCGATCCAGGTCAAAACGAATGATCGCCAGACTTTTTTCCATAGCCTTAACGACCAGCGCATCTGTGACCATGTCCTTCTTATCCAATTGTTTTATAGACACTCCATTTCCCCCACACTCTAATTCTTATTTATTATTACTTCTTAATAGATTACTCCCTGCACATATTCAAAAAATGGACAATCTGTCTTCTCCAATTTTTTTATATATTCATGTGATCGTTCTGAACGCTTCTACTATTGATACCCCAATTCAGGACATTTGGATCACTTATTTTTGATTTTCCCTAAAAAAAATTTTGCATAATCTTATTTTGGTAAACTTAATGGACTAAACTTCATTTTATTATCAACGTGTCAACACGTAAATGGACAAATACGCACAAAAAAAGGACCGTTTCATCCGAAACGGTCCTCACAAGGAGCATGCCCAGCACATCAACATAAATTGGCCTTTTCCAGTCTCTAATCAGTCCTTCCTGCCTTAGGTGTCCACCGTTGATCCTCACTATCCTGGGGATAATTGATGCCGGCCGGGTAGGAGATCAGCTCAATCAACATGCCCCACGGTGCACGCCCATATACAAATTGATTGCCTTTCCCGCCTTCGATCGGGCCGGACAATGCACTGGGCTCGGAGAGAAGCTTTCCTCCTGCCTCTGTGAATCGTTTCGCCGCCTTCTCCATCTGATCCACATATAAGGCTACATGCTGGACACCGAAGTCTGATGCCCTAGCGGGATCATTCTGCTCGGTATTTCCAAACTGAAATAGTTCAATACTGGCGCTCTCCCCGACAGATAACATCCGAATATGAGTGACCTTGGCGCCTGGTCGAAGCCCCAGCTTCCCTTCTGCTTCCGGACCTTCCTGCGGGGGATCCTGAGGCGTAATGTTGTCATATATAATTCTGGCGCCTAATGCCTGCTGCAGAAAAACAGTCGCTTGTTCCACATCCGGCACCGTAATCCCTATATGGTCGATTCCTCTTGTTGTCATACGATCCCCTCATTCCATATGTAATTCAACATGCTCGTGAGCAGCAGCAATTGCTCTCATCATGTTTTTACACCATAAGAGGACCGATATAACAACGTCAGATTACCCACAGCTATACCATGAATTATCCGCGAGGCAGCTTATCCGCATATTTGCTGCGCAGTTCAGCAAGCCTCTCCAGCTTGGATAACGCCAGCTCCTTCTGCAATAACCCAACAGCGAGCACCAGCTGCTCCATAAGAAGTAGTGGAGTAACCATGGAGTGGAATTCCCCCAGCTCACCGCGACTCACATAGAAAGACAATTCCGTTGCCAATCCGTATAACAGATCCTCCCGGTCTGTCACAAGTACGGCCTTGCTGTTTACTTCCTTGGCATAATCCAGAATGACCTCTGCTTCAGGCAGCAGACGGGTAAAGCTCATCAGTAAGACCATATCCTCCTGCTGCATGTGCATTAGCGACTCCAGCAATTCATGTCCGCTTCCAGCCAGATGGATGACGGTTAATCCAAATCTCGATAACCGGAATGACAGCAGCTCTGCCAAACCGGCTGAGGGGCCGGGCGCATAGATATATACTCTTCTGGCTTCAGCAAGGATGGAAGCCGCATGCTCCAGATCTCCCTGCTTCATATGTGATAACGTCTCCTGCAGATGGGATACCGAGGCTTCCAGCAACTGCACAGGCAAGCTGCTCGTGTCCATGCGGGAGATTGTTTTATTTAATTTGAGTGCAGGTGTCGTGTCCTCCGAGGTTCGCAGCCGGATTTTGAATGCTTTGGCATTGTCATATCCAACAGCCCGCCAGAAGCGCGAAACGGTGGCTATACTTACTCCAAGCTTGTCGGCAATTTCCTGCTCCGTCATGAATAATATCTCCTCCGGGTTGCGCTCAACAAAATCGGCAATTTTCAGATGACCAGGTGATAGCTGTTCTTTTTGGGCAAATAAATTCATTCCGAATACACTCCTTTTCTCGCTCTGCCATCAGTATACCAGCTGGCCTCTGATCAAGTGGCTTATCTATGTAATAAATTTTTCATTAATTTTTGAATCTGTAATAAATATTACAATTGATTTACAAATCTCTCCTTTTGCGTTAATACTCTGCCCCTAGACTGTGGCTATGATCAACAACATTCAGGGAGGTATGTATCGATGAAGAAGATGACTGAGCGGTATACGCTGACGTCTTCACAGAAAATGATGGTGTTTGTGCTTTCCATGTCACTGTACGGCTTGTCCAACATGTTTACAGAGCTCATTCCCAAGCTGCAGCTTGGACCGATTGAATTGTCGGTTGAATATTTTGCTTTTATTCCACTGACGCTCTGCATCCTGTTCCATCCCATGATTGCCGCTCTCGGTGCTGCTCTTGGTGAAGTCATCTTCGGTGAGCTGATGCTGGGCCAATTCGGCGGACTCGGCGAACTGGAGAAATTCATTACCTTTTCCTTCGCGATGTATGTCGCAGGCCGTATGGTCAGTGATCCGCGCAATCGCAGGCAAGTAGGCATCGCAGCCATGACTGGGGTCATCATTCATCAATTTCTCAGTTCATTGGTTGATATCGGCAAAGTATGGATTGGCGTGGAAGAACTCGAAGCCGTTCCCGGACTTGCCGAGAGTGTTGTGCTGATTGAAGGCGTTGGATTCCTGAACGACGTATTATTCTCGGGTATCCTGTTCGCTCTGCTGCCTACGCTGTACCTTGTTCCTCTTCTCTATGGCAAAATTGAACCACTGCTTGGCATTAAACCGCGTAATCCTGGCATGAAATATGAAGGTGTCGGTTTCTTCCGTCCGAAGCTGTTCCTATTCGGTCTGCTGCTGCTCGCACTAGCTTTTGGCGCGGAATCCCTGTCCGAAATGGACATCAACTTCGCCGTATGGGAAACGGACTATGCCGATCAATACGGCTCAGCCTCGATCTGGATCAGTATCGGTGCTGCTGCATTCATCGCGGTCGTTACAGTTTGGATCATGCGAGTGAAACGAAGCAAAAACAAAGGCATTTCAGGTACGGAGAATCGCCCTTATGCCTAATACACACTCTTCCCACCCTGCTTCTTCACCCGATACCGCTATTGCCATTCATGATGTTACGTTTACCTATCCCGGTTCGGAAGAACCTGTTCTGAACGGAGCCTCCCTGGAGCTCTCCCGCGGAAGCTTCACTGCGATTATCGGAGGCAACGGATGTGGCAAGTCAACGTTGTGCAAATTGTTTAACGGCCTGATTCCCCAGTTCTATACGGGTGACTTTGCGGGTGAAGTTCATGTACTGGGAGTCTCAGCCGCGGGGCAAAGTGTTGCCGACCTGTCCAGAAAAATTGGATATGTCTATCAGGATTTTGATAATCAGCTGGTGCGCCCGACCGTACTCGATGAAGCTTGCTTCGCTCCACTGAATTACGGACTGGCCAACTATAAGGAGCTGGGTGAACGTGCGCTGACGATGTGCGGACTGGACTCCATTCACAATCGGTATATCTGGGAATTGAGTGGCGGACAGAAACATCTGCTTGCACTCGCTGGGGCACTATCCATGGACCCGGACATCCTCATCGTGGATGAACCCGTCTCCCAGCTCGATCCACAGCATGCCAGACTCATCTATGAATGCCTGTCTCGGTTAAATACAGATCACGGCAAGACCATTATTGTCATCGAGCATCATACCGAATTTATCGCTGACTTCTGCGCAGATGTGGTCCTGATGGACAAAGGACGTGTGCTGTGGAATCTGCCAGTTAAGGAAGGTTTGAATCGCATCGCAGACCTGGAGCGTCTGGGCATTCAGCCTCCTGAAGTGACCCGTGCAGCCATTCAGGCTGTTCCATTATTGAAGCGAGATCAGGCAACCCAACCCGAACAGCTGCATCATCAGCTCTTTCCAGTCACAGTGGAGGAAGCCGCGGTTTATTTTCATAAACAGCACTCTGCTGCGATATCCGCACTACTGGCCAATCCGGGCAGACAGTCCCATCCTTCGGAGAGCACGGTACAATCCCGTTCTGAAGAACATGCACATGCTGCTTCTCTGCCGGTTGTTCAATTCAAGGATACACGTCTGCGATATAGAGGGCTTGGCAAAAAAGAACATGAGATTATTCGTGGTGTTAACTTTTCACTCCATGAAGGAGAACGGATTGCCCTGGTGGGCAACAATGGGGCAGGCAAGTCTTCACTACTCCGGCTCATGGCCGGCATCAGTCTGCCTCAGGAAGGCAGTGTCCGCGTGCTTGGGGAGATCACACATCGTTCATCGTTGGAACAGCTGGCTGGCCGAGTTGCTTATATTTTTCAACAATCGGCCGAGATGTTCATCGAAGACAGTGTGCGCAAAGAGGTTTCCTATTTCTTGAGACGCCGCCGCATCCAGGGAGCCGATGAACAAATCGCACATGTACTCGATCGCTTTCGGCTTACTCCGTTACAGGAGCGGGATGCGCGTCTCCTTAGCGGCGGACAACAGCGACGCGTTACCCTTGCGATCGGCGCAGCCATGAAACCTTCTCTTATGCTGCTTGATGAGCCTACCGCCAACCTGGACCTGGCTACGCGAGAAGAACTGATCGGCGTATTGGATGAACTGGATCAGCATGTGCGGACAACCGTGATTGCAACTCATGATATGCAACTGGTTACCCGATGGGCCAGTCGTGTCATCGTGCTGCATGACGGACGTGTTGAAGCAGATGGGACACCTTCCGAGGTGTTTGCTGACGAGCCGCTTCTGCGCCGCTCCGGACTTGCCCTAACTCAGATGATGGAACTATCTCATCGGTTGGGTCTATCCGCACTCTGTCCGACTCCCGAGACATTTGTGGAGAATCTTTTGAATCATTCGAATCTTTCGTTTACCAAGGAGGAAGACATTGATGCAGCTTGTCCGCAACTGGTTTGACAAAATATCCATTGAACGCATTCAGCTGGAGTTGATGAATACCGTATATGGCAGCGGTCATGCAAGTCTGTCCCGCATTGATCCGCGTATCATGCTCATCTGGTATCTCTTCTTTGCCATCGTTCCCTGGTTCGTTCATAACGGTACGGTGCTGCTCGGCATGTTTATGCTCATGGTCACCACGACCATTCTGTCCCGCGCCGCTCCCTTCATCATCATTATTCTATGTCTGGGGCTGATCGGTCAGGTGGGCTGGATGTTTATTATCTCGCTGTTCTTCGGGGGGAACCTGGAATCCGCATTTCCATTGTTACTCCTAACCCTGAAGCTGTCGATCGTATCCCTGGCAAGCATCACTGTCTTCTCCGGTATGGATCCGGAACGAATCGGGGATGGCTTGCTGGCAATCGGAATGCCTGCGACATTCTCGTTCAGCCTATCGTATGCGTACCGCATTTTGCCCGTGTTGTTTGGTGAATTCCGCAACATTATGCTCTCGTACAGACTGCGAGGTCAGGTCCCATCCAGCCATGGCTGGTTCTACTGGAGGCTTGTTGTTTACTACATGAAACTGTTTGTTGTATCCTTCTTCCCGTTAATGCTGGCAACCGCCAAACGTTCCCGTACCACTGTGGAAGCACTCGAAACCCGTGGTTTCTCTTACGGAATGAAGAATCCGGATTCGAAACGGCTGAGGCTGGCCCACCTGAAGGTTACCCCACGCGATATTGGTTTTCTTGTCGGGTCAGCCATCTATGTTGTCCTCCTGTTCTGGCTGGGCGCACATTACGTAATTTTGTAATTCATATACTTAACCATTCATGGAATAAAAGGAGTGTCTTTTCATGCGTATTGATCTTCATACTCACGGCAAATTATCCAAAAACTCTGATTTCTCTGTCGACTACTTCACTGAAATGGTCACCGAGGCTAAGGCCAGCGGACTGGACGCCCTCGCGCTTACCGAACATTTCAACACTCGCCACTTCTACGATGTTTACGAGACGCTGGATCGCCTCTACCCCTACAACGGAGAATATTATGACGCGGACGGACTGTGCATTTTTCCCGGGATGGAGGTGGACATTCAGGAGACTGGACATATTTTGCTCATTGGTCAAAAGGAACATATCCTTGCCGTTCGTGCCGGGCTGGAAAATTATACAGCCAAGGGGTCATTTATCCCCTTTGCCAACCTGCTGAATCTGGCCGAAGCCTGGCCCCTGTTCAAAATTGGTGCACATCCTTTCCGGGAATCGACCCCTCTGTATGAGCTTGACCCAGGTCTGCTTGGACGTCTGGATGCCTTCGACCTGAACGCCAAAGATATGTACAAAACCGGTATCCATACCTGCCGCAGTCAGGTTGAAACATTCGCCCAATCTCTGGGTAAACCCGTAACGGCCGGAAGTGATACGCACCAATGTCTGCAATATGGCAGTGTGTTTAATGTATTGGACCGCCCTTGTGCCTCTGTTGCCGAACTGAAAGAGCTGATCGCTGCCGGGCACTACACCATTGAAGTCTCTCCTGATCTTCCCCTTCGTGTTAAAGCCTCCGTGATGCTGAAGAAAGTCATGAAACGTCTTGCCAAGCTCGAAGCCGCCAGCTTGCAGGAGGTTTAATTGCTTGGATCATACATTGGGCCTGCAGGTAACATTCCTGCAGGCCTTTTTTATCCACCGTCACTTGAGACCATCTGCCCTCGTCCCTCTAATTCAGCTACGATTATTACGATAAGCATCACTGACAGGTTGGCACTTTCATAGACAATGGTTATGTTTGTGATTTTTTTCACTTTTAATATCATGCAAAAGTATTACCATGAGCTTATTCATTATATTACTCACCAGTAACCTATCTTAGCGAAATCGAAATTTCTAGAATTCATTTATTGATTAAGTCCACGAGCCAGAACAACAGGAGGTATATCCACATGAGTCATTCTTATGAAAAGCTGTTCACCCCCTTCCACATCGGAAGTATGGACGTGAAAAATCGAATCGTCATGTCCCCTATGGGGACCAACTCTGCCGGTCCCGATGGCCGAATCTCACTCGAAGAGATTGATTACTATGAAGAACGTGCCAAAGGTGGCGCAGGCATGATCATCTTAGGTGCACAATTTCTGACCGAAGATTTGGCACAGGGTGTACTCGAAGGCATCGTTGAAAAAGATTATGTCGTGCCAATGCTTACCGATCTTGTGGATGCAGTGCAGCGTTACGGTACCCGGATTATCGCTCAGTTAAGCTGCGGGACCGGGCGTAATGCACTGCCAGATCGTTCAGGCAAGCCCCCGGTATCCGCCTCGGCCATCCCTGCGATCTATAATCCGGAGGTTCTATGTCATCCACTCACCGTGGAGGAAATTCAGACGATCATGGATCAATTTACCGATTCGGCTGCCAGGCTGAAACGGGCAGGATTCGATGGGATCGAGATTCATGCCCATGCCGGTTATCTGATAGATCAGTTCATGTCCCCTATTTGGAACAAACGTGAAGATGAATATGGAGGCAGTACCGAGAAGCGCATGCGATTTGCAGTTGAGATTGTTCAGGCGATTCGCAAGGCCGTAGGTCCTAACATGCCTATCCTGTTCCGAAGCGCGCTGGATCATCGCTTTGAAGGCGGCCGTACAGTTGAGGATAGTCTGGAGATGCTTCAGATTCTGGAACGTGCTGGCGTGGACGCCATAGATATCGATGCAGGTTCCTACGAGAGAATCGATTACATTTTCCCGCCAGCCTATCTGGGTGATGCCTGTATGGACTACATGTGTGCACCTGCCCGGCAAGCAGTGAACATTCCCATCCTGAACTCGGGCAGCCATACTCCTGAAAGTGCAGTACGGTTAATAGCCTCCGGCGATGCCGATTTTGTCATGTTCGGCCGCGCGCTCATTGCCGATGCCGAGCTTCCGAACAAGCTGCGCAACAATATGCGCGAAGATATCCGTCCATGTATTCGTTGTAACGAGGAGTGCATTGGTCGCATTATTGAGCGCAACACCAAAATCAGCTGTGCGGTTAATATCCAGGCCGCGAATGAAAAGCGATTTACCATCGAGCCTGCGAAGACACCGAAGAAAATTATCGTTGTAGGCGGCGGTCCATCCGGTCTAGAAGCAGCCCGTGTAGCTGCACTCAAAGGTCATGAGGTTACTTTGTATGAGAAAGAGGCAGCGATTGGCGGACAGGTAACCAGTGCGGCTACGCCTGAATTCAAAGGTCAGCTGCGTGCCTTGATTGGCTGGTATGAACGGCAGCTAGAGCAGCTTCACGTGCATATTCATCTGAACCATGAGATCACACCGGATGATCCAGCGCTCCAATCGGCCGATCACATTTTCATTGGGGCAGGGGCTGTACCTCTCATCCCCCCAATCCCCGGTATTCATAGTGAGCATGTCATTGGGGCAATTGAGGCGCATCTGCAGAAGGAACTTGTTCGCGGCGAACAGATCGTCATCACGGGTGGCGGTTTAACAGGATGTGACCTGGGACTTGAGCTGGCTATGGAAGGTAAAAGAGTGACCATTGTGGAGATGCGTCCGGAAGCGGGACAGGATGTGATGTACATTAATCGGGCAGCTCTGATGCCCATGCTAGAAAGTCACGGGGTGACCATACTCGGAGGGCACAAAGTCCTTTCCTTTGAAGCCAATGGTTTATATGCGGAGAATTCGGCGGGTACCAAGGTGTTTATTGAGGCAGATACGATGATTAATGCTTTTGGTATGAGAAAAAATACAACCGTAGCAGAGCAGATTCGAGCCAAGTTCGAATCCAAAACCAGCCTTATCGGCGATTGCGTGCAAATTGGTAAAGTAGGTACTGCCGTGCGCTCTGGTTTTTATGCTGCGAGCGCAGTCTAACCGAAAATCGAATAGAGCCAGACTTCGATAATTCGGAGTCTGGCTCTTAGTGTTATCATATTAGGTTATCATTCAAATGCAAAACCATAATGAAATCAAAAGCCTGGTTCAACTGCATAGCGCATTGAATAGGATTTTAATCCCGATGCTTCGTGTCCAAAATTCCGTAGAAAAACAGATCCTGCGTGATCCGAGCAAGCTTGGATGGCGTTTCGTGCCCCGGCAGCAGCTTGATCAGTGTTAACCGCTCCACGATGGCAACCAAAGCTTCGGCGAAGAAAACCGTATCCAGATCCAGCCTGTAATATCCGGCTTGTTGTTCTGCAATCAAATTTTGCTCCATCAGACCCGCAATTTCGGCTTTGATTCTCACCGACTCTGCGGACTGATACAGCCCGATCCGGGTCAGCGCCGGATTCTCCCCGAGATAACGGTAGATCTGACTCAATGATTCCACGACGGCTTCCTTGAGATCGTCCCTGTTCTTCCCTGCCTCGATATGACTATCCCGAACAACCTGGATTAGTCCATTTCGAAAACCATCAATAAGCTCTGCAAAAGCTGCTTCCTTGCTCTCAAAATAAAGATAAAATGCAGGCTGCGTTACCCCTGCACGCGCAACGATGGAGCTTATTTTCGTCTGATAGAATCCATTTAACGCGAATTCCTGTGTGGCAGCCTCCAATAGTCGCAGTCTGCTCTCTTTCCCGATAACCCCTTGTTTTCGCAATCCAATCCCCTGCCCCCTCACTATTTACACTTGCCCACCTCTGACGTTAGGCTTTCCTCTAATTATACATAACATCACAATGATGAGTTAATGACGTAGAGCAGGGTGTTCACTCCCCCTATGCTTATAGCATTAGGTTTACGTTTCTGTTAGATCGACGCGTTCTGAACGTTCATTTTTCTTGTATTGGGTAGGCGATTCACCCATCGTCTTGGTGAACAGAATGGTGAAATAGTTTGCATTCTGATAGCCCAAAACATGTGCAACCTCACTCACCTTCATGTCTGTCGTGGTCAGCAGGCACTTCGCTTCTCCCATTCTTCTATAGACAATGTAACGGATTGGAGAATCATCATACTTGTGCTTAAACACATGGGATAAGTAGTAAGGGTTCATATGAAAATGCGCAGCGATATCCTGCAGTTTCAAGTGCTGCAGGTAGTTCTCATCAAGATATTCCTTGATCCGCACAGCCAGGTGATCCGAATCCTGCTTTCGTGAATCATTCGGTTGAACCAACCGCTGTACTAAGGCAAGCAGTGCACCCAGCAATCCTTCACAGATTTTCTCATAACCTGCCTGTTGATTGGACGATTCCTCATACATGAAGTCAAGCAGCTCGCCGATTCTGTCAGCATACGCTTCCGTTTTGATATACGGAGAGGCGTTTTCGGAAATGATGTGTTCTCCCCTTGCCCCGTCTGTATAGATATTGGCTATTCCACAATAATAAAGGCTGAGTGGACAGACCGGAGAGGTACATTGCTCATGAATGACACCCTGATTGTAGATTAACAGATCGCCTTTTTGCACCGCATAGGGATGTTCGTTAATTTTAATAATGCCTTCCCCATCAGACACATAGACAATTTCAGTGATATCCTCATGCATGTGGCTTGGGAAATTCCAATTGGGATTACCATTGACTCTGCCTATGTACAGCAATCGGGAGGACGCTTCTTTTCTTGTCTCGTTCATTGAAGTCTCCTCCTGTATCCATACTTGGTCACTCTCTAAGTGTATTACTATACCCTGTTTGCTACAGCAAGATCTATAATTTTTCAGAAAAACAAAGCAAGATCTTTCATTGTCTTCGCCTCTCCAATTTCTTATGATGGGTCATGCACCTGCAAATTAATCACATTTCAAGGAGTCGAGATCAATTGAAAAAGCTGATTTTTTATATTATCGCCATTGCGACAGGAGCTCTTCTAAGTTTTGAGGGGGCACTGTATGGCAAACTTGGGGAACAAGTCGGCACGCTGGAAGCGGATTTTTATAATTTCTTCATGGGTGCGATCATCTCCCTGATTTTGTTGATTTTCTTCGGCAAAGGAAACCTCTCTGCCATCACCAAGTTTCCAAAATGGAACCTCCTTGGTGGTTTGCTCGGGGTGATCTACCTGCTGACCTTGGTCATTGGTGTTCCAATTGTGGGCGTAGGAATCTCCATGATTGCCATTGTTGTCGGACAGATGGTAACCAGCATTCTGATTGATCATTACGGATGGCTGGGGAGCAACCGCAAACCGGTTGGGAGCAAACGCATTGCCGCCTTGGTATTGATGCTGGGTGCGCTGGCGCTAACTTTATTCTAAGGAGGATCACCATGGGCATAGGTTTATTGATTGTCATCGTTACTTTGATCGGTGGAGCAGTGCTTAGTGCACAGTCGTCCATTAATGGTACCATTAGCCGTAATATCGGCCTGCTGGAGACCGTATTTTTCACTTTTGCGTCAGGTACACTGATTCTCGCCGTGCTGATTAACTTTTTTGGCAGTGGGCACCTGCTCGACCTGCTTCATGCACCCAAATTGCAGCTCTCTGCGGTGTTCATGGGTTTTGGATATCTGTTCCTATCCACTTTTGCTGTGAATAAACTCGGGGTAACACCTGCCAATCTTACGGCAATCGTAGGTCAGATTGTTGCCGGTTTTATTATCGATGCAACGGGACTGTTCGGCAGTGAGCTCATTGAGTTTTCCTGGCAGCGGGCTGTCTCCCTCGTTTTGATGCTCGCTGCACTGGCTTTGATTTTCAGTGAAAAAAATGATGAAGCTCAAGCGTCACAGTTACAAAGGAAATGAGTAAAAGAAGGACAGGCTCCTGTATTCCTCGATGATCAGGCATCTTTAGATTGTGGGAACATCCCTATACGGGAAAACAAAGAAAGAAGAGCGCACTGGCATGGTTACCAGTGGATCTTCTTTTTTTGTTGCTTTTGATGATATTCTATTGTACCGGGCGAGCAGCCCCCGTCCTTGATTTATGTTAGAAATCGTGCACCGTCACACAGAGCTGAATCGCAATTCCGAACGGATCACGCACAATCCCATAACCTGGACTAAATTCATTTTGTTCGTAAGGTACGAGCACTTTCACGTCCTCATGTTGCACAAGAGAGGTATACAGCTGATCCATCGTAGTTTTATCCTTGGACTGAATACATAGCGAAGTACTGTTTCCGAGCTGCCACGGTCTTTCCGGATCCATTGCCTCCTCTGCAATCATGATCTTGTTTACCCCAATCTCCAGCACCGAATGTGTAATATACTCATCTTGGCCTGCAGGGTATTCGAAGCCCGGGTTCATTTCCTTCATCTCTTTATAACTTTTCTTAAAAAGCACTTTGGCCCCCAGAACCTTCTCGTAAAATGCGATGGCTGCTGCCGCATCCCCGTTCATCGACAAAAATGGGATCACTTCAAAATTCATTATCGTTTGCCTCCTTGGTTCGATTGGATTACACTTATCATCATAACAACAAAAGGTGCCAACACATGGCACCATTGAAAGGTTTTTTTACGATGAAAAAATCAGAACGCATGAACCAGATGCTGCGCTATATCAATCAAAAACAGCAGTTTACCCTGCAGGATCTCATGCAGGAGTTTCAGATCTCCAAGCGAACCGCGATCAGAGATATCGCCTCACTCGAAGAACTCGGTGCACCCATCTATGCCGAGTACGGGAGGTACGGTGGTTATCGTCTGCTTCAACAGATGCAGCTGCCCCCCATATCGTTTAATACGGGAGAGCTTCATGCCCTTTATTTTGCCATGCAGGCCCTTCGGAGTTTCTCTAACCTGCCCTTTCAGGCTACCTTCCGTTCGATTCATGAGAAATTCATAAACGCCTTATCCGATAAGCAGCGTCTGGAAATCCAGAACATACAGCATCGGGTTTCGTTCAAACATACGGAGCAAATTAAGGATAGTGAGAACCTGGAGTTTCTATTGATGTCCGCCGTACAGAATACAGTGATACAGATTGTTTATCAAAATGTTCGCACGAGCAGACATACCAAGAGCTCGTCTTCAAACGTAACCAGCTCCAATGTCCGTACCATCCAGCCCATCGCCCTATATGCGATGAGAGGCTATTGGTATTGCCAGGCATATGACCTGCATAAGCAAGCCTACCGCGTATTCCGATGTGACCGAATATCATCACCCCAACTAACGGATATCGAGCCCCTGGATCATATCAAGGAGCTTTCGCTCCAGGATGCCCACTCGCTCTGGAAGCCATCCGAACAAGCCATCCCCTTTCAATGCCGCATCAATGAAGCGGGAATGGAGCTATTTCAGCAGGAACACTTCCCATCCATGAAACTCGAAGTGTATGCGGAACAGACCTATCTTGTTGGTTCATATGAACCTCATGAGCTTGAATTTATCATTCGTTATCTTGCGGGCTATGGCAAATCCATTCAGATCATGAAGCCAGCCAGCTTGAAGCAAGCACTGAGACAATATTATATGGATTTACTGGAGCATGTTTGATTTGAAGTGATCTAATACTTTCCGAATCCATCCTCACAGGTAATATCCTCCTCAAGGATGTCGTACAGATTTTGTTTAGCGTGTTCCAGCTTCTTCTGTATTTCTTCAATTTCGGATATCTTATCCTGAAGAATGCTTCTCTGTTCATTTCGTGAAAATCCGGCTTTGGAGATCATGGATTGAATATCCTGAATCGTAAAGCCAACAGCCAAGCTTTGCTTCACCACATCCAGATGCTGCACGATGCCTGAATCATATACCCGGTAGTTATTCTGGTCTCTCAGAACATACTCATCCGTGATAATCCCCATCTTTTCATAGTAACGGATCGTTGATATAGGAAGGTTTACTCGTTTAGCTACTTCACTAATTTTCATATGGATCGCCCCTCTTCGTGCTCTTGCTATAAAGTATACTTCATAGTTTACACTCCTCATAGTGAGTCGGATGAAAGCCTAAATCCAATCACGCAAATATGATCGAGGAGAGATAACGATATGGATACAACTACTGGCCAATCTAACAGAACAAATGATTTTGATAACATCGTCCTGGAACGTCGTTCCGTTAAAGTTTACAACCCCGAGGTGAAAATCAGCCGTGAGGAAATGAGTGAGATATTGGCGAAGGCTTCCCGGGCCCCCTCTGCCATTAACATGCAACCCTGGCGTTTCCTTGTTATTGACAGTGCTGAAGGAAAAGAGAAGCTTGCCCCACTAGCCTCTTTCAACCAAACACAGGCTCTTACCTCATCAGCAGTTATTGCTGTATTTTACGATGCCGAGAACATAGCGTATATGGACGAGATTTTCAGTAAATCAGTGGAATTGGGATACATGCCGCAGGACATCAAGGAAATGCAGATGCAGCAGGCCAAGCCTTATTATGCAAGTATGAGTCCATCCGAGCTGCGTGACATGAATCTCATTGACTCAGGCCTTATTAGTATGCAGCTCATGCTCGTTGCCCGTGCCCACGGATATGATACCAATCCCATGGCCGGTTATGATAAAGACCGAATTGCCGAAGTCTTTGGCCTGGACAAAGAACGTTTCCAACCCGTGATGCTGATTTCCATAGGCAAAGCTGTCAAAGATGGGCATCCTTCCTACCGCCTCCCGGTTGATACGATTACCACGTGGGCATAATCAGAAGCTGTTCACAAGAATGACAGGAGGATAGCCTCCATATAAGTAGTACGTTTGTCTCAAAGTTATATTAGGAGCTTTAACTAACCTGCCAAACCTCAAAGATATAAACAGTTGTAATGATATTCATACAGAGAAAAACACCTTATTGTTGGATGCAAAAAGGGTCCTATGACAGTATTTAATGCCATCAGGACCCTTTACTACATTACAATTACTTAGAGTATTGTTATTAACTTTTACATATATTTACACTCAGCTAATCAATGCTCATGTATTGATTATATACAGGGTGTTCAACGGTTCTCCATCTATCCAACTTCTAAGACTCATCATCTATCCAATTCAAAAATCGATCCCCCCATATGTGTTCATAAAAGGAAATGGTCTCTTTTGCAGACATCCATTGATTATCTAAAGTAGAGGTTGCATTACGTGTCATGTAGTTTTCGTATCCCAGCCCATGAGCAAATTTAATCGTAGCATCCATACAATACTCTGTCTGGGCACCACAAAACTCAATACGCTTTACAGAGAATTGGTCCAGGAGGCTTTTCAGGTTTGTGTTATAAAATGAATTCGCATGTATTTTCCGCACAAAAACGTCTTGCTCTTGAACATCCAGATCGGAATGAATAGCCCATGGTTCCTCTCCAGGCACTAATTCTTCATCACCGTGCTGGACAAAAATGATGGGTTTATCTAATTCTCTATACATAGCAATTCTCCGATTGACTCTATCGAGTAAATTCGGCAACTCATATAAATGATTCTCACCACTGTAACATACGCCATTTTGTAGATCGATCACAATCAACACATCTGCACAAGTCGCCATCATTTTACCTCTTTCATCTTGGAATATGTTTATTTAAATTTGTTCAGATGATGAAAAAACTTATGTTCAGTATACTGGATAACAAAAAAAGATGATATGACCAAGTCATATCATCTTTTTTACTAACGATTATATTATATTAGGATTTCATGAATACCATTCACTACTCTTATCCATTATCGAAACGAACGATTTACCTCTTACTCAACCGTTACGCTTTTCGCCAGGTTACGTGGTTTATCCACATCGTGACCCAGTGCCAGGGAAGCGTAGTATGCCAGCAATTGCAATGCAACTACGGACAACGCCGGGCTGAGCAGTGGTAGTGTCTTAGGAATCGCAAACGCTTGGTCTACGGATTTCAGCAAGCTTGCTACGTGCTCTTCGTACGTAATTGCCAGTACATCCGCGCCACGTGCTTTTACTTCCTTGATGTTGCTCACTGTTTTCTCGAGTACGTTCTCTTGTGTTGCCAAGGCAATAACAGGAATACCGTCTTCGATCAATGCCAGTGTACCGTGTTTCAACTCACCTGCAGCATATGCCTCAGAGTGGATGTAAGAGATCTCTTTCAGTTTCAACGATCCTTCTTGAGCTACCGCATAATCGAGACCACGGCCAATGAAGAAGAGATGTTGATGTTTGGAGATTTGCTCTGCGTATCCTTTGATCGCATCCGCTTGCTCCAGCATGGACTCCACTTGCTCTGGCAATGCCTGCATTGCTGCCAGGGTATGTGCAATCTCTTCTGCTGTTTGTGTACCACGCACTTGTGCAAGGTACAGACCAAGCAAGTTAAATGCGATCAACTGTGATGTATATGCTTTGGTGGAAGCAACCGCGATTTCCGGTCCTGCCAGTGTTGCAATCACATCATCTGCATCACGTGCAATGGAGCTGCCCACTACGTTCGTGATTGCCAGTACATGTGCACCATTGGATTGTGCTTCGCGCAGTGCAGCAAGCGTATCCGCAGTTTCACCAGATTGGCTTACCACGATAACGAGTGTATCTTTGCCCACGATTGGGGAACGATAGCGGTACTCGGAAGCAACATCCGTTTCAACCGGAATACGTACCAATTGCTCAATTACTGTACGTCCAACGAGACCTGCATGGTACGCAGTACCACATGCAATGATTTGAACGTTACGAATATTTTTGATTTGTTCTTCAGTCATTTTCAACTCAGGAAGTTGAACCTTTTTGCTTTCATTGTCGATGCGACCCAGCATGGTATCACGGTATGCTTTTGGTTGCTCATGAATTTCTTTCAACATGAAGTGCTCGAATCCGCCTTTTTCTGCAGTTACAGCATCCCAATCGACACGAATCATTTCCCGAGAAATAAAGTTGCCTTCAATCGTCATCAATTCGACAGCATCATGTGTCAAAACAGCCATTTCACCATCATTCAGAATGTACACGTTACGTGTATGTTCCAGAATTGCCGGGATGTCGGAACCAATGAAGTTCTCGCCTTCACCAATACCAATAATCAATGGGCTTGCTTGACGCACAGCTACGAGTTTCTCCGGCTCATGCTCTGTCAATACACCCAGTGCGAATGCACCACGCAACAATGTGGTCACTTTTTGCACTGTTTTAACGATATCACCATTGTATTCACGTGCAATCAGGTGAGAGATAACTTCAGTATCTGTCTCGGAAGTGAACGTATGACCTTGAGAGATCAGTTCATCCTTCAGTTCGAGATAGTTCTCGATGATACCGTTGTGAACAACAGAGAACTTCTGGCTTCCATCCGTGTGAGGATGGGAGTTCTCATCCGATGGTTTACCATGAGTTGCCCAACGTGTGTGTCCGATTCCGGCATTACCTACCAGTGGTGCACCATCCAGCTTGGCTTCAAGGTTCGCAAGACGACCAAGAGCTTTCGTGATTTGCAGACCTTCCGGTGTGAATACTGCGATACCTGCAGAATCATAACCACGATACTCGAGCTTTTTCAATCCTTCGACCAATACCGATTGAGTGTTCTTATTACCAATATATCCAACAATACCGCACATAGTTTAGTTCCTCCGTTTGTATATGAATACTGTGTCACGAAGAGAAACAGGCTGTCGCGGCATATCGAAAAAATGAATGATTGCCTAAATGTATCATGAATACCTGTTACCTATTCAATTATCAATGATCAGACCGGCCTCTTGCCGCTCTTCAGTCATCATAAGATGTTATGAATGCAATCATGAATGTACATCATTTTTCCGTCCGCGCACCTATTTTGCTCTTTGCGCACATTCATTTGAATTTTAGTTTACTCCTGCACCTACCGGCGCGTTGTGTGGACAGTCACCCATCCATTTTCCGCAATTCGGTTTACGGCTATAGTGCATCACCGGGAGGTCCCCGCCGAACAATCCGAACACCTCCACCTCGTCAGCTTGATTGCCGTCGATCCTGATCAGTGAATCTTGAGTTTCAAGATCCGTACCGCTTCAGAATCCTTCCCGCGCAACTTCAAGCTCTGGCGCTTGTGTAACTAATACCTTACGATCCTCACTTTCTGTGTCTGAATGACGACTCCACTCATTATATGCACGTCAGGTTCATTTTGCAATGGAGCAAAGTACCTGTGACCAAATCAGCATATTTACCCACAATCCCGACCGGATTATCAGACCTTAGGCCTTGCCAGTCGGGACGCGGGTTTTCTGTTCTTGCTTCAAGCATATACCCTTTATTATAACATTCTATGATGGTCATCCCACAGTGGGAATGTGTACACAAAATGTATATCTAAGGTGTTAAACCAGTTCCTTTTGCACCACGTCTGCGATCTGGGATACAAACTGCTCCAGTTCACCTTTATCTGGTCCTTCCGCCATGACACGAATCAGAGATTCTGTACCAGACGCACGAACAAGAACACGTCCATTATCACCAAGCTGCTGTTCTACTGTAGCAATAGCCTGCTCGATTGCAGCATTACCTTCGTATTTGCTCTTGTCTTCCACACGTACGTTGACCAGAACCTGTGGGTATTGAGTCATTAGTGATTTCAGATCACTCAGCTTCTTACCCGATGCTTTGAGGGTATCCACGAGTTGAATAGCTGTCAGCATGCCATCTCCGGTTGTATTGTAATCCAGGAAAATAACATGGCCGGACTGCTCACCACCCAGATTATACCCACCGCGGCGCATCTCCTCCATCACATAGCGGTCGCCCACAGCCGTTTTAGCTGTTTTCAGTGCAAGCTTCTCCGTCGCTTTATAAAATCCGATGTTACTCATGACGGTGGATACCACTGTACTGTCTTTTAGCTTGCCCGCACGATTCATCGCATCACCACAGATGCACAGAATGAAGTCTCCATCGACCTCTGCGCCCGTTTCATCAATAGCAATCAGACGATCCGCATCTCCATCAAAAGCAAGACCCAGATCCGCTTTATGTTTAAGCACTTCTTGCTTCAGATGCTCCGGGTGTGTGGAACCACATTGCTCATTGATATTCAGGCCGTTAGGCTCAGCACCAATTGCAATGACTTCCGCCCCAAGCTCTGCAAACAATTTAGGTGCAAGCTCATAAGCTGCTCCGTTGGCACAATCGAGTACAATTTTAAGTCCAGAGAACGACTCGGTTACAGTTGTTTTCAGGTATTCGAGATAACTGTAACGCGATTGCTCATCTACCGTTACGGTACCCAATCCGCCGCCAACAGGACGTGGCAATTGATCCGTTTCAGCATCCATCAGTTCTTCGATCCGGTTCTCCGTCTCGTCAGATAATTTGAAACCGTCTCCGCCAAAAAACTTGATTCCGTTATCTTCTACCGGATTATGGGAAGCCGAAATCATGACTCCTGCGTCGGCTTTAAGCAAACGAGTAATATAGGCCACTCCCGGAGTGGATACAACGCCCAGACGGATGACATCTGCACCGATGGACAGTAGACCTGCAACCAGCGCAGATTCCAGCATCAGTCCCGAGATCCGGGTATCCATCCCGATAACCACTTTGGGTCTCTCTACGCCGCCAGCAAGCACGTAACCGCCACATCGACCGATGCTGTAAGCCAGCTCCGCCGTTAATTCTTTATTGGCAACACCTCTTACACCGTCTGTACCAAAATATTTCCCCATGATCTAACTCCTTTTATTCGCATCATATAAGAGCATCAAATAGTTATTTTATCAAATCGATCTGAATCATTACGGATTCGAGCCATTGGTACCGCCGCTACCGCTGCTGTTACCCGAGTTCCCTTTATTCGTTGCATTACCTTGCTGGGTTTGCTGCTCCTGATTTTCCGTATTCGATTCTGTCGTTTCCCCTTCATCAGGTGCAGGATCCGTTTCTCCGTTCTCCACTTCTGCAGGCGAAGGCTCAGGCCCGGCATTTCCTTCATCCGTGGGCTCTTCGCTTGGGGGAACCGTCGTATCCTCTGCTTTTTCACTGATCTTGACTGTAGCGCTCAATGGAGTAGAGGTACCATCCAGCTCAGCAAATCGAGGCAATTCAGCATCCAGCTTCACATCATGTGTCCCGGCGGCAAGCCCCTGAAGATCTGCCGTCAGCTTGATATCCTCGCCACTCAGACCTTCAAGCATACTCGGAGAACCCTTCAGTGTAAGATTTACACCACCGCTCTTTGGCGTGACCAGTGCAGCTTCCAAACCGTTCCCCACACCCGTAATGGTTATGGGGACATTGGGAAAGACCTTTGTTGTCTCCTCTGTCTCATCATAAGGTGACACAGTAACCTTCATCTGAATCGAACTAGGCTCGATTTTCTCAAAACCCGAAGGCGGCGTCAAGTCCACGTTAACTGTCGATGTACCTGCCTCTTCAAATTGTGTCAGATCCAAGGTAACTTGGTCGTAGGCCTGTATACCCGCAAGCGCCTCATCCGTACCGTAAACCGAGACTTCTTTCACGCTTGGTTCCACACTGGACAGTACCAATCCCTCCGGCAGCTGTCCTGAATATTTGATTCTTAAGGGTACTGATTTATAGGGCTGATTAACCGGAATGCGAACTTCAACGGTCTGCGGCGTAATGACTGCATTTTCAAGTACTTTGCCTTCTGCATCATATGCCTGCAGTTTCACCCTTTTCTGCGTTACATCATCCTTTGCATCCTTCACACTCACACTGCCCTGTACCTTCGCTACAGCGTCCAACTGCCCTTCGGGAAGAGTTACCTTAACCGGACCCGTTGGCTCAACGACAGGCGTCCCAAGGCTGTAACCAGCGGATGGATCTCCTTCGGGTACAATATTCACA
This sequence comes from Paenibacillus xylanilyticus, assembly GCF_009664365.1. Taxonomy (NCBI): domain Bacteria; kingdom Bacillati; phylum Bacillota; class Bacilli; order Caryophanales; family Paenibacillaceae; genus Paenibacillus; species Paenibacillus xylanilyticus. The sequence goes on from NZ_CP044310.1 coordinate 5,667,093, forward strand.
TTGAAGGATTTGGTGCCCAATTTTTCAACATTGACTGTAACCATGGAAGGCTCCATGCTAACCACCTCGACGCCAGAAGGCAGATCGGGAACGAGCGGCAGCGTATTGGAGCCATCTTTGACCTGGCTCAGGTCAACGAGTACCTTATAATCATCATTTGTAAATATGGAAGTTAACATGGAACGCTGTCCTTTGATCTCCAGTCGCACCTCATCCGTACTTAATGAAGTGAGCACATACGAGTTGCTGTCAAGGCCATAAGGCTGAACAGGTACGGTACGCTCTACTACCTTGTTGGTTGTACCTGTAGCAATCGTTGGCGTGGTAGGAACTTCATCCAGATGAATCATAAACCAGAGCAGCAAACTTACTGCAAGCGCAAGGATTTTGGCAAAGTTATTATTGTTGAACCATTTATCCATTACTTCGTTCCCCCCTTCCGTTTCCAGAAAGAAGTCCAGTTATTCTTTTTATTTAAATTGGATGTTGGACGAAGCTCTTCATATAACTTGGCAATCAGCGACTCTTCCTTAATGTCACGAACGACCTGTCCATTCATCGCCAGCGATACTTGTCCAGTCTCCTCCGAGACAACCAGACAGATTGCATCGGCTACCTCCGTAATACCAATTGCGGCACGGTGGCGTGTTCCAAGTTCCTTGCTAATAAACGGATTCTCGGATAAAGGCAAATAACATGCCGCTGCAGAGATCTGTTTGCCTTGGATAATCACAGCCCCATCATGGAGCGGTGTATTTGGGATAAAGATATTGATCATCAGTTCCGAGCTAACCAACGATTGCATCTGAATTCCGGATTCGGTGTAATCGTTCAGGCCCGTTTCTCGTTCGAAGACCACAAGTGCACCAATTTTACGACGGGACAAATAATTCACAGACTTAATAATCTCGCCAATTAACACCGTTAATTCTTCATCGCTGGCTGCTGTGGAGCGTCCGAACAATTTACCACGTCCCAGCTGCTCCAGACCGCGGCGCAGTTCCGGTTGAAATATAATAAAGACGGCTACCACACCAAATGTAAACATCTGGTTCATGAGCCATTTGAGTGTATACAGGTTTAGCCATGTGCTTAGTGCCCAGATCACCACAAGGAACAGAATGCCCTTGAGCAGCTGTACTGCACGTGTACCCCGTACAAGTAAAATCAGTTTGTACATAATATAGGTAACAATCAATATATCGATAACGTCCTTAATGGACTCTTTCCACGTTAAGTCAGCAAAATAGTTCATAAGCTAGCCCCCGCTATCCCCATTGATGAGTAAACCCTGATCTCATATTAACCCATTAGGATTTTATGTAATCCCTGGTCTTAGCTTTTGCACATCCGACACAGACAAGCCTCCGGCCATATAAGTTGGAGGGAAAGAGTGTTCCCCGGTACAACAATGTATAGACGAATATAACCAGTTCATTCTATATCTTGCCGCTTGGAAGACCGCCTTTGGATAGATGCAAAATGCTTTTCTATATGTAGTAGTATGTTCTCTTTAGTATCTAGGTTATAACGATAACGTTCAGGTTGCAAGTTACGGCAGTCACAAACTGCGCAGAAACAACACAAATACCATAAATTACAATCTCACCAATAAAAAAAGAGTACCCCATGCAAACTGGAGGTACCCTGCTTGGTATATACCATTGAAGAATTCACCCTGTGCTAGCGGTAAGCCACTTCATTCACCATATTGGTTATTTTGTACCAGAACCAGTCCAGCGCCTGATCAATGCTTTTCACCTGACCGGAAATATGCGCCGTCGAAGCTTGATACAGTTGTCCGTCGATCACCGTCAGATTGCCATCTACATCACCATATACCTGGGCGGTACCATTCTCTATCGTAAGATCGCCCGCAATTGACTTGCCTTGAGGAACAATTACCGTGTTTCCTTCAATGACGATCTGGTCCAGATTATTCCCCTTCACGACCATTTCGTTATTCTGATCCCAGAAGCTCCAAGCGCTAAAGAGCATCACGACCAAAAAGAAGGCTGCCGCCGTCAGCCCGGGATGTCCTTTGACCCATTTGAGCCATACCTGTTGTCTCTTGGGCTGTGGCAGAGCATTCATAATACGATTGGTCAGCTCATCCGAGGCAGACGGTGAATAATGTTTCATGGCAAAGAGCAGCATTTCCGTCTGTTCCAACTCTTTAAAGCGCATGCGACACTCCGGACAGGTAACAAGGTGACCTTTCAGTTCTACCTTCTGGGCCGGGGACAACGACTCATCCAAACATTCATGCATTAAAGAGACGGCCGAGTTGCAATCCATATGAGAGCCAATCCTTTCTTAGATCACTTAGTCCATGCATCTTCAAATACAACGCATAAGACTTGCATACATTACATACGCATCCGTTTCGGATATGTTTCAAATAATTTCGCCTAAAAAAATTGAAATGGATTTACAGCTTATATTCCAGTTTTTTACGCAAAAAGTCACGGCCCCGGTGCACACGTGTTTTGATCGTTGTTACGGGCATGCCTGTGACATCACTAATTTCCTGCAGCGACAAGTCCTGTAAATATCTCAAAATCATGACGGACTTATACTTGGCCGGCAGACTGTCTATAGCCTCACGAATGAGTGTCTGTGTTTCTGACAATAGTGCTTCGCTCTCTGGTGTACGATCATCACTCGGAAGCATGGAATAACCATCGGATCCTTCCTGATCATTCAACTCGGCATCCAAAGAGTAAGATGGTTTCTTTCTCCGTAAACGGTCGATACACAAGTTGGTTGCAATCCGGTAAATCCAGGTTGAAAACTTCTGATTCGGATCATATTTCTCCATATTACGAAACACACGCAAAAACGTCTCCTGTACAACGTCTTCAGCTTCATGACGATTGTTCAGCATCCGGTATGCCAAATGAAATAGCTTGTCCTTGTATAGTTCTACGATTTCTGCAAAGGCCCGCTGATCACCCTTTAGGACCAGCTTAACCAGCCTGTTCTCCAAATTGTCCACCTTTATTCCCCCAGACATGCTGATGGGTCTTCCGCCTTCTGATACCCGTCCACACTTGTAATTCACCAATCAAATCGTAAATCAACTTTGGTCAAAAATCAAGACTGTGCCGGAAAATATCCACCAAAAACAGTAAAAACGGGAACTCCTACTGGAGTCCCGTTTCATCTCTCACACAAGACTGCGGAGAGAACCGTGCATTTTAATATCCAATTCCATTAACTATTCACTACATGAATCATATGGGCCAGGTAATGCATCAGCCTGTATTGCGAAGTCCTGCAGCAATACCGTTAATCGTCAGCAGCACTTCACGCAGCAATTCGGTATCATCTTCCCCGCGCTCACGCATGTCTCTCAGCTCGCTAAGTAGCTGCACCTGCATATAGGACAATGGATCAACGTAAGGATTACGCAAACGAATCGATTCCTGAATTACCGGTACATCATCCAAAATCTCTTCTTCTCCGGTAATTTTCAGAATCAGCTCTTTTGTCAGTTTGAATTCAGACTCAATCTGACCATAGATACGATCACGCGCTTCCTCATTGGAGGCCATTGCGGAATATTCTTTGGCAATTACAAGATCTGCCTTGGCAATAGCCATCTGTACCGTATCAATAAGTGTACGGAAGAATGGGAAGTTGGCATACATGTCTTTGAGGACAGCCAAATTTTCCTCTTTATTCTGGTAGTAGCTTTGCAATCCTGTTCCAGCTGCATACCATGCAGGGAGAAGATAGCGGCTTTGAGTCCAGGCAAATACCCATGGAATTGCTCTCAGGTCTTCGAATTTATCACTGTTTTTCCGTTTGGATGGTCTTGAACCAATGTTGAGCTCTCCGACCTCCGGCAGCGGTGTTGATTCCTTGAAGAATTTGAAGAAGTCCGGATCACGGAAGATCAAATCTTGATACTTCGTGAGAGATACCTCGGAAATATCCTTGATGATGCTATCCCAGTGTTGTTCAGAGACTGATTCTTGCGGCTCCATTCCGTTCAGGGCAGCTGTGAGCAATGCCGATGTCGCCTGCTCCAGACTGCGGTAAGCAATACCTTGAAGGGAATATCGGGATGAGATGACTTCGCCCTGCTCGGTAATCTTGATTCCCCCACCAATGGTATGAGGTGGTTGTGCAAGAATACTGCGGTTAAGCGGCATACCTCCACGTCCCAATGCACCGCCACGACCATGGAAGAACTTCAGCTTGACGCCATGCTTATTACCTACAGCAGTAATGGCGTTCATGGCTACCCGAAGCTCCCAGTTAGCCGTTACCACTCCGCCATCCTTGTTGCTGTCTGAATAACCAAGCATGATTTCATGCAGCTCATTCCGGGCAGCTACGCTTGCGCGGTATACCGGAAGATTGAAGAGCTTTTGCATGATGTCAGAAGCTGCATGAAGGTCATCAATCGTTTCAAACAGTGGCACAGCCTGAAGTGTCGAAATAATCTCTCCGCCCTGTCCTTTACGGAACAATCCTACTTCCTTGGCAAATACCATGACTTCCAGCAGATCACTTGCTCCCTGCGTCATACTGATCAGATAACTTGTAATACATCCTGTACCAAACTCGCTCTGTGCACGTTTGATTGTACGGAATACATCCAGACATTCTTTTGTTCCCTCACTGTACTGGTGATATGGAGAAGTCAATGGACGTGGATCCTCGAGCAGGCGAGCCAGCAAATCAATTTTACCGTCCTCTGTCAGACGAGCATAATCTTCAACAATGTTCATCTTCGCCAAAATTTCGGCCATCGCATTCTCATGTTCCTGACTATGCTGACGAACATCCAGCGCAGCCGTGTGGAATCCGAAAAGCTCCACTTGGCGAATCATTTTGCGAACCGTCGTATCCGCTACATAATCTGCAAAATGATGGCGCAGGCTGCGGTCAATAATCATCAGATCATCGATCAATTCCTGAGCGCTGTCATAACGGTCCGGCTGTCCGACTTTATTTTCATCAAGTACATTATTCATTTTGGCAATCATGTATGCCAGTTTGATCCGATAAGGTTCTTTCTCATTACGCCAAATGTCTACTTTTTTCAAAGTGACACAGCTGCGGTCCTGCTCAATGGATTGAGCCAATTCATCCGACACGTGGATGATGTTCGTACTGAAGCTGAGATGCCCCATGAGCTCAATCATAATCCGCTGATATTCACGCAAAGCGAGCTTGCGCTGCATCAACAGCGTCTGCCACGTTACATCTGAAGTTACCGAAGGATTTCCGTCCCGGTCTCCACCGATCCAGGAACCGAAGCGCAAATACGTCGGCACATGCCAGTCGTGGTCAGGATAAAATTTATTCAGGCAGCGTTCAAGCTCCTGATATACATCCGGAAGTACGTGGAACAACGTTTCGTGAAAATAATACATTCCGTTCCGTACCTCATCCAGTACAGTCGGTTTGCGGTCGCGAAGCTCATCTGTTTGCCAGAGTGTAATAACTTCGTTAAGCAGTTTCTCCCGCAATTGTTCACGTTCACGCAACGTCAGCGTAGGATTATCAAGCAGCATGACATCTTCAGATATCCGTTTGTGGATATCCAAAATAACCCGGCGCATAGCCTCGGTTGGGTGAGCTGTCATAACCAGTTCCAGCGACAATTCGTCCAGAATCTGCTCGACTTCGGTATGAGACAATCCGCGCTCCTTCAGATCCTGTACGGCCTTCTCGATCGAACCAGGCTGTACTGCATCCCCTGCAGATCGTTCATAATCCCGTTTACGCCGGATCCGATGGTTTTGTTCAGCAATATTAACTAATTGAAAATAAATTGCAAAAGCTCGAATGACCTGGTGACGATTTTCAGAATCTAATTCCTGGATCATCGTTTTGAACTCTGTATACAGTTCAGGCAAAAATTCTGCACGCAACGATTTGCTCGTTTCCCGAATTTTCTCAACGATATCGAGAAGCTCCGTGCCCCCTTGATGGACAAGAACTTCTCCGAGTATATTGCCCAGGAACCGCACGTCTCGCCGGAGCAGGTTGTTAGATTGGCTTTTGCTGGCGGTTACCATAGTTTCAGTCATGCTTATCCTCCCATCTGATCGTTCACATTCGTACACGTAAATTTGACACCTTCATAACATCATACAATAAAATGGTACGAAAATCTTTATTTTTCTATTAGTAAAAAAGGGGATTATCCCCGATTTTCCGCACAAAAACGCACTTTATTATTCATTTTCTTAATTTGCTTCATTTAATGAGCAAAAGCTTGTCGCATGATACCTTTTTCACATACTCTATATAAACAAATATCTTATACATATTCGTTATAATTTATAAATATACAGCAGCGTTAAATATACTCATACAAAAGAGTATAATATCATTTCCATGATTTATGCAGTTCAATCCCCATGCAAAAACATGACCGGCAAAGCAAGCTTTTGTATACTTTACCACAGTGATGTAATAAATTAAAGTGTCAATTTAAAAATTATTATCATTTGGTATCTCCCCTTATGTAAACAACAAGTTAGAGGCTTTAAGCGAAGATGATTTATGATGAAACCATGCCAATTTTGATGCCTAATTATGTGCTTAAATGCGTTTCAATGATCAATATAGATTCTTTAAGCTGTTTTAAATGATTCTTCATTAAAGTTCATTCTGGATTTCCAAAGGTTTGAGGGTAAATCGATTCTTTGGCTAGCTAATATTGGTGGGCTTTTTTATACCGCATGATCACTTATGCCAGAGGGATATTTTAACGTAAGAACATTTACATAATTTCATTTAGTAAAAGGCAGATTAGATATAGTTCAAACAAAAAGGAGGCGACATCTGATGAAGAAAAAGGTATCTACACTTATTGCTTCTACACTTCTGGTGGCAGCATTGGCTGGTCCTGCCGCGGCGAATGGTACTGCAACCCAAGGTATGGATCAAAACCGTGGAACACAAATGAACAGCACAAACTACAACACGGGTGACTACCGTACGAACAATGTTCGTGCAAATGCTGCGACTGACCGAGACAATGATATGGACTGGGGCTGGCTCGGTTTGCTCGGACTTCTCGGCTTAGCAGGTATGCGTAGAAAAGTTTCTGACCGTCACGAACGTTAATAGCTATACGAAGGTTCCTAAATGCAACTAAAGTGTTTAGAAGCCCTTTTAGGCTGTCTTGTAGGATGAATGAAGTGACGTACAGAGTACAAGAAGCCAAGACCTTCTACACATGAAGGCCTTGGCTTCTTCTTACGTTTTTTATACATTTCCCTAAGCGTTGTCGTATAGAAAAAGCAGCCTCTACATCATGTAGAGACTGCTCTTAAAATCCTATAAGCGGGTGATGGGAATCGAACCCACGCTATTAGCTTGGAAGGCTAAAGTTCTACCATTGAACTACACCCGCGTAATCATAAAATCGGGATGACACGATTTGAACATGCGACCCCCTGGTCCCAAACCAGGTGCTCTACCAAGCTGAGCTACATCCCGATATTGATGAAATAATGGCGCGCCCTGAGAGATTCGAACTCCCGGCCTTTTGATTCGTAGTCAAACGCTCTATCCAGCTGAGCTAAGGGCGCATATATATTGGAGCGGACGACGGGAATCGAACCCGCGACCCTCGCCTTGGCAAGGCGATGCTCTACCGCTGAGCCACGTCCGCTTATAAAGGATGCGCGTGGAGGGACTTGAACCCCCACGTCAAAGACGCTAGATCCTAAGTCTAGTGCGTCTGCCAATTCCGCCACACGCGCATATAACAAGTGAGCCATGAAGGGCTCGAACCTTCGACACCCTGATTAAAAGTCAGGTGCTCTACCAACTGAGCTAATGGCTCTTAATAAATGGCTGGGGATATAGGATTTGAACCTATGCATGACGGAGTCAAAGTCCGTTGCCTTACCGCTTGGCTAATCCCCAATAATAAAGATGGTGGAGGCTGAGGGGCTCGAACCCCCGACCCTCTGCTTGTAAGGCAGATGCTCTCCCAGCTGAGCTAAGCCTCCATCCTATGACCCGTAGGGGATTCGAACCCCTGTTACCTCCGTGAAAGGGAGGTGTCTTAACCCCTTGACCAACGGGCCCCATTTCCAAAGCTCTCAACCGGGATCGAACCGGTGACCTCATCCTTACCATGGATGCACTCTACCTACTGAGCTATGAGAGCAAATGGCTCCCCGAACAGGACTCGAACCTGTGACAACTCGATTAACAGTCGAGTGCTCTACCAACTGAGCTATCAGGGAATAATATGCATTTGCAGGGCAAATGCAATTCATCGTACAACGCTAACATGCAGAGCCTGTTTTCTATGTAAGATGAAAGAGTTCGCTTGGCAGCGTCCTACTCTCCCAGGACCCTTCGGTCCAAGTACCATCGGCGCTAGAGGGCTTAACGGTCGTGTTCGGGATGGGTACGTGTGGAACCCCTCCGCCATCGCCACCAAACGATGCTGCTATACATTCAGAGATTATTCTCTGAAAACTAGATCCGAAACGAAATTTGCGACTTAAAACCTGCAATGTGGATAAGCCCTCGACCGATTAGTACTGGTCAGCTCCATGCATTACTGCACTTCCACCCCCAGCCTATCTACCTCGTCGTCTTCAAGGGGTCTTACATACTGGGAAATCTCATCTTGAGGGGGGCTTCACGCTTAGATGCTTTCAGCGCTTATCCCGTCCGTACATAGCTACCCAGCGGTGCTCCTGGCGGAACAACTGGTACACCAGCGGTACGTCCATCCCGGTCCTCTCGTACTAAGGACAGCTCCTCTCAAATTTCCTACGCCCACGACAGATAGGGACCGAACTGTCTCACGACGTTCTGAACCCAGCTCGCGTACCGCTTTAATGGGCGAACAGCCCAACCCTTGGGACCTACTTCAGCCCCAGGATGCGATGAGCCGACATCGAGGTGCCAAACCTCCCCGTCGATGTGGACTCTTGGGGGAGATAAGCCTGTTATCCCCAGGGTAGCTTTTATCCGTTGAGCGATGGCCCTTCCATGCGGTACCACCGGATCACTAAGCCCGACTTTCGTCCCTGCTCGACTTGTAGGTCTCGCAGTCAAGCTCCCTTATGCCTTTGCACTCTTCGAATGATTTCCAACCATTCTGAGGGAACCTTTGGGCGCCTCCGTTACTCTTTAGGAGGCGACCGCCCCAGTCAAACTGCCCACCTGACACTGTCCCCGTACCCGCTAAGGGCACCAGGTTAGAACCTAGATACGATCAGGGTGGTATCCCAACGGTGCCTCCACACAAGCTGGCGCTCATGCTTCAAAGGCTCCCACCTATCCTGTACAGATCGTACCCAAATTCAATATCAAGCTGCAGTAAAGCTCCATGGGGTCTTTCCGTCTTGTCGCGGGTAACCTGCATCTTCACAGGTATTAAAATTTCACCGGATCTCTCGTTGAGACAGCGCCCAAGTCGTTACGCCATTCGTGCGGGTCAGAATTTACCTGACAAGGAATTTCGCTACCTTAGGACCGTTATAGTTACGGCCGCCGTTTACTGGGGCTTCGGTTCACAGCTTCGGATTACTCCTAACCGCTCCCCTTAACCTTCCAGCACCGGGCAGGCGTCAGCCCGTATACTTCGCCTTACGGCTTCGCACAGACCTGTGTTTTTGCTAAACAGTCGCTTGGGCCTTTTCACTGCGGCCCCCTCGTGCTATTCACACTACCGGGGCACCCCTTCTCCCGAAGTTACGGGGTCATTTTGCCGAGTTCCTTAACGAGAGTTCTTCCGCGCGCCTTAGAATTCTCTTCTCGCCTACCTGTGTCGGTTTGCGGTACGGGCACCTTCATCTGGCTAGAGGCTTTTCTTGGCAGTGTGAGATCATGACCTTCGCTACTGTAATTTTCACTCCCCATCACAGCTCAGCCTTAGATGTGCGGATTTGCCTACACATCAGCCTTACTGCTTGGACAGGCATCCATCAGCCTGCGTCACTACCCTACTGCGTCCCCCCATCGCTCGTAACGATTTACGGTGGTACAGGAATTTCGACCTGTTGTCCTTCGACTACGCCTTTCGGCCTCGCCTTAGGTCCCGACTTACCCTGAGCGGACGAGCCTTCCTCAGGAACCCTTAGGCTTTCGGCGGATCAGATTCTCACTGATCTTTTCGTTACTCATACCGGCATTCTCACTTGTATAATGTCCAGCGCTCCTTACGGTACACCTTCAACCCTTATACAACGCTCCCCTACCCCTGATGCAAAGCATCAAGCCATAGCTTCGGTGGTGTGTTTAGCCCCGTTACATTTTCGGCGCAGAGTCACTCGACCAGTGAGCTATTACGCACTCTTTCAATGGTGGCTGCTTCTAAGCCAACATCCTGGTTGTCTGTGCAACTCCACATCCTTTCCCACTTAACACACACTTGGGGACCTTAGCTGATGGTCTGGGCTGTTTCCCTTTTGACAATGGATCTTAGCACTCACTGTCTGACTCCCGGAAGTAAGTCTATGGCATTCGGAGTTTGACTGAGCTTGGTAACCCTTGCGGGCCCCGCACCCAATCAGTGCTCTACCTCCACGACTCTGTTTTCCGAGGCTAGCCCTAAAGCTATTTCGGGGAGAACCAGCTATCTCCGAGTTCGATTGGAATTTCTCCGCTACCCCCACCTCATCCCCGCACTTTTCAACGTGCGTGGGTTCGGGCCTCCAGTGCGTGTTACCGCACCTTCACCCTGGACAGGGGTAGATCACCCGGTTTCGGGTCTACGTCCACGTACTAACTCGCCCTATTCAGACTCGCTTTCGCTGCGGCTCCGGCTCTTCACCTTAACCTTGCACGGGAACGTAACTCGCCGGTTCATTCTACAAAAGGCACGCCATCACCCCTAAAATGGGCTCTGACTTCTTGTAAGCACACGGTTTCAGGTTCTATTTCACTCCCCTTCCGGGGTGCTTTTCACCTTTCCCTCACGGTACTGCTTCACTATCGGTCGCTAGGAAGTATTTAGCCTTGGCAGATGGTCCTGCCGGATTCATACGGGGTTTCACGTGCCCCGCACTACTCGGGATCCGTCTCGGAGGGAACCAACTTTCAATTACAGGGCTTTTACCTTCTTTGGCGGGCCTTTCCAGACCTCTTCGTTTAACCGGTTCCTTTGTAACTCCATGTGAGACGTCCCACAACCCCAGAGAGCAAGCTCTCTGGTTTGGGCTGTTCCGCGTTCGCTCGCCGCTACTGACGGAATCACTATTGTTTTCTCTTCCTCAAGGTACTTAGATGTTTCAGTTCCCCTGGTATGCCTCTACACAACCTATGTATTCAGTTGTGAGTAACTGGATATTACCCCAGCTGGGTTTCCCCATTCGGACATCCCCGGATCAAAGCTTGCTTACAGCTCCCCGAGGCAGTATCGTTGTTCGCCACGTCCTTCATCGGCTCCTAGCGCCTAGGCATCCTCCGTGTGCTCTTAGTAGCTTAACCAAATGCTCATGATGAGCAATGCAGTTTTCGCTAATATTTGAAACTTGTTTAACACAAGTTCAGCTAAAAGGAATGTTCTAATTCGCAATTTTCGTTTCGATATCTAGTTTTCAAAGAACAAGCTTGAAATCTTGTTGGTGGAGCCAAGCGGGATCGAACCGCTGACCTCCTGCTTGCAAGGCAGGCGCTCTCCCAGCTGAGCTATGGCCCCATATCAAATTATGAAAGTGTAAATGGTGGGCCCTGGTGGACTCGAACCACCGACCTCACCCTTATCAGAGGTGCGCTCTAACCAACTGAGCTAAGGGCCCGTATATTATTATTGAAACCCAAAAAGGTTTACGCTTGGCGGCGTTCTACTCTCCCAGGACCCTGCGGTCCAAGTACCATCGACGCTGAAGGGCTTAACGGTCGTGTTCGGGATGGGAACGTGTGGAACCCCTTCGCTATCGCCACCAAACGTTTGAGAGTTTGAGCTCTCAAAACTGAGCAACGAGTGAGTAACTAGCCGACCTGGCTAGATTTTAGATTTGAATGTTTCCGCTGCGGGAAACGATTCTCCATAGAAAGGAGGTGATCCAGCCGCACCTTCCGATACGGCTACCTTGTTACGACTTCACCCCAATCATCTATCCCACCTTCGGCGGCTGGCTCCTTGCGGTTACCCCACCGACTTCGGGTGTTATAAACTCTCGTGGTGTGACGGGCGGTGTGTACAAGACCCGGGAACGTATTCACCGCGGCATGCTGATCCGCGATTACTAGCAATTCCGACTTCATGCAGGCGAGTTGCAGCCTGCAATCCGAACTGAGACCGGCTTTTTAGGATTCGTTCCACCTCGCGGCTTCACTGCCCGTTGTACCGGCCATTGTAGTACGTGTGTAGCCCAGGTCATAAGGGGCATGATGATTTGACGTCATCCCCACCTTCCTCCGGTTTGTCACCGGCAGTCACCTTAGAGTGCCCATCCGAAATGCTGGCAACTAAGATCAAGGGTTGCGCTCGTTGCGGGACTTAACCCAACATCTCACGACACGAGCTGACGACAACCATGCACCACCTGTCTCCTCTGTCCCGAAGGAAAGCCCTATCTCTAGGACGGTCAGAGGGATGTCAAGACCTGGTAAGGTTCTTCGCGTTGCTTCGAATTAAACCACATACTCCACTGCTTGTGCGGGTCCCCGTCAATTCCTTTGAGTTTCAGTCTTGCGACCGTACTCCCCAGGCGGAATGCTTAATGTGTTAACTTCGGCACCAAGGGTATCGAAACCCCTAACACCTAGCATTCATCGTTTACGGCGTGGACTACCAGGGTATCTAATCCTGTTTGCTCCCCACGCTTTCGCGCCTCAGCGTCAGTTACAGCCCAGAGAGTCGCCTTCGCCACTGGTGTTCCTCCACATCTCTACGCATTTCACCGCTACACGTGGAATTCCACTCTCCTCTTCTGCACTCAAGTCATCCAGTTTCCAGTGCGATCCGGGGTTGAGCCCCGGGATTAAACACCAGACTTAAATGACCGCCTGCGCGCGCTTTACGCCCAATAATTCCGGACAACGCTTGCCCCCTACGTATTACCGCGGCTGCTGGCACGTAGTTAGCCGGGGCTTTCTTCTCAGGTACCGTCACTCCTTGAGCAGTTACTCTCAAGGACGTTCTTCCCTGGCAACAGAGCTTTACGATCCGAAAACCTTCATCACTCACGCGGCATTGCTCCGTCAGGCTTTCGCCCATTGCGGAAGATTCCCTACTGCTGCCTCCCGTAGGAGTCTGGGCCGTGTCTCAGTCCCAGTGTGGCCGATCACCCTCTCAGGTCGGCTACGCATCGTCGCCTTGGTAAGCCGTTACCTCACCAACTAGCTAATGCGCCGCAGGCCCATCCTCAAGTGACAGATTGCTCCGTCTTTCCAGCTTCCTTCAGGCGAAGAAAGCAAGTATTCGGTATTAGCTACCGTTTCCGGTAGTTGTCCCAAGCTTGAGGGCAGGTTGCCTACGTGTTACTCACCCGTCCGCCGCTAAGCATCAAGGAAGCAAGCTTCCTATCAACTCCGCTCGACTTGCATGTATTAGGCATGCCGCCAGCGTTCGTCCTGAGCCAGGATCAAACTCTCCAATAAAGTATTGAAAAGAGCGATTAGCTCATTTTGAATCTGACGAGATTAAAAATCTCATTTTCGCTTCGAAATCATACAGTCAGATGACTTGTACCGATTTCTCAGCTTTTCGACCTTATAAAGTAAGATCGTTACTCACTCGTTGTTCAGTTTTCAAAGATCAAACATTCAGTTCGTTGCTGTTTTTCATGTTGTCGTCGTTTTCAGCGGCGACTTTTATAATATATCATGTTCACTTCCACTTTGCAAGTACTTTTTTTCAGGAATGTTTTTCTTTCCTTTTGCTGCTAGGTACTTGTTTTAGTGGTTTGTCCTAAAAAGGAACGAAAATTAATTTATCATATCTAAACCAATAGGTCAACCCTTTTTCGACAATTTGATATCATTCATGTTATTCCATTCATAGATTCCGTCCTAGGTAGTTATAGAGGTACAGCTCTGGCTGCAGTAGGCCGCACCTCGCTCATCAATTAATACTGCATGTTTGAAGCTCTGTACCATGCTTCTTACGGTTTAGACTTTTTGAGTTTGCCACTTCTTGCGTATTTGGACAGCTCCTTCGGCGGAGCGAATCGAGCATACATGCGGAATACTGTTTTGTATCTACTCGCTATAGCGTATTTGATCTCTTGGTCGAGGCGATTATCACTGAGGTCAAACAACATCTCATCCAGCTCTTTACGTAACACATAATCGAGTTCCTTACATTCCTTCTCGTTAAACAGCATACCCAGCATTAAGAGTTCTCCTTTTTCTGCATATGGATAAGGCGCGCCTTTATATTTGTATATTGAATCCTGCACTCTCTAAAGTCAGGGCTATATTAGACGCGCCGATTCCAGCCCCTATGGGTTATAAATTCTCTTACCTAAGGGATTGCTGAAACCCGTTTTATTGTTATGGTCAACTTTCTGAAAATTTATGAATGTCATTCCATACAAATTTATCCACGCACAATACTGAAGGTAATCGTACTTTCGATAATGGCTGCAATAAACAGCAGGATAATGACCCAGCACGACGCCGTTAACGTCCTCTTCAAAAAAGTCCCCCACTGTTTTCCTAACCCCTGACGTTTAGCACTTCCAAGTTCAATAAGGCTTCTGGATGCCAGTCCCCCAAACTTGAGACCAAAAGCACAGGCAATGATAATAACGGGAATTTCTATAATTCCGTGCGGTAAAAGCCCCTTTACCACGATATCAAAAAAGCTGGCCCCATTATCTGTGGTGATATGCACTAGGAAACCGATAACCATTCCGTTAATTACTAAAAAGATAACAGGCAATATGCCAAAGAAAATTCCTGCATAGATCACGAGTACACTTTTGATGGCATTATTAAAAAAGATAAAGATAAAGAAATTCCATTGCACATTTCCGCTCTGTTCGAGCTGTCTGCTTACTTCTTGAAGTCCGCCTATCTGGTTCATTAATATGTCCTGCAGCGGCCCTGTACTTACCCATCCAGCTCCTATCCCTGCAACAAACAATATGACCGACCAGATTAATGCGTTACGAATGGATCCCAGATCCCTTAGAAATGTACTGAATTTTAACATGGTAACCTCCTAATGACTGAAGTTGATGGACAAACAAATTTCTCATGCGAATAACTGCGCTGTACGAGCATACATTGGAGAGTAAACAAGCATTTCTTATGGGAGAGGGGCGCTTATTGAAATGAACTCGTTCTATGTATTTAGCGGCAAAAAGATTAAACGTTTCCTGATTGTGCTGGCTGCTGCCGTCTTTGCTATCGGGATTATTTATCTGGAAAGCGGCAATGTTTCAGTATTCTCGGAGGATGCACCGTCGGCTGTCTACAACGTACCAACAGAGAAAAAAGTAATTGCACTTACATTTGATATTAGCTGGGGCGATAAGCGCACGGAACCAATCCTTAAAGTGCTGCAGGATAACAAAGTGGAGAAGGCTACCTTCTTCTTATCCTCCCCCTGGAGCAAGACACACCCCGAGATTGTAACCTCCATCAAGGAAGCGGGATACGAAATTGGCAGCCACGGACATAAGCACGATAATTACAGCAGCATGACCGAAGAGGAAATTCGCAAGGAAATTTCGACAGCTCATAGCATTTTAACCGATTTAACGGGAAAAGAACCGAATCTGCTTCGTCTGCCCAATGGGGATTTTGACAAGCGCGTACTTCAAGTAGCCAGCAGTCTTAACTACCAGGTCGTTCAATGGGATACCGACTCACAGGATTGGAAGAATCCAGGTGTACAAACCATCGTAGATCGGGTAGTCAGCAAAGCGCACCCTGGAGATATCGTACTTCTACATGCGAGTGATTCTTCCAAACAAACTCATGAAGCACTGCCCGTCATTATCGATAAATTAAGAAACCAGGGATATGAATTCGTAACCGTCTCCGAACTGCTGAATCATTCCAGTGCCAAAGGTACAGAAGTCCGGGATCAAGCCAGTGCTCAATAGAACTCACAAGATATACGGTTATACTATAGGCTGTATATTCCATTCTGAAGGTTAAATATCATATTGGCAGAGATAAATGAAAAGAGCTAACCAGGTTAGCTCTTTTTCGCGTTTTATTAAAAGATCCAGAATAGCCGTCCTTCTTATGCTTGCTCCGTTCTCCCGCTCACGGCCTGCTCTGCAGAACCATCCACCAGCTTATGTAATATTAGCATTTGATATGCATTACATGCCAGTAACGGGACCACAATAAAGGTGGTAGCGGCATTTACATCGATTCGGAGCACACCGATCGTCTCCACCACGGTTACTGCAATCATGAAAAAGAGCGTTGGGACCATTGCCGAAATATGTGTCTTTTTCACTTTCACGTAAGCGGTAACAATTGCGGCTGCCAAAATAATGATTCCAAGTACGATATCGGACAGACGCTCTCGTCCGCCTCCAACGAACAAACGCAAAAACATGACGTCAAGTAAAGCCAGCACGGTTAAAACAAGCTGAACGATCTGCCAGCCGCTTTTTGGAAATACACCTTTGCCCATATAATTCAGTATCAAGTAAGCGAAAAAACCCATCTGAGAATACACACTAATCATCACCCCTGATCCAAATAAAATCAGGAGATACAGCAGAAAATCGATAATTCCGTTCGTTCTTTCTCCGTTCACCAGCATCATAATGAGACCTGTTACTAGCGATCCGGCTGCTCCGATAAGTAAGGCTGTCCAAAATAGGAAAAACCATTTACGTAAATTCAAATGTTTTCCACCCCCGAGAGTTTATTTTACCAACCTTCTCAGCAAAAAACCATCATCATTCAACATATTTAGTGCTTGCCCATCACATACTACATGCAGTATCTAATCAAGGAGGGGTTATGCACATGAAACGGCCTTTGTGGCAGCTAAGCTGCGCCGTATTGGGGCTATCCGTCATGCTTGCCGGCTGCGGTTCAGATCAGAATTCTTCGCCTCCTCAGGGCAGTTATAAAGAGATGAAAACGATGGTCGTGGATATTCTGAAAAGTGACGAAGGCAAGAAGGCTGTCGAAGAAGCTCTAACTGGCCAAAGTTCCTCCGGGGGTGGCGGCGAAGGTGGAGATTCCGAACAAAGTGGCGGCGGATCGGGTGGCGGGTCTGGAACCATCGGTATGAAAATGTTAATGCCCATGCAATCTTCAGAACAAATACGTATTGCTGTTAAAGATACCATCACGGCTCCCGAGTACCAAAAGGAATTCGAGAAAATCATGACAGATCCACAATTTGCGAGTGAATTTGCCAAAGCCATTAACTCGCAAAGCAAGCAGCTGCATATGCAGTTGATCAAAGATCCCACGTATCAGAAATCGGTTGGGGATATCATGAAATCACCGGAAGTGTCCAAAATGTTTATGGACATGACCAAAACCCCAGAGTATCGTAAACAGACCATGACCGTCATGCAGGAAGTCATGCAGAATCCACTGTTCCGGATGGAAGTACTGACTTTGCTCAAAAAAGTAGTACAGGAAGAACTACAGCCCAAAGTTGAATCCGGCGGCGGGCAGGAACAAGGTGGACAGCAAGAAGGTGGCGGCCAAGAAGGTGGAAGCGGCGGCGGAGACAGCGGCGATGGGGGTAGCGGTAGTGATTCCGGAAGTGGCGGAGGCTCATAACCCCTGTCGAGGGATACCGTTGATATACAGTTAATCCTGATTTCAGGAACGGAACCATGTTATACGTTATAAAAGCCCGCATCCGATGGATGCAGGCTTTTTGATGTTGTGTTGATTTTTTTTCAATATGCTAAAACTTAGTCTCAATTGCCTGAGCTACTTCATCGTATATGGCGCCGATGCTTGTATCAGCCTTATATACAGATGGCGAGAAATCAGGCTCCGATGGATGATTGTCCGGTGAACCGAGAGGAATCTGTGCAAGCAGCTCTGTATGCAGGCTTTCCGCAAGACGTCCGCCGCCCCCACGGCCAAAGACATAGTCTTTCTCCCCACATTTGCCACATTCGTAATAAGCCATGTTCTCTACCACACCCAGCAGCTCATGCTCGGTCTGAATCGCCATTGCACCCGCTCTCGCGGCTACAAATGCAGCTGTTGCATGCGGCGTTGTCACAATGATCTCCTTGCTCTGCGGCAGCATTTGATGCACATCCAGCGCTACGTCACCAGTGCCTGGAGGCAAATCAAGCAGCATGTAGTCCAGTTCACCCCAATTTACATCTGTGAAGAACTGACGCAGCATGCGACCCAGCATGGGACCGCGCCAGATTACAGGGTTATTTTCACGAATGAAAAATCCCATCGACATCACTTTTACACCGAAACGCTCAACCGGCTGAATGATTCCATCCTCTACAACAGGGTATTCTTCAATCCCCATCATATCAGGTACACTGAAACCATAGATGTCCGCATCAATTAATCCAACTTTTTTACCTTGCCGAGCGAGGGCAGCAGCCAGATTCACTGTGACTGTAGATTTACCTACCCCACCTTTGCCGCTTGCTACTGCAATATAGCGAACACCCGATTCAGGGCTTAATAACTCATGACCATCCAGACCTGCTGCATGGCCTTTTACAAGCACTTCCTCGTCATTCTGCTCATTCCCTGGTTGTCCTGCATTCACACTCTCTCGTTCATGTTCTGATGCTGCACGCAGACGTATATGTACATCCTGAATCCCATGTTGAGACAATAGGTTACGTGCGGCGTCACTAAGAGCAGTTGTATCCTCAGTCTGATTGTCCAATGTAACAATGGTCAGTGCCACATGATTTTCTTTTACCATGACATCACGAATCCATTGAAGCTCGGTCAGACTTACTCCCAATTGTGGTTCCTGTAAAGGTTGCAATAGTTCAAGTATCTGTTCTTTTGATATCATCAGACAGCACCTCAGCTTTATCTATTGGCATGTAATTAGGTATGCTGTGTTAATTATAACATTCTCCTTCTCTTTGTAACTAACTTTTGGGACGTTCCCCCGAGGAATACCTCAAGATTCCATTATAGATGGAAGCGGCTACTTTACGTTGATATGCTTCATCAGCAAGAAGACGTGCTTCATCCGGATGAGATAAGAAACCGACTTCTACGAGAGCAGACGGAATTTTCAATGCTTGAAGCAGATACACGGTATTTACCGTTTTCGCAATTCGATCTGTATTTTCAAGATTACGGATCATCTCTTGCTGCAACAGATTGGCCAATCCTTCATTGTCCGGGTGGTTGGGTGTATAAAAGACCTGCGCACCACTCCAGCGGTTCGAAGGGACACTGTTCATGTGAATGCTGATAAACAGATCTGCCTGCTTGTCTTCAATTCGTCTTACTCTCTGCTTGAGATCTTCTGTCTTCCGTTTGGAATATCCTCTGGTATCTGCCTCTGCAAGATCTGTGTCAATCTCTCGTGTCATGACCACCAGTGCTCCAGCTTGCTGCAGATAGTCCCGTACATACAAAGCAATCGACAAATTAATATCCTTCTCGATAACCCCCTGCTTGCTCACAGCCCCCCCGTCTGGTCCACCGTGCCCTGCATCGATTGCGATGACTTTACCTGCTAGCGGCAGCCCCCAATATCCGGACGTCTTGGATGAAGGAAGTTCATACGTCACCACAGCGACCAACATCGCCAGTAGACAGAGGCTTAATAGCACACGCTTCACTGTACGCAACCGGATCCATACCACAAAATGCTTCCCCATATTTTTACGCATAAAAAAACCACCTCGTCCCTATAAATGACTCTAATCATCTATATGGGACAAGATGGACAAATATACCCTTAGGAGCGGACTTGCTCCGCCATTCCCTTAATCAGCACTTCAGCTACCTCAGGATGAGTTAATTCTGGTGGCGGGCACTCTCCATCACGGGCTTTCCATCAAGGAGCTGACCAGGCACTTTTGTAACGGATAACGTCATAGAGGCAGAAGGGATGTCATTTTGTCAGCTCCCTAATTTCTCTTCCTAGTGGTGGTTCGATAGAGATAAGCTCAAAGCTATAATGTAAGCTCTAAAGAATGTTCCTGCTATTTCGAATACTTTATTTATGAAGTCCGCATTCTGTTTTATCATTACCGGACCATCGTCCTGCACGCGGATCTTCACCTGGCATAACTTGACGGGTGCAATATTCACAACCAATGCTCGGATAGTTCTGATCATGGAGAGGGTTATATACAACGTTATTAGCCCGAATATAATCCCACACATCCTCAGAAGTCCAGTGAGCGATCGGGTTAAATTTCATAAGTCCAAACTTCGTATCGTATTCCACCTTCTTCGCATTAGCACGAGTCGGTGCTTGATCTCTGCGAATTCCCGTGATCCATGCATCATACTTGGAAAGGATACGTGTCAGCGGCTCAACCTTGCGAATATTGCAGCAAGCATTAGGATCCGATTTCCACAATTCCTCTCCATGTTGGGCCGCCTGCTCTTCTGGCGTAATTTTAGGAGAAACACGAACAAAATCCATATTGTATTTCTCTTTCATAAGATCACGTGTCTCATACGTTTCCTTGAAATGAAAATCAGTGTCGAGATAAAAAACATCCGTAGATGGACTGATCTTCTGCAGCATATCTACAAGTACAACATCTTCCGCACCAAAGCTGCATGCAAAAGTGATATTTGGAAATGTCTCAACAGCGTAACGGATAATATCCTCAGGGCTTGCGTTCTCCAATTCTTCTGCTTTCACCCGAGCAAGTTCTTCTTTTTCCAACAAGTTCATTCTGAAATTCCCCCATTCTGCTTTTCCCGAAAACTTCAATGCCGACCAATCTAATATGAATTATGTATAGTATAAATCTTTCAGGGGGGATGTCAATGGCCTGCCGCATGGTAAAATGATTCCTTTACAGCCCATTTTGGTGTGTGGATTACCAATCATTTTGTAAACATTTCGATTCTCTTTCAATAAATTTCATTGCAACTAATTTAAGCAGGCTAGAAGTTATTAGGTCCAATTCGTTAAGCAAAATGTGAAATTCTTTGTCCCTTCTGGTTTTTTTGGATTAAACAGGACTAAAGTTCGTATTGATATTACTCGTTACAAAACCAAATACGAGATACAAAGGGACCAACAGTGCATGAAAAAATTTGAATTCTCTGTGCATACATGTAAGTGACATTTATTGAATTCATAAGAAAAACTGATGATTATGACCTCGCATAACCTGTCTTGTAAGAACTATCCTCAGTCAAATTTAAGATAAGAAATAAGCCGAGTTTTATCACATTAGATCTTAGAACACATACATATGAAAACTTGTCTGGGCATCCTATGGAAATAGGATAACTGATCCATGTCTTATAGACAACAAAAAAACCCCTGACCGAGGCCAGAGGCTTGTAAGACATATTAACGTTTGGAGAACTGAGGAGCGCGACGAGCGGCTTTGAGACCGTATTTTTTACGTTCTTTCATCCGTGGGTCACGAGTCAGGAATCCTGCTTTTTTCAGGGAAGCACGGTATTCTGGATCTGCTTTGAGCAGAGCGCGGGAGATACCATGACGGATTGCTCCAGCTTGACCGGAGATTCCGCCACCATGAGCGATAACCAAAACGTCATAGTTGCTAAGCGTTTCTGTCAAAGTCAGTGGTTGTTTTACGATCAGTTTGAGTGTTTCCAAACCGAAGTATTCATTAATATCACGTTTATTGATGACAATGCGTCCTTCACCCGGTACAAGGCGAACACGAGCTACCGAATGTTTACGACGACCTGTCCCATAGTATTGTACTTGTGCCATGAAACTGTCCTCCTTTTAATTAACCGCGAAGTTCGTAAACTTCTGGTTTTTGTGCTGCATGTGGATGCTCAGTGCCTCTGTACGCTTTAAGTCTCAGCTTCATTTTCTCGCCCATGCGAGTTTTAGGAAGCATACCGCGAACAGCCAATTCCAACATACGTTCCGGTTTGTTTTTAACCATATCTTCTGCAGAAGTTACTTTCAAACCACCTGGGTGCATCGAGTGACGGTAGTATTTCTTGTCTTGCATTTTTTTACCAGTCAATACAATTTTCTCCGCATTGATGATAACTACGAAATCGCCAGTGTCCACATGTGGAGTGAATTGTGGCTTGTGTTTGCCGCGGATCAAAGCAGCTGCTTCGCTCGCCAAACGTCCGAGCGTTTTGCCTTCGGCATCAATGATGTGCCATTGGCGCTCAACTTCGTTAGGCTTCGCCATGTACGTTGTACGCATTGAAAAGTTCCTCCTTAAAATGTTCAAAATCTCATTTTCATTTATCTTCGTTCATTAAGTGATAACTTTAGGTGTTGATGGATAGTTGTTGCGATGTGAACCTCTTAATTGGGGCTGTGGGAAAGCCATTAAGAAAACACAACTTTTATATTACATGATAGGAGTTTAAATCGCAAGTGTTAATTAAGCTTTTCACTCACCAAATTTAATCTTTTTTGTATTCAAGATCCCATAGCATTAAACCGCAGCTTACCGCAGTTGGTCCTGCAGCAGAGCGATTACATGCGGCAATCATATTCGGTACATCAGAGGCTTTCCGTTTGCCCTCTCCGATCTCCAGCAGTGTACCAACAATAATGCGAACCATATGCTGCAAAAAGCCGTTGCCGCTCACATAAATATGAATGACACCCTGATCGCGCGGATGATCTCTGCACATTGAACGGTCAACCTCTATCCATGCGTCGTATACCGAACGTATATGATTGTCTTTCTGAGACTTGCGAGAAGCAAAGGAGGTGAAATCATACGTACCAATAAAATGACGAAGCCCCTCCTGCATTGCAGTTACGTCCAACCTGGCATGATGATGGTATTGCAGCCTTCTGTTGAATACATCCGGAAATTGATTTGCATTGATCGTATAGCGGTACGTCTTCGTTTTCGCTGCATAGCGAGAATGAAACTCAAGCGGTACCTCTATTGCATCAATCACAACAATATCAGAGGGTAATCTAGAATTAAGTGCAATACACCATCGTTCAATCGGGATTTGAGATTCGGTAGCAAAGTTGAAGATTTGCCTGCGAGCATGAACACCCGCGTCAGTTCTACCTGACCCCGTTATCTTTACCGTCTCACCTGTCAATGCACGAATGGCATCTTCAAGATGATCCTGGATGGTATTCCCCCCCGGCTGTACCTGGAAGCCATAATAAGCAGTGCCATCGTAAGCAAGCGTCATGCACAAGTTGCGCATCATTACCACACCTTCGTTCCATACTATACATACCCTACCCCGAACAGCAAAAGAAGCCCCTTCCGGAGCTTCTATTACAGCACGAATTCCGAAATGAAGTGAAAAAAAGGGTTAATCCAGAATCAACGACTCTGTCCCCTTTCCTCATCTCATCTGTTTTACGCGCGGTCAACCAGTTCCAAGTAAACCATAGGCGCTGCGTCACCACGACGAGGTCCCAGTTTAAGGATACGAGTGTATCCACCTGGACGCTCAGCGTAACGACCGGACAATTCGCTAAACAGTTTTTGGATTGCATCTTGCTCACCATCGATAGTTTCGCGGCGAACATAAGCTGCCACTTGGCGACGGGCATGAAGATCTCCCTTTTTCGCTTTAGTGATCAGTTTTTCAGCAATAGAGCGAACCTCTTTTGCTTTCGCTTCAGTTGTCTGAATGCGCTCGTACAAGAACAGGTCGGTTACCAGGTCACGGAACAAAGCTTTACGCGCGCTGGAATTACGGCCCAACTTTTGGTATGCCATTGTTTTCCCTCCTTCACTTCAAGCACTCAGCTGTCTATTCTTCTGTACGGAGTCCCAGACCCAATTCTTCGAGCTTCTCTTGAACTTCTTCCAAAGACTTGCGTCCGAGGTTACGGACTTTCATCATGTCTTCTTCCGTTTTCGTAGTCAGCTCTTGCACGGTATTAATACCGGCACGTTTCAGGCAGTTGTAGGAACGAACAGAGAGATCCAGCTCTTCGATCGTCATTTCGAGTACTTTTTCTTTTTTGTCTTCTTCTTTTTCGACCATGATCTCAGCGTCTTTCGCTTCGTCTGTAAGACCCACGAAGAGCATCAAATGCTCGGTCAAAATTTTAGCGCCGAGGCTTACAGCCTCTTCAGGACGAATACTTCCGTCTGTCCAAACTTCCAACGTGAGCTTGTCATAGTTGGTTACTTGGCCAACACGCGTATTTTCCACAGCGTAGTTAACGCGGCTGATCGGGGTGAAGATGGAATCGACTGGGATGACGCCGATCGGCTGGTCATCGCGTTTATTCCGATCTGCCTGGACGTAGCCGCGACCGCGATTGGCAAAAATACGCATGTGAAGTCTCGAACCTGGTCCGAGCGTAGCGATGTGCAGATCCGGGTTAAGGATTTCCACATCGGAATCCGCACGGATATCTCCAGCCGTGATTGCTCCTTCGCCTTCAGCATCAATCTCGAGCACTTTCTCCTCATCCGAATGAATTTTAAGCGACAAAGCTTTCAGGTTAAGAATAATCTCCGTTACATCTTCCATTACGCCAGGAACTGTAGCAAATTCATGCAGAACGCCATCGATTTGAACCGAAGACACTGCCGCACCCGGCAGTGACGAGAGCAAGATTCGGCGAAGCGAGTTTCCAAGCGTCGTTCCGTATCCGCGCTCCAGCGGTTCTACTACGAATTTCCCATAGGTGCCATCATCGTTGACGTCAACCGTCTCAATTTTCGGCTTTTCGATTTCAATCACTGCAATACCCCTCCTTCAAAACGTCGGTCCTCTATGAAACATTTACCTTCTCTTGCGAAAACATGTAGTAGTATGCCTAAACAACCATTATTAGCAGATTGTGCTGGATTTATACCACACGCAGGGGCAAATCTCATTAGACACGACGACGTTTTGGAGGACGGCATCCGTTGTGTGGGACTGGAGTTACGTCTTTGATCAGGTTAACTTCCAGACCTGCAGCTTGCAAAGAGCGGATCGCTGCTTCACGGCCTGCGCCTGGTCCTTTAACCATAACCTCAACGGCTTTCATCCCATGTTCCATTGCAGCTTTGGCAGCAGTCTCAGCAGCCATTTGTGCAGCAAACGGAGTCGATTTACGGGAACCTCTGAATCCGAGGCCGCCGGAGCTTGCCCACGAAATTGCGTTTCCGTGAGGATCCGTAATGGTAACGATAGTGTTATTGAAAGTGGAACGGATATGTGCCACGCCAGATTCAATATTTTTACGGTCACGACGTTTAGTACGTACGACTTTTTTCGGTTTAGCCATTTTCTCTTATCCCCCCTTATTATTTCTTCTTGTTCGCTACTGTACGACGAGGACCTTTACGAGTACGAGCATTCGTTTTCGTACGTTGTCCACGAACAGGCAGACCACGACGATGACGAACTCCACGGTAACAACCGATCTCCGTCAAACGTTTAATATTCAAAGAGATTTCACGACGCAGGTCACCTTCTACTTTGACCTCTTTGTCGATACTTTCACGCAATTTGCTGACTTCATCTTCCGTCAAATCACGAACACGAGTGTCCGGATTGATGCCTGTAGAGCTCAGAATTTTCTGGGAAGTCGTTTTACCGATTCCGAAAATATAAGTCAAGGCGATCTCAACGCGCTTATCACGTGGCAAATCCACACCAGCTATACGTGCCATTTTACGCTACACCCCCTTCATTAACCTTGTTTTTGTTTGTGTTTCGGATTTTCACAGATAACCATAACATTCCCTTTGCGGCGAATGACTTTGCATTTTTCGCAAATCGGTTTGACCGAAGGTCTTACCTTCATGTGAATTACCTCCTCAAAGTTCTGCTTAGCAAAACTCTCTTCGTAAGCATTGACCTCGTTTTACCATTGTAAAACCGGCTTCGAAGCTTTCGCAAGTTTTGCCGGGCAAAACCCGCTTCAAGCTTCACAGTTCATTGCAACTGTCTACTACTATTTACGGTAAGTTATACGTCCTTTTGTCAGATCATAAGGCGATAACTGAACAACTACTTTGTCACCAGTCAGGATACGGATAAAGTGCATCCGCAGCTTGCCGGAAACGTGAGCGAGAATTTGATGACCGTTCTCAAGCTCAACCTTGAATGTTGCATTCGGCAGCGGTTCAAGAACCGTGCCTTCCACTTCAATGACATCTTCCTTGGCCATTAGTCAGTCTCCTTTCTCTTCAGCTTGAATGTTGGTGGATTCCAGAAACGAATGAACCGCATAGCGGAGCTTTCCGTTTGTCACCCGACCACTCTCGTTTAAACTGTTTACAACCTCGCTGCTGATCATCGGCTGGAGCTCCAGATGAAGAATATTCTTCTTCTTTGGTTGATCAAACTTACGTTTGTCTCCATCCGCTATATACACGAACCTACTGTCCGCTATAGCAACAATTACCGCGGCTTGGTCCGCATTGCGGCCTTTACGGATCTTCACAAGTTGACCGAGCTGCGGATTAGACTGATTATTCATGCCTCATCACCTACGCATTCAGTTTTGTGAAAATTTCCATGCCTTCTGGTGTAACTGCTACGGTGTGTTCAAAGTGGGCACATAACGATCCATCAACAGTAACGACAGTCCAGTTATCTTCCAACGTTTTCACATACCGGCTACCTGCGTTAACCATCGGCTCTATGGCCAGCACCATGCCCGCTTTAAGCCGTGGTCCTCGATCAGGAAGACCATAGTTCGGAATTTGGGGTTCTTCGTGCAGATCCGCTCCTATGCCGTGACCGACATATTCCCGAACTACCGAAAAACCGGCATCCTCAATATATTTCTGAATCGCATGAGATATAGTAAACAAGCGAATGTCCGGTTTAACCAGCGCCAGACCTGCGTATAACGAAGCCTCGGTAACGTCCAGAAGACGACGGGCTTCTTCGGAAATACGGCCGACCGGATAAGTCCAGGCAGAATCTCCATGATACCCCTGGTACTGCGCGCCAATGTCAAACGTAACGATATCGCCCTCGTTCAACTTGCGTTTGCCGGGAAATCCATGCACCAACTCTTCATTTACTGAAGCGCACACACTGGCAGGAAAACCGTTATAACCTTTGAAAGACGGCACAGCTCCTTGACTGCGGATGTATTGATCGGCCATATGGTCAAGTTCTCCAGTCGTAATACCGGGAGCGATATGCTCTGCCAAGAGACGATGCGTTTCCGCAACGATTCTCCCTGCTTCCCTCATCAAGCCCAGTTCCGTTTCGGACTTACCAATGATCATTCAATTAACCTCGCAGTAAGGACACGATCTCTTGAGAGACTTGATCAATATCCTGTTCTCCGTTCATTTGACGAAGAAGACCTTTGTTCTCATAAAACGTGAGGAGTGGTGCTGTTTTGTTGATATATTCGTCAAGACGGGTTCCTACGCTCTCTTCGTTATCATCCGAGCGTTGGTACAACTCGCCGCCGCATTTATCACAAATACCTTCCTGCTTAGGCGGATTGAATACGACATGATAAGTGGCGCCACAGTTTTTGCAAATGCGACGACCCGTCAAACGAGCCAGCAATTTGTCGCGGTCCACTTTCAGGTTGATTACATGATCGAGACCTGAGTTCAGTCGGTCCAGGATGCCATCAAGCGCTTCTGCTTGAGACAGGGTTCTTGGAAAACCATCCAAGAGAAATCCTTCTCTGCAGTCAGGCTGCTGCAACCGTTCTTCAACGATGCCGATGGTTACATCATCTGGTACAAGCAATCCTTGATCCATATATTCCTTGGCTTTCAGGCCAATGGGAGTTCCCTGCTTAATCGCCAGACGAAATGCATCGCCTGTTGAAATGTGGGGAATACCGAACTCTTTCACGATGACGTCTGCTTGTGTTCCTTTTCCTGCCCCCGGAGGGCCCATGAATAGGATGTTCACGTTATGTCACTCCCTCCAAGACTACCCTACATCAACAAACAGCACAATAGGTGCCGGCAAGTAAGTCTTAGCTTGACCGGTACCTATTGCCTATTTATTGATAAAACCTTTGTAGTGGCGTTTGATCAATTGGCTTTCGATTTGCTTCATGGTATCGAGCGCAACACCGATAACGATCAGGAGAGACGTTCCTCCAATTTGCGCCGATTGAGGCAAACCAGAAAGTGCCCCTAAGAATACAGGCAGAACGGAAATGACTGCCAAGAAGATGGCTCCGGCCATTGTCAAACGAGTCATGACACGGGTCAGATATTTCTCGGTTGCTTTACCCGGGCGAATGCCTGGGATGTAACCGCCGTTCTTTTTCATATTATCAGCCATCTGCTGTGGATTCATCTGTACGAAAGTATAGAAGAAAGTGAAACCGAAGATCATCACGACATACAATAACATACCCAGAGGTTTGTGAGTAGTCAGATTTTGTCCGATCCACTGTGCCCATAAACGATCAGCCCAGAAGTTGGCGATAATCGTTGGGAACATCAACAGAGATGAAGCAAAGATGACAGGGATAACACCTGCTGCGTTAATCTTCAGCGGGATGTGTGTATTCTGTCCACCGTACATTTTGTTACCTACGACGCGTTTCGCGTACTGTACAGGAATTTTCCGAATCGCCTGCTGAATGTAAATGACACCGATGATAATCAACACAATAACAATTGCGACGATTACACCTTTAAGGATGTTCATGAACAACTGATCAGGTTGAATGAAGTCGGACTCGATTGTCTGTTTGATAATGTTAGGCACCGTTGAAAGGATACCCGCAAAGATCAAAATCGAAATCCCGTTTCCTATGCCCTTCTCGGTGATCTGCTCACCAAGCCACATCAGGAATGAAGTACCGGCCGTAAGTACAATCGCGATCAAGATATAATCAGCAAAAGTGGCGTTAGGCACCATCTCTGTATTGTACAAGCGGTTGAATCCGATCGACGTACCAAACGCTTGAATCAATGCCAGACCGATCGTTAAATAACGAGTCAGCTGAGCTGATTTTTTCTTACCTTGTTCACCTTGCTTAGCCCATTCCGCTAACTTAGGGATAACGTCCATGGAAAGCAACTGTACTATGATAGACGCAGTGATGTAAGGTACGATCCCGAGTGCAAAGATCGAGAACTGGAACAGTGCTCCACCCGAGAACGTATTGAGAAGTCCAAAAACTTCTTTACCCGCAGAATTTGTCGCTTCGAAAACCTCTTTGTTTACTCCAGGTACTGGAACGAAGGATCCGATGCGGTAAATGATCAGTACAAAAAGGGTAAATAATACCCTTTTGCGCAGATCTTCAACCCGCCAGATATTCTTTAGGGTCTTGAACATTAAATCACCTCGGTTGTACCGCCGGCAGCTTCAATTTTCTCCACCGCAGATTGAGAAAACTTGTTAGCTTTAACAGTCAGCTTCACAGTGACTTCACCGTTACCCAGGATCTTGATTCCGGATTTAGCGTTTTTAACTACGCCGTTCGTCATCAAGAATTCTGGAGTTACTTCAGTACCCGCAGCAAAACTGTTCAGGTCTTCAATATTCACAACCGCATATTCCTTGCGAGTTGGGTTTACGAAACCACGTTTTGGCAAGCGACGATACAATGGATTTTGTCCACCTTCGAAGCCCGGACGTACACCACCGCCGGAACGAGCGTTTTGTCCTTTGTGACCGCGACCTGATGTTTTACCCGTACCACTACTTGGACCGCGACCAACACGTTTACGCTCTTTGCGGGATCCAGGAGCTGGGGAAAGCTCATGTAACTTCATCGTTCGTTGCACCTCCTTAAAGATTTATGGGAATATCCCGAATTAAGCTTCTACTTCTTTAACAGCTACCAAGTGACTTACTTTGTTAATCATACCACGAATGGCTGGATTATCGTTTTGAACCACTTTGCTGTTGATTTTGCGCAAGCCCAATGTTTTCACAGTTGTTCTTTGCGTCTCCGGACGTCCGATCAAGCTGCGGACGAGGGTAATTTCCAATTTAGCCATGAGATTCCCTCCTTAACCCAGAAGCTCTTCGACGGATTTTCCGCGCAGTTTAGCCACGTCTTCAGCACGCTTCAAACGGGACAAACCTTCCAAAGTCGCATTGACCATGTTCATGGAATTCGAAGAACCCAGAGATTTTGTCAAAATGTCACCTACACCAGCAAGTTCGAGAACCGCACGTACAGGACCACCAGCGATAACACCAGTACCTTCAGATGCTGGTTTCAACAGAACGCGTCCTGCGCCGAACTTACCTGTTACCAAGTGAGGAATCGATGTTCCTACGAGTGGAACGTGTACAAGGTTTTTCTTAGCATCTTCAATACCTTTGCGAATTGCATCAGGTACTTCGCCCGCTTTACCGATACCAGCTCCAACCCAGCCGTTGCCGTCGCCGACTACAACCAGTGCGCTAAAGCTGAAACGGCGTCCGCCTTTTACTACTTTAGCTACGCGATTAATATTTACAACTCTTTCAGTCAGTTCCAAAGTATTCGGATCTACACGCAAGTCGTTAACCTCCTTTTGAAAAATATCTTAAAACTCAAGTCCTGCTTCACGAGCCGCTTCAGCCAATGCTGCGATACGACCATGGTACAGATATCCGCTACGGTCAAATACGATGTTAGAAACGCCTTTGTCTTTCGCACGTTTTGCAACGAGTTCGCCAACTTTACGAGCTGACTCAACAGAAGCGCCGTTTTTGATGTCGCTGCTCAGTTCTTTGTCTACAGTAGACGCGGAAGCGATCGTTACACCAGCTACGTCATCGATAATTTGAGCGTACATATGTTTACCAGAACGGAATACGTTCAAACGAGGACGTGCTGCCGTTCCTTGGATTTTCTTACGAACACGCAGGTGTCTTTTCAGACGAGCCTTGTTTTTATCTTGTTTCGTAATCATCTCAGGGATTCACTCCTTTCAGGTTACCTCGCTGGCTTCAAACCGGAAGCCACGGGGTATATTAGAAACACACGAAGCAAGCAAGCCGAAAGCCGCGCAAAGGCGGTAAGAGAAATCTTATTTCTTCTTACCGGCTTTACCTTCCTTACGGATGATACGCTCGCCTTCATATTTAATACCTTTACCTTTGTACGGCTCAGGTTCACGAACGGAACGGATTTTAGCAGCGTAAGCACCTACGCGCTCTTTGTCGATCCCGCGAACGATGATTTTTGTATTCGAAGGAACTTCGAATTCAATTCCCGCTTCCGGTGTAATTTCAACCGGGTGAGAGTATCCAACGTTCAGAACGATTTTATCTCCGGATTTGCTTGCACGATATCCGACCCCAACCAACTCCAGAGATTTTGCGAATCCTTCAGTAACGCCGCTCACCATGTTGCTTACAACGCTGCGCGTTGTGCCGTGCAAAGAACGGTGAGTTTTGTTATCGGAAGGACGCACAACTGTAATTTCGTTGTTCTCAACTGTAACCTTCATGTCTTTATGAAGTTCACGAGTCAGAGTTCCTTTTGGTCCTTTTACCGTAATAACGGTGTTGTCCAGTGTGATGTCCACACCACTTGGTACTGTAATTGGTTTGCGACCAATACGAGACATATGTTGCACCTCCTATCTTGTGACGTTATATTACCAAACGTAGCAAACGACTTCTCCGCCGGATTTAGATTGACGAGCTTCTTTGTCCGTCATAACACCTTTGGATGTCGAGATGATCGCGATACCCAGGCCACCAAGTACACGAGGTACTTCGTTGCTTTTCGTGTAAACACGAAGACCAGGTTTACTGATTCTTTTCAGACCAGTGATAACGCGCTCGTTATTTTGACCGTATTTCAGGAAAACACGGATAATCCCTTGTTTGTTATCATCGATAACTTCAGCGTCACGGATGAAACCTTCACGCTTCAGGATATCGGCGATTTGTTTTTTCATTGTCGAAGCAGGCATTTCTACTGTTTCGTGACGAACAGTGTTCGCGTTACGAATACGAGTAAGCATATCTGCAATTGGATCAGACATAGTCATTGTGAGTTAACCTCCTTCCCGTTCAGGACTTTTTACCAGCTTGCTTTTTTCACGCCAGGAATCTGGCCTTTATAAGCTAATTCACGGAAGCAAATTCTGCAAATTTTGTACTTTTGCAGCACCGAATGTGGACGTCCGCAACGCTCACAGCGTGTATAAGCACGTACTTTAAACTTTGGTGTACGTTGTTGTTTAACTTTCATCGAAGTTTTTGCCACTTTAGCCTGACACCTCCTAAATAATTTCGGAGAAAAGGGAGTCCTTCCAGACACCCGGAAACGTTATGCCAACTTTATTTTACGAAAGGCATTCCCAGTTGCGTGAGCAACTCACGGGACTCTTCGTCTGTTTTCGCCGTTGTTACAATAACAATGTCCATACCGCGGACTTTGTCTACTTTATCATACTCGATCTCTGGGAAGATCAATTGTTCTTTCAGACCCAGTGTGTAGTTACCACGTCCGTCGAACGCTTTGCTCGATACACCGCGGAAGTCGCGGACACGAGGCAATGTAACGTTGAACAATTTATCGAGGAAGTAGTACATACGCTCGCCGCGCAATGTAACTTTCACACCGATAGGCATGTTCTCACGCAGTTTGAAACCTGCGATAGATTTCTTAGCACGAGTGATTACAGGTTTTTGACCCGCGATCAGTTGCAAATCGTTTACTGCGGAATCCAACACTTTGGAGTTTTGGACAGCGTCGCCCACACCCATGTTGATAACGATTTTCTCGATTTTAGGCACTTGCATTACCGTTGTATAGTTAAACTTCTGCATCAAACCAGGAGCGATTTCTTGCAGGTAACGTTCTTTCATTCTTGATGCCATGAATCATAGCCCTCCTTTCTCATTCGGTTCAATTAGTCGATAATTTCTCCGGAACGTTTAGCAACGCGCACTTTCTTTCCGTTATCCAACACTTTGTAACCAACACGGGTTACTTTTCCGCTCTTTGGATCGATGTGCATCACGTTGGAAACGTGAATCGGAGCTTCCTTCTCGATAATGCCGCCTTGCGGATTTTGCTGGTTAGGCTTCTGGTGTTTTTTAATCATGTTAACACCTTCCACAAGGACGCGGTTCTCACGAGGATAAGCAGCGATGACACGGCCTTTTTTACCTTTGTCTTTACCGCTGATCACCATAACCGTATCTTCTTTTTTAACGTGAAGTTTGTTGTTATGGGATTCCAGAACTTTTTTCACTCTTGGCATTTCGTACACCTCCTGTTTCTAAACATCACGAGCTTAATCTATTAGATAACCTCTGGGGCCAAGGAAACGATTTTCATGAAGTCTTTCTCGCGAAGTTCACGAGCAACAGGTCCGAAAATACGTGTTCCACGTGGGCTTCTGTCGTCTTTTACAACAACAGCTGCATTTTCATCAAAACCGATGTAGGAACCGTCTTTACGACGTACAGAACGTTTCGTACGAACGACAACCGCTCTAACTACATCACCTTTTTTGACAACGCCGCCTGGTGTTGCTTGTTTTACAGAACAAACGATCAGATCACCGATTTGTGCTGTACGACGTCCCGTACCGCCGAGTACGCGGATACACATCAGTTCCTTCGCACCGGAGTTGTCGGCTACAGCCAAACGTGTAAATGGTTGAATCATTTAGTATTCCTCCTTCCAGCTATGCTGATAATGCATTAGATGATAACCGCTTTTTCTACGATTTCAGTAAGTCTCCAGCGTTTATCTTTCGAAAGCGGACGAGTCTCCATGATTTTCACCGTGTCACCGATTTTCGCAGTGTTTTCTTCGTCATGCGCTTTGAACTTTTTAGTAACCTTGATGCGTTTATGGTACAATTTATGGTTTTTGTAAGTTTCTACAGCAACAACAATCGTTTTATCCATTTTATCGCTAACAACTTTACCAGTTTGCACTTTACGTGCGTTACGTTCTTCGCTCATTGTTGGCCTCCTTCCTGATTACGGACGGAATGTATATCCGACCTCTAATTAACCGATACCCAGTTCTCTTTCACGGATGATGGTTTTAGCACGAGCTATTTCTTTCCGCACATCACGGATTCGAGTCGGGTTATCCAGCTGACCGGTAGCGAGTTGAAAGCGGAGGTTAAAGAGTTCTTCTTTAAATCCGGCAATCTTTTGCTCGATTTCAGCAGAGGTTAGGTTGCGAAATTCACTAGCTTTCATTTGCTTCACCACCCAATTCTTCACGTTTCACAAACTTCGTTTTGATTGGCAGTTTGTGAGCGGCAAGACGCATCGCTTCGCGTGCGATCTCCTCCGGTACACCAGCAAGTTCAAACATGATCTTACCTGGTTTCACAACTGCAACCCATTTTTCTACGTTACCTTTACCGCTACCCATCCGAACCTCGAGAGGCTTTTGAGTGATTGGTTTGTCAGGGAAAATTTTGATCCAGACTTTACCACCACGTTTGATGTAACGAGTCATCGCAATACGAGCCGCTTCGATTTGACGGTTCGTAATCCAAGCCGGTTCCGTAGCTTGCAGACCGTATTCGCCAAAGTTCAGCGTAGTTCCGCCTTTTGCTTGGCCTTTCATATGTCCGCGTTGTTGCTTACGGTGTTTTACACGTTTTGGTACCAACATGATTAGTTGCCTCCTTCCTTAGCAGCTTGTTTCTTAGCCGTAGGAAGAACCTCTCCACGATAGATCCATACTTTTACGCCGATACGGCCGTAAGTTGTATGAGCCTCTGCTGTACCGTAGTCGATGTCGGCACGAAGCGTGTGCAGTGGAACAGTTCCTTCGCTGTAGCCTTCCGAACGTGCGATCTCAGCTCCGCCAAGACGTCCGCCCACTTGAGTTTTAATACCTTTAGCACCAGAGCGCATAGTTCTTTGAATAGCTTGTTTCAGAGCACGACGGAAAGAAACGCGACGTTCCAGTTGTTGTGCAATGCTTTCTGCTACCAGGATTGCGTCCAGGTCTTGGTTCTTAATTTCAGAGATGTTGATGTGTACTTTTTTACCGCCAGCAATTTTCGTAATTTGGTTACGAAGATTCTCAACTTCAGATCCACCTTTACCGATTACCATACCTGGTTTCGCTGTGTGAATCGTTACGTTCACGCGGTTAGCCGCTCTCTCGATTTCAACACGAGACATAGCGGAGTCTTTCAATTTATTTTTCAGGAATTCACGAATTTTCACGTCTTCCATCAAAAGATCACCGAAGTCTTTGCCTGCATACCATTTAGATTCCCAGTCACGGATTACTCCGACACGGAGTCCGACCGGATTTACCTTTTGGCCCACACGTTTTCCCTCCTTCTACTTTTCAGATACCACCAAAGTGATGTGGCTAGTACGTTTGTTAATACGACTTGCACGTCCCATTGCACGAGGGCGGAAACGTTTCATTGTCGGTCCTTGGTTCACGTAAGCTTGCGAAATGACCAAGTTATTAACATCCATAGAATAGTTATGTTCCGCATTCGCAATAGCGGAGTTAAGCAACTTCTCAACGATTGGAGAAGCGGATTTCGGAGTGTGACGGAGAATGGCAACCGCCTCACCAACTTGCTTGCCGCGAATCAAGTCAACAACGAGTTGAACTTTACGAGGAGCAATCCGGATAAACTTAGCATGTGCTTTTGCTTCCATTGTGTAACCTCCTCTCAAACATTAAAGATGTTCATTTATCTTCTTGTTTTCTTGTCATCATCAGTATGGCCTTTGTACGTACGGGTTGGAGCGAACTCACCCAATTTGTGTCCGACCATGTCCTCAGTCACGTATACTGGCACGTGTTTACGTCCGTCATATACGCCGAATGTGTGTCCGATGAATTGTGGGAAAATTGTAGAACGACGGGACCAGGTTTTGATAACGTTCTTTTTACCGGAAGCGTCCATCTCTTCTACCTTTTTCAGCATGTAGCCATCAATGAATGGCCCTTTTTTCAAACTGCGACCCATGTGGAGATCCTCCCTTCAAACATAGCGTTTATGCATCCGCAGATGCCTCACGAAGTTATGCACAGTGTGTATTACTTCGTGCGGCGGCGAATGATGTATTTATCAGAAGCTTTATTTTTCTTACGCGTTTTGTAACCAAGAGTAGGTTTACCCCATGGTGACATTGGCGATTTACGTCCGATTGGAGCACGACCTTCACCACCACCGTGTGGGTGATCGTTAGGGTTCATTACTACACCACGAACTTCAGGACGTTGTCCCAACCAACGGCTACGACCGGCTTTACCGATTTTGATGAGCTCGTGGTCTTGGTTACCAACAGAACCGATTGTTGCACGGCAAACTTTCAGAATACGACGAACTTCTCCAGAAGAGAGACGAACGGAAACGTATTTTTCTTCTTTACCAAGCAATTGAGCTTCTGTACCAGCAGCACGAACCAACTGTCCGCCTTTACCTGGTTTCAACTCGATGTTGTGGATAACGGTACCTACTGGAATGTTTTCGAGTGGCAGTGCGTTACCGATTTTAATGTCGGATTCAGGACCGGAGAAGATTTGATCTCCAACTTTCAATCCTTTAGGAGCGATGATGTAGCGTTTCTCACCATCAGCATAGTGGATCAGGGCGATGTTCGATGTACGGTTCGGGTCATACTCGATCGTAGCAACGCGGCCCGGTATTCCATCTTTAGTACGTTTGAAGTCAATGATACGGTATTTACGTTTATGTCCACCACCGTGGTGACGAACTGTAATTTTACCTTGGTTGTTGCGGCCAGCCTTTTTGCTCAGTGGGGCCAACAACGATTTCTCCGGCTGATCTGTGGTGATTTCCTCAAATGTAGATACGGACATGTTCCGTCTTGCCGGGGATGTCGGTTTATACTTTTTGATTGGCACTGGGTTTCCCTCCTTACTTCAACAATTTCAATTATACAGTTTCAAAGAACTCAAGCGTTTTGCTGTCTTGTGTCAGTGTTACAAACGCTTTTTTCCATTCGCTAGTATATCCGGAATAACGTCCGTACCGTTTAGGCTTAGCTGGAACACGAAGAGTGTTCACGTTTTTCACTTTTACGTTGAAAATAGCTTCCACGGCTTTTTTGATCTCGGTTTTGTTTGCACGGATATCGACTTCAAATACATATTTCAAGTCATTCATCATGTCAGCAGTACGTTCCGTAATAATCGGACGTTTAACAATATCACGAGGATCCTTCATTACGCGAGCACCTCCTCTACCTTCTGAACTGCTTCTTTCGTAATGATCAGTTTGTCGTGCGCAAGCACGTCAAGAACATTAATGCCGTCAGCTGCTACGAATTTCACGCCAGGAATATTCCGTGCGGAAAGAGCCACATTATCATCATAGCTAGGAGCTACGATCAAAGCTTTGCGTCCAACTTTCAAGTTGTTCAAGATGGCTGCAAATTCTTTTGTTTTAGGCGTGCTCAGCGAAAGAGCGTCCAAAACGATAATGTCATTGTCGAGCACTTTGGATGAAAGAGCTGATTTGATCGCCAGACGGCGAACTTTCTTAGGCAGTTTGTACGCATAGCTCCGTGGTGTCGGACCAAATACGATACCGCCGCCTTTCCATTGTGGAGAACGAATCGAACCTTGACGAGCGCGACCTGTACCTTTTTGTTTCCAAGGCTTACGTCCACCGCCACGTACTTCAGAACGTCCTTTTACTTTGTGGGTGCCTTGACGAAGGGAAGCGCGTTGCATAAGCACTGCATCGTACAGAACGGAAGTGTTCGGCTCTACTCCGAATACTGCATCGTTCAGTTCAACTTCGCCCACTTGGCTACCATCTACATTGTAAACTGATACTTTTGGCATTTTGTGTTCCTCCTTTCTTCAGTGGTTATTTTTTCACCGTTTCTTTAACTTTTACAAGACTGTTTTTCGGTCCAGGAATGGAACCCTTCACGAGCAACACGTTACGCTCAGCGTCTACTTTAACAACTTCAAGACGTTGGATTGTAACTGTCTCATGACCCATGTGTCCTGGCAAGTGCTTGCCTTTAGGAACGCGGTTAGCTTGGATCGAACCCATCGAACCCGGGCCACGGTGATAACGAGAACCGTGAGACATAGGTCCAGTGCTTTGTCCCCAACGTTTGATTACGCCGGCAAAACCTTTACCTTTAGAAATACCCGTTACGTCAACGAATTCGCCTTCTGCGAAAATGTCAGCTTTCAACTCTTGGCCAACTTCATATTCCGCGATGTTGATGCCGCGAAGTTCACGAACGTAGCGCTTAGGGGCAGTATTCGCTTTTTTAGCGTGTCCTGCTTCTGGCTTGTTGGCATTTTTCTCTTTCTTATCGGAGTAACCGATTTGAACTGCTTCGTAGCCATCGTTCTCAAGATCTTTCTTTTGCAAAACAACACAAGGTCCTGCTTCGATAACCGTTACTGGTACTACGTTACCTTCAGCGGTAAACACTTGAGTCATTCCAAGTTTTTTTCCTAAGATACCTTTCATGTTGACACCTCTTTTCCTTTATACATGGTCTTATTGATTTATATTACAGTTTGATTTCGATATCTACACCGGACGGTAGATCCAAGCGCATCAAGGCATCCACAGTTTGTGGAGTCGGGTTAACGATGTCGATCAAACGCTTATGTGTGCGTTGCTCGAACTGTTCCCGAGAATCCTTGTACTTGTGTACCGCACGAAGAATAGTAATGATTTGTTTTTCAGTTGGAAGCGGAATCGGACCGGATACACCAGCACCCGAACGTTTTGCTGTTTCAACAATTTTCTCCGCGGATTGATCAAGAATTCTGTGGTCGTAAGCTTTCAAACGAATACGAATTTTTTGCTTTGCCATTTTAGTCCCTCCTTCTATCGCCCAATTTATTATCGGACATACTCCGTGAAAATTTTCCGACATCCCTCCCATGGCAAAGGGGCCGGGTGTGTCAGTAACCTCTCACATCATCGCAACGTCTCAGAACAACATTCATTATTATATAGAAAAAATGGGCGTATTGCAAGCATATTTAAGAAAAACATTTAAACTAATCTTTTCATATTGAAATGACGTTGTTTAATGCGTTGTTTCATCGTTATGCAGGCTGCCTTAACCGATCTTTCTATACATACATTTGAATGCTATTCACATTATGACGCAGGTTCCGAATCTCTTATACATAATAAAAGAGTTCTTTATCCGATGTCGGATAAAGAACTCTTCCGAAGCTTCGTTACAGTACAATGTTACTCGTTCCAGTACACTGTTGCATATGCTTACTCAGCGGAAAGCTGAATTATTTTTGGATGGATGCAACCGCACCGGCACCAACTGTACGTCCACCTTCGCGGATCGCGAAGCGTGTACCTTCTTCGATCGCGATTGGAGCGATCAGTTGTACAGTTACTGTGATGTTGTCGCCTGGCATTACCATTTCAGTACCTTCAGGCAGGTTGATGATACCTGTTACGTCAGTTGTACGGAAATAGAATTGTGGACGGTATCCTGTGAAGAAAGGTTTGTGACGTCCACCCTCTTCTTTAGTCAGAACGTATACTTGAGCTGTAAATTCTGTGTGTGGTTTAACAGAACCTGGTTTAGCAAGTACTTGTCCACGCTCGATGCTTTCACGGTCAACACCACGCAGCAATGCGCCGATGTTGTCACCCGCTTGAGCGGAATCCAGCAATTTACGGAACATTTCAACGCCCGTAACTACGGATTTTTTAGTTTCTTCGTGGATACCCACGATTTCGATCTCTTCACCGACTTTAACAGTACCACGCTCTACACGACCTGTAGCAACTGTACCACGACCAGTGATGGAGAATACGTCCTCAACTGGCATCAAGAAAGGTTTGTCAGTGTCGCGCTCTGGAGTTGGGATGTAAGTATCGATTTCTTTGAACATCTCAACGATTTTTTGAGCCCACTCACCTTCAGGGTTTTGCAGAGCTTCACGAGCGGATCCACGAGTGATTGGAGTATCGTCACCTGGGAACTCATATTCGTTGAGCAAGTCGCGAACTTCCATTTCAACCAGTTCCAACAACTCTTCGTCTTCAACCATGTCGCATTTGTTCAAGAATACAACGATGTAAGGTACGCCTACTTGACGGGAGAGCAAGATGTGCTCACGAGTTTGTGGCATTGGGCCGTCAGCTGCGGATACTACCAAGATAGCTCCGTCCATTTGTGCCGCGCCAGTGATCATGTTTTTAACATAGTCGGCGTGACCTGGGCAGTCAACGTGAGCGTAGTGACGAGCGTCAGTTTCGTACTCAACGTGTGCTGTGGAGATTGTGATACCGCGTTCGCGCTCTTCTGGAGCTTTGTCGATTTGATCGAAAGCGATCGCTGCGCCACCGTAAGTTTTGGACAATACAGTAGTGATTGCAGCAGTCAGAGTTGTTTTACCATGGTCGACGTGACCGATAGTACCAATGTTAACGTGTGGTTTATTACGTTCGTATTTAGCCTTTGCCATTTGAACGTGGCCTCCTTAAAATGTTAAATTTTATGTTTTCACTGGACGTTAGCATCTAGAAGATTATATCCCTATGCACTAGCATCCAGTGTGAGAAAACTACTCGGTGCCTTTTGTTTTGGCAACGATCTCTTCAGCGATGCTCTTAGGAACTTCTTCATAGTGAGAAAGCTCCATGGAGAATACGCCGCGTCCTTGAGTACCGGAACGAAGAGTTGTAGAGTATCCGAACATTTCGGACAAAGGTACTTTAGCACGAATGATTTGAGCTCCACTACGGGAATCCATACCTTCAATGCGGCCACGACGGGAGTTAAGCATACCCATAACGTCACCCATGTACTCTTCCGGAACGGTTACTTCTACTTTCATGATTGGCTCAAGCAGAACTGGACTACATTTGTCTTTTGCTGCTTTCAGCGCCATCGATCCGGCAATTTTAAATGCCATCTCGTTGGAATCGACATCATGGTAAGATCCGTCTACAATTGTAGCCTTAACGTCTACAAGCGGGAAGCCTGCAATAACGCCGTTTTTCATTTGCTCTTCAATCCCTGACAGTGCTGGTTGAATGTATTCTCTCGGAACCGAACCACCGACAATCTTACTTTCGAACTGACTGCCTGTACCTGGCTCGAGTGGTTCGAACTCAACCCATACGTGACCGTATTGACCACGACCACCGGATTGACGAACGAATTTACCTTCAACACGCGCTGGAGCACGGAATGTTTCACGGTAAGCTACTTGTGGTTTACCCACAGTAGTTTCAACCTTGAACTCACGACGCATACGGTCGATGATGATATCAAGGTGAAGCTCACCCATACCTGCCAAGATTGTTTGGCCTGTTTCTTCGTCAGTGTGAGCGCGAAGAGTTGGATCCTCTTCTGTCAACTTGCCGAGAGCAACACCCATTTTATCTTGGTCAGCTTTGGTTTTAGGTTCAACGGCGATTTCGATAACCGGATCAGGGAAGTTCATCGATTCCAAGATAACCGGGTTTTTCTCATCACATAGTGTATCACCTGTACCTGTATCTTTCAAACCTACGGCAGCTGCAATGTCACCGGAGTAAACTTCAGTGATCTCTTGACGGCTGTTCGCGTGCATTTGAAGGATACGACCGATACGCTCACGTTTGTTTTTAGTGGCATTCAATACGTAAGAACCGGATTGAAGAATACCGGAGTATACGCGGAAGAATGTCAATTTACCAACGTAAGGGTCAGTCATGATTTTGAAGGCCAATGCAGAGAATGGCTCTTCATCGGAAGACTTGCGAACTGCTTCTGTTCCGTCTTCAAGGAGACCCTTGATTGCTGGAACGTCAACTGGAGCTGGCAAGTAGTCGATAACAGCATCCAACATCAGTTGAACACCTTTGTTACGATAAGAGGATCCACAGATTACTGGGAAGATCTTAACTTCTACTACACCCTTACGGAGAGCGGATTTGATCTCTTCAACAGTGATCTCTTCGCCTTCCAGGTATTTCATAGTCAATTCTTCGTCGAGTTCTGCAACCCGCTCAATCAATTCGTTGCGGAGTTCTTCAACTTGATCAGCAAATTCCGCAGGAATTTCGGTTTCTTCGATATTTTGACCAAGGTCATCTTTGTACATATGAGCCTTTTGTTCAACGATATCGATGATACCAACGAAATCATTTTCAGCGCCGATTGGCAGTTGAATCGCAACAGCGTTCGCTTGAAGGCGATCACGCATGTCAGCGACAACGTTCAAAAAGTCAGCACCGATGATATCCATTTTATTTACGTAAGCGATACGAGGTACGCCGTAACGGTCAGCCTGTCTCCATACAGTTTCAGACTGAGGCTCAACGCCTTCTTTCGCACTGAATACACCAACTGCTCCGTCCAATACACGAAGGGAACGTTCAACTTCAACAGTGAAGTCAACGTGTCCCGGGGTATCAATGATATTAACGCGGTGGCCTTTCCAAGCAGCGGTAGTCGCAGCGGAAGTAATCGTAATTCCGCGCTCCTGTTCCTGTTCCATCCAGTCCATTGTCGCAGCGCCTTCGTGAACTTCCCCGATTTTGTGCGTACGGCCTGTGTAGAACAAGATCCGCTCAGTTGTCGTGGTTTTACCCGCATCAATATGAGCCATGATCCCGATATTACGTGTATTTTTCAAGGAGAACTCTCTTGCCATGAAATGGGTCTCCCTTCAAAATTGAAGTTTTTATTGTGAACTGAATCCTACCAACGGTAGTGAGCAAACGCTTTGTTCGCTTCAGCCATTTTGTGCGTATCTTCACGTTTCTTAACGGAAGCGCCTGTGTTGTTGGAAGCGTCGATGATCTCAGCCGCCAGACGCTCTTCCATTGTTTTCTCACCGCGATTGCGGGAGTAGTTCACGAGCCAACGTAAACCCAAAGCAGTACGTCTCTCTGGTTTTACCTCGATTGGTACTTGGTAGTTGGCACCGCCGACACGGCGAGCTTTAACTTCCAGGACTGGCATGATATTCTTGATTGCTGTCTCAAATACTTCCATCGGGTCATTACCCGTGCGTTCTTGGATCAACTTGAACGCATTATACAGAATGCTTTGAGCAACACCGCGTTTTCCGTCGAGCATGATGCGGTTGATCAAACGAGTAACCAACTTGGAGTTGTATACCGGATCTGGCAACACGTCTCTTTTCGTAACTGGACCTTTGCGTGGCATGGATATCCCCCTTTCTTTCTTGCTAAGCTGATCCTGTACTCTGGACATTAAGCCAAAGGATATTCAGGATCGCTTCTTATAATGTGTTAGGCTTTTTTAGCTTTAGGACGTTTAGCACCGTATTTAGAACGAGCTTGCATACGGTTGTTCACGCCTGCAGTATCGAGTGCTCCACGAACGATGTGGTAACGAACCCCTGCAAGGTCCTTAACTTTACCTCCGCGAATCAATACAACACTGTGCTCTTGCAAGTTATGTCCGATACCCGGGATATAAGCAGTTACCTCGAGACGGTTCGTCAAACGAACACGGGCATATTTACGAAGTGCAGAGTTCGGTTTACGTGGAGTCATTGTACCTACACGAGTGCAGACACCACGTTTTTGTGGGGCACTGATGTTAGTAGATTCACGTTTCAAAGCGTTGAACCCTTTTTGCAATGCTGGTGATTTGGACTTTTCAACTTTAGCTTGACGTCCTTTGCGTACCAGTTGGTTAATAGTTGGCATGTGATTGCCACCCCCTTCCTCAATTGTTCATGTTTCTTTATAAACCTCTTATCGCTAAGTCCACAGACCCAGGCGGTTCATAAAAAGACAAATGAAAAGTTTTTGCCTTGGAGAATCCCTAAAAAGTTCTCGGACAAAAACGTTCCTTACCCTATCATTTTGCGACAGCAGCCATTGCTGCTCCCACTCCAATCCCGCAAGCTTTGCCGAGATTTTTCATTGTGTCCACTTTCGTGTACTTCACATTGTGTTGTTCACACAAGGCAATGATTTTGGAAGTGAGCTGCGGATCGCTATCTTCGGCCACATAGACCTCAGCAGCCATTCCTGACTGGACCATCCGCATGGTCTGTTTTGTACCTATTTTGACATGAGCATCTTGCAGGCCTTTTTCATTAGACATTGTTCATTCCTCCGAATAGGACATATACAATCAGCTGCTCACGCACCTTTGATATATTAGCATCTAGCGCAAGCAATGTCAATGCTAATCGTAAAACATTTATTCAAAGTTTTCGCACATCAGGAAATGTCCATCTGTATTAAACAGACGTCCATCCCCTGACATACAAAACTTTATATTCACCCTAAACAGGGGGAATCTATTTAATCAACGGAAACAGGCTCAAGTTCTTCAACTGAAGATTGACCATCCTCCGGCTCAGCAAACTTGATGCTGCGGTAACGGTTCATACCTGTACCTGCAGGGATCAATTTACCGATGATTACATTCTCCTTCAGACCGAGCAACTGATCGACTTTACCTTTGATCGCTGCATCTGTCAGTACACGTGTAGTCTCTTGGAACGACGCCGCAGAGAGGAAGGAGTCTGTTTCGAGAGACGCTTTTGTGATACCGAGCAAGATTGGTTTCGCAACCGCTGGCTCTTTATCACTAAGAATCGCTGTTTTGTTAGCTCTTTCGTACTCATGCGTATCTACGAACGATCCTGGCAGCAGCGTTGTATCTCCTGCATCGACGATGCGGATTTTACGCAGCATTTGACGGATCATAACTTCAACGTGTTTATCATTAATTTCTACGCCCTGGTTACGGTATACGCGTTGTACTTCCTGCAGAATGTAG
Source organism: Paenibacillus xylanilyticus (assembly GCF_009664365.1). Classification (NCBI taxonomy): domain Bacteria; kingdom Bacillati; phylum Bacillota; class Bacilli; order Caryophanales; family Paenibacillaceae; genus Paenibacillus; species Paenibacillus xylanilyticus. Next base: position 5,711,706 of record NZ_CP044310.1, read on the forward strand.
TTCTGTACACCACGTACGCCTTTGATGCGCAGCATTTCTTTTGGATCGATGGAACCATCAGTCAGCTCGTCGCCTGCTTCGATCTCCATGCCTTCGCTTACGCGAACACGGGAACCGTAGGTAACGGAGTAAACTTTGGATTCCGCTTCACCTTGAATTTCGATTTCGCGACGGTCTTTTGCTTCGCGAATCTCTTTGACAATACCGTCAATCTCACTGATCGTTGCTTGACCCTTAGGATTACGAGCCTCAAACAACTCCTGGATACGCGGCAAACCTTGCGTGATATCGTCTCCGGCTACACCACCGGTGTGGAACGTACGCATTGTCAGCTGTGTTCCCGGCTCACCAATGGATTGCGCAGCGATAATACCAACTGCTTCACCGATCTCCACGTGTTTACCAGTCGCCAGGTTGCGACCGTAACATTTTTTGCAGACACCATGACGAGCACGGCAGCTGAGTACGGAGCGGATTTGCAATTTGGTAACACCTGCTTTGATGATTGCCTCTGCCTTGTCGGAGTCAATCAATTCATTGCGGTGTGCAATAATTTCTTTTGTTTCCGGATGACGAACAGTTTCGAAGCAGTATCTTCCTTCGATACGGTCATAGAGATCTTCAATAACCTCTTTACCATCCTGGATACGGCTAACCGTAAATCCTTTATCTGTACCACAATCATCTTCACGCACGATCACATCTTGTGCCACGTCTACGAGACGACGAGTCAGGTAACCTGAGTCGGCTGTACGCAGGGCCGTATCGGCCAAACCTTTACGCGCACCGTGTGTCGAGATGAAGTACTCGAGTACCGTCAGACCTTCACGGAAGTTCGATTTGATTGGGAGTTCGATGATACGACCGGACGGGTTGGCCATCAGACCACGCATACCGCCCAATTGGGTGATTTGCGATTTGTTACCCCGTGCTTTGGAGTCAACCATCATCATGATCGAGTTGTAACGATCCATCGACTTCATCAGAATCTCGGTAATATCATCTTTCGATTTAGACCAGATATCAATGATGCGGTCATAGCGCTCTTCGTTCGTAATCAGACCACGACGGTACTGGTTCGTAACGATTTGTGCTTTTTCTTCGGATTGTCTGAGGATATCTGTTTTCTCATCTGGTACCACTACGTCCGAAACCGCAACCGTAATACCGGCACGAGTCGAGTATGTGAAACCAAGCTGTTTGATTTTATCCAGAATAACGGCTGTTTCCGTTGTATGGTAAATTTCAAAACAACGAGCGATGATTGTACCCAGATATTCCTTACCAACACCACCTGCTTGAGGTGCGTTCATGATTGCTTCTCTCAGGTCAGTCCCCTTCTCATACACAAAGAAATGCTCTGCAGTACCTTGATAAAGGTTTGCACGAGTTGCATCGTTAATGTAAGGGAAACTTGCTGGGAAGATTTCATTGAAGATGATTTTACCGACAGTTGTCAGCAACATTGCATCTTGTTGTTTTTCAGTAAAGCTAGTTTTACCCAGGGCTTTAACCGGAATCGCCACGCGTGCATGCAAGCCGGCAGTACCGCGTTGATACGCAGATACAGCCTCGTTCACTGTACGCAGGATCATGCCAGTTCCCTTTTCTTCCTTGTTGTCCATAGTCAGGTAGTAAGAACCTAGGACCATATCCTGGGAAGGAGTAACAACTGGTTTACCGTCTTTCGGGTTCAAAATGTTACCAGATGCAAGCATCAGGATACGCGCTTCCGCTTGTGCCTCAGCAGACAACGGAACGTGCACGGCCATTTGGTCACCGTCAAAGTCGGCATTGTATGCCGTACATACGAGTGGGTGAAGACGAATGGCTTTACCTTCAACCAGAATTGGTTCGAATGCTTGAATACCCAGACGGTGAAGCGTAGGGGCACGGTTGAGTAGAACCGGGTGCTCCTTAATTACTTCTTCAAGAACATCCCATACTTCAGGACTTACACGCTCAACTTTACGTTTCGCGCTCTTGATATTGTGGGCAAGCCCTTTATTCACAAGTTCTTTCATTACGAAAGGCTTGAACAGTTCAAGTGCCATATCTTTTGGAAGACCACACTGATACATCTTCAGGTAAGGTCCGACAACGATAACGGAACGACCAGAATAGTCAACACGTTTACCGAGCAAGTTTTGACGGAAACGTCCTTGTTTACCTTTCAGCATGTGGCTGAGGGATTTCAATGGACGGTTACCAGGACCCGTTACCGGGCGTCCACGACGGCCGTTGTCGATCAATGCGTCAACAGCTTCCTGCAGCATCCGTTTTTCATTCTGCACGATAATGTCTGGTGCGCCCAGATCAAGCAAGCGTTTCAGACGGTTGTTCCGGTTAATTACACGGCGGTACAGATCATTCAGGTCAGACGTTGCAAAACGTCCACCATCCAATTGTACCATTGGACGAAGTTCCGGCGGGATAACAGGAAGTACATCCATGATCATCCACTCAGGTTTGTTACCTGAGTTGCGGAAAGCTTCAATAACTTCCAGACGTTTGATTGCACGGTTACGACGTTGTCCTTGTGCAGTGCGGAGCTCTTCCTTTAGGAATTCAAGCTCTTTGTCTACATCAAGGTCTTGAAGCAGTTTTTTAACCGCTTCTGCACCCATGCCAGCCTGGAATCCATATCCGTATTTTTCACGGTAGCTGCGGTATTCTTTCTCGGACAACAGCTGTTTTTTCTCCAGTGGAGTTTCTCCTGGATCAGTTACTACATAAGATGCAAAATAGATAATCTCCTCGAGAGATCTTGGAGACATATCCAAAGCGAGACCCATGCGGCTCGGAATACCTTTGAAGTACCAGATGTGCGATACCGGAGCAGCGAGCTCAATATGGCCCATCCGTTCACGGCGTACTTTGGCACGTGTTACTTCAACACCACAGCGGTCACAGACAACGCCTTTATAACGAACGCGTTTGTATTTACCACAGTGACATTCCCAGTCTTTCGTAGGGCCAAAAATCTTTTCGCAGAACAGCCCTTCTTTTTCCGGTTTCAACGTACGATAGTTGATCGTTTCCGGTTTTTTCACTTCTCCGCGGGACCAAGAACGAATTTTTTCTGGGGAAGCAAGCCCGATCTTCATGTATTCGAAATTGTTGACGTCCAACAAGGAGCAACCCTCCTTAACCAATTCCTGTATTCTAGGTTACGCCTTCTCCGGCCGAAGCCGGAGCAAGACGCGAGCCTGATGAAAAACGCCGGTCATCATGCGCCCGAAGCGGTTACTCCACTCCGACCTCTGAACCCTCAAGGTTGAGGCTGAGCTTATCGCTCGCAGCGTCATCTTCATCGTCCATTTCTTTCATTTCAATCTCTTGTTCATCTTCACTCAAAATCTTAACGTCCATACCCAAGCTTTGCAGCTCTTTGATCAATACTTTGAACGATTCAGGAACACCCGGCTCCGGAACATTCTCACCTTTGACAATGGACTCATATGTTTTCACCCGACCAACAACATCATCGGACTTAACAGTCAAGATTTCTTGCAGGGTATAGGCAGCGCCGTATGCTTCAAGCGCCCAAACCTCCATCTCCCCGAAACGCTGACCACCGAATTGGGCTTTACCACCCAGCGGCTGTTGCGTAACGAGTGAGTAAGGACCTGTGGAACGAGCATGGATTTTATCATCAACCATGTGCGCCAGCTTGATCATGTGCATGACGCCGACAGTTACTTCACGTTCAAACTCTTCACCCGTACGGCCATCGTACAGAACGGTTTTACCATTACGCTGCATACCTGCTTCTTCCATCGTATCGAAGACGTCATACTCTTTCGCTCCGTCGAATACAGGGGTAGCTACGTGGATACCGAGCTGCATAGCAGCCATACCCAAGTGAACTTCGAGCACTTGACCGATGTTCATCCGGGAAGGTACGCCCAGCGGGTTAAGAACGATTTGAACCGGTGTTCCGTCCGGCAGGAATGGCATATCTTCTTCCGGCAGGATACGGGCCACGACCCCTTTGTTACCGTGACGTCCGGCCATTTTATCACCCTCGGAGATTTTCCGTTTTTGAGCGATATAGACACGAACGAGCTGGTTAACACCTGGAGGCAGTTCATCACCGTTTTCACGGGTAAATACTTTCACGTCTACGACGATCCCGTCAGTACCGTGAGGCACACGCAAGGACGTATCACGAACTTCACGTGCTTTCTCACCGAAGATTGCATGCAGGAGACGTTCCTCCGCAGTCAGTTCAGTTACACCTTTAGGCGTTACTTTACCAACCAGGATATCGCCAGCAGCGATTTCGGCACCAATCCGGATAATACCACGCTCATCGAGGTTACGCAGCGCTTCTTCCCCTACGTTAGGGATGTCACGTGTGATCTCTTCAGGTCCGAGCTTGGTATCACGCGCTTCTGACTCATACTCCTCGATGTGGATGGATGTGTAAACATCTTCCTTCACGAGTTTTTCACTAAGCAGAATCGCATCCTCGTAGTTGTAACCTTCCCAAGTCATGAAGGCAACAACGACGTTGCGTCCCAAAGCCAATTCGCCCATTTCCGTCGAAGGACCGTCAGCGAGGATGTCGCCAGCTTTGACAACAGCACCACGTTTGACAATCGGACGTTGGTTAATGCATGTTCCTTGGTTCGAACGCATAAATTTGTGTAATTTATATTTAACGATATCGCCTTTAACTTCTTGGCCATCTACCTCTTCCACACGACGGAGCCAGATTTCATTCGCAGAAGAACGTTCAATAATCCCGTCATATTTGGAGACAATACATACACCGGAATCTTTTGCAGCTTTGTGTTCCATACCCGTACCTACGAGCGGAGCTTTAGGAATCAAGAGAGGAACCGCCTGCCGCTGCATGTTGGATCCCATCAGTGCGCGGTTGGAGTCATCGTTTTCAAGGAACGGAATGAGCGCCGTAGCGACGGATACAACTTGTTTAGGAGATACGTCCATGTAGTCAACGCGCTCGCTCGGCATCGTAAGGATGTTATCCGATTGTTTGTTGTAACGTACAATGATCGCTTCTTCCGCAAAAGTTCCATCTTCATTCAGTTTCGCGTTCGCTTGAGCGACAACGTAGTTGTCCTCTTCGTCTGCTGTCAGATAATCGATTTGCTCGGTTACGACACCAGTCTTCGGATCTACCCAGCGATATGGAGCTTCAATGAAACCATATTCGTTCACACGGGCAAATGTAGACAAGGAGTTGATCAAACCAATGTTTGGTCCCTCTGGAGTCTCGATTGGACACATCCGGCCATAGTGGGATGGATGGACGTCACGGACTTCCATGCCTGCACGCTCACGTGTCAAACCGCCCGGTCCGAGTGCGGACAGACGACGTTTATGCGTCAATTCACCCAGAGGGTTCGTTTGATCCATAAACTGTGACAATTGGGAGCTACCGAAGAACTCTTTAATGGATGCAATTACAGGACGTATGTTAATCAATGCCTGTGGCGTGATCACGTTAGCATCCTGAATGGACATTCTCTCACGAACAACACGTTCCATACGAGACAAACCGATACGGAATTGGTTCTGCAAGAGTTCACCAACCGAACGCAGACGACGGTTACCCAGGTGATCGATATCATCTGTGCTTCCGATGCCGTGCAGAAGGTTAATGAAGTAACTGATTGAAGAAATGATGTCTGCCGGCGTTACGTTCTTCACTGATTTATCAATGTTAGCATTGGCAATCAGCTTAACGACTTTACCATCTTCAATCGGCGAGAACACGTCAATCGTTTGCATTGGGATATCATTCGCATCCAGAACTCCGTTAGCTACGTGATACGTACGGAAGCCAACACTCTTCTCCAGATAAGGCATGATTTCATCGAGCAAACGACGGTCTACCATTTGACCTGCTTCGGCGATAATTTCGCCAGTTTCAGTATCAACGAGAGACTCAGCCAAACGTTGATTGAACAAACGGTTTTTGATGTGTAGCTTTTTGTTGATTTTGTAACGACCAACGTTAGCCAGGTCATATCGTTTTGGATCAAAGAAACGAGCTACGAGCAAGCTTTTCGCGTTATCCAGCGTTGGTGGCTCGCCCGGACGAAGACGCTCATAAATTTCAATCAGCGCTTTCTCCGTGGAATCCGTATTGTCTTTGTCCAGCGTGTTGCGAATATATTCGTCATTACCGAGCAGATCCAGAATCTCAGCGTCTGTGCCAAAACCAAGAGCACGCAGGAGAACCGTAACTGGAATTTTACGTGTACGGTCGATCCGGACGTATACAACATCCTTCGCGTCCATCTCCAATTCGAGCCAAGCGCCGCGGTTAGGAATAACTGTAGCGGTATACGTTTTTTTGGCGTTCTTATCTACTTTGGTACTGAAGTAAACGCTAGGAGAGCGAACCAACTGGCTGACAATAACCCGTTCCGCACCATTAATAATAAATGTGCCGGTTTCGGTCATCAGCGGGAAATCTCCCATGAATACTTCCTGCTCTTTGACTTCGCCGGTTTCCTTATTAATGAGCCGGACTTTGACCCGAAGCGGTGCTGCATAAGTAACGTCACGCTCTTTCGCGTCGTCTACTGTATACTTCGGTTCACCGAGACTGTAATCGATAAATTCCAAAATCAAGTTGCCTGTAAAATCCTGGATCGGCGAGATATCCTGGAACATTTCGCGCAACCCTTCCTCCAAAAACCAATCGTAAGATTTTTGTTGGATCTCAATCAGGTTCGGAACTTCGAGTATCTCGTTAATTCGTGCATAACTGCGCCGAGTGCGTCGACCATATTGAACAAGATGTCCTGCCAACTTAAACTCACCCCTCAATGTCTACTCACTTTAAAAATTTCGTTGCGAACCTCTGTTTGTAACCTTATAATGGTACACATACAGAGCAAAGCAATGCATCCACAAATAAAGAAAAGCCCTTACTCGAATGTCGTTCGAAAAAAGAGCAACTTTGATCGGCGGATGTCTTCCAAAATCATACTTATCCCCAGTTTGCCCAAAATGTACATATTATACGCCAAACGTAGGCATAATAAGCCCGTTCGGCGTAAAAAAAGATTGACATTTTTAGTTAGCTAAAGCCAAGTAGGGCATCTTAATACTGACATTTTACAATAATACCACGACCTGAATTTCAAGTCAATAGTCCTATTGCAAAAAAAATGCTCCCCTGCTTACTTTACAAATCGGAAACTACCCTTCGGACGAGTCCCCCGTTTTCACCGCTTTGAAAATCCGGTAGCCTTTATCTTTCGTTACTTCTTCCACTCTTCCAAACAAGGATTCCAGCTTCGCTTTTGCGGAAGGAGCCCCTTGCTTTTTCTGAATGACAATCCACAACGAACCACCTACCTTCAGATGCTGATACGCCTGCTCAAAAATGGTATGAACGGTTTCCTTCCCTGCTCGAATCGGCGGGTTGGTTAGAACTGCGTCAAAGTCCCTCTGGTTCACTTCAGAAAGTAGATTACTTTGTAATACCGTTACATTCGTGATTCCATTTGCTTTTGCATTTTCTCTGGAAAGCTCAACCGCTCTCTCGTTGATATCGATCATGGTGACATGTCCTTCGGGTACAAGCTTGGCTGCCGTAAGACCAATTGGTCCATACCCGCAACCCACATCCAGAACATGAGCCCCAGCAGTTAACTCTACTGCATCAATCAGTACTCTGCTGCCGTAATCGATTCCGCTCTTGGAAAATACACCTGCATCGGTAACGAATCGCAATTTCCATCCACGAAGCTCCGCTTCCGTTGCCCGTCTGTCATGTGCGACCTGCGGTTTGTCCGAATAATAATGATTGGACATGTCCTCACTCACTTTCCATATACAATTACAGCAACAAACCCCTTGATATAAGTCAAGGGGTTTGTTGTTTTGTTCATTTAGCTTGTAAAAGCCAAATTATTTAACTTCGATTGTAGCGCCTGCTTCTTCCAATTTAGCTTTGATGGATTCAGCTTCTTCTTTGCTAACTTTTTCTTTCAATGCTTTTGGAGCATTGTCAACTACTTCTTTAGCTTCTTTCAGGCCAAGACCTGTGATTTCACGAACTGCTTTGATAACGTTGATTTTGGAAGCGCCAGCGCTTGCCAAGATTACGTCGAACTCGGATTGCTCAGCTTCTGCTGCAGCAGCTCCGCCACCTGCAACAGCTACTGGAGCTGCAGCAGTTACGCCGAATTCTTCTTCGATTGCTTTAACAAGATCGTTCAGTTCCAGTACAGTCATGCCTTTGATTGCTTCCAAGATTTGCTCTTTACTCATGATTGAACCTCCATATATAATTTTATTTTTTTGTCATTCAATGCTGCCTAAGCAGCGATCAGATCAAGTAGCTTACGCGCCTTGTTCTTCTTTTTCCGCAACAGCTTTAACCGCAAGCGCGAAGTTGCGCACTGGCGCTTGAAGCACGCTGAGGAGCATGGAGAGGAGACCTTCGCGGGATGGCAGTTCTGCCAATGCCTTAACTTCTTCTACTCCGATTACACGACCTTCAACAACTGCACCTTTCAATTCCAGTGCGTCGTTCTTTTTAGCGAAGTCGTTCAGAATTTTGGCTGGAGCCACAGCATCTTCGGCGCTGAATGCAATTGCAGTAGGACCTGTAAGAACGCTATCGAGTTCTGTCAGTTCTGCTGCAGCAGTCGCACGGCGAAGCAATGTGTTTTTCAGCACTTGGAATTCGATTCCGGCTTCACGAAGCTGCTTACGCAGCTCAGTTACTTGGGCAACGTTCAGACCGCGATAGTCAACAACAACTGTCGTAGCGCTCTCGCGCAATTTCGCTGTTACTGCATCAACGGACTCTTGTTTTGCTTGAATCACTTTTGCGTTTGCCAAACTGTACACCTCCTGATCAAATTTATCCCATTAAGAAAAGCCTCCGTAGAATCACGAAGGCTTGATATATACTCATCATCGATTTACATCGTTCTAAGTTCTATAATCATACCTCGGTAGGAAATTAAGCCTGATGGCACCTACTGTCTACGGCAAGCATATTCAAATGTCAACGGTCAGTCACTCGGACTCACAACTTTTATATCATATCAAAACAGAACAAGTCTGTCAACAGATATTATCTAAAAGAAGCTGCGTTCACGCGTGCGCCAGGGCCCATCGTGGAAGAAAGAGAAACATTCTTCAGATAAACACCTTTTGCTGCCGCCGGTTTAGCACGGTTCAGAGCGTCCATGAGAGCTTTCAAGTTCTCGTTCAGTTGCTCTGCAGAGAAAGATGCTTTACCGATCGGTGCATGAATTTGACCTGCACGATCCAGACGATATTCGATTTTACCGGCTTTAATTTCTTGAACAGCCTTAGTTACATCGAAAGTTACCGTTCCGGCTTTAGGGTTAGGCATCAGACCTTTACCGCCGAGCAGTCGGCCCAATTTACCTACTTCACTCATCATATCTGGTGTCGCTACGCAGACGTCGAATTCGAACCAGCCTTGTTGGATTTTGTTGATCATGTCTGCATCACCAACATAGTCCGCGCCAGCCGCTTCCGCTTCTTTCGCTTTGTCACCTTTTGCAAATACCAATACGCGTTGTGTTTTACCTGTGCCGTGTGGCAAGACAACTACACCACGTACAGCCTGGTCTTGCTTACGTGGGTCAACGCCCAAGCGTACTGCTGCTTCGATTGTTTCATCGAATTTTGCAGTGGCTGCCTTTTTCACAAGCTCTACAGCTTCTGAAGGCTCGTAAGTTGCTTCGCTGTCGATCAGCTTAGCAGCTTCCAGGTATTTTTTACCGTGTTTAGCCATGTTATATTCCTCCTTTGTGGTTTTAGCGGATATACCTCCCACATCAACCGGCCGCGAATCGGCCGGCTTTACGAAGCCATGTTTCAGATGAAAAATTAGTCTTCGATGGTGATACCCATGCTACGGGCAGTACCTTCGACCATACGCATTGCGGACTCAACGTTCGCTGCATTCAGGTCAGGCATTTTTTGTTCTGCGATTTGACGTACCGCATCACGTTTAACAGTAGCAACTTTTTTCTTGTTCGGTTCGCCGGATCCTTTTTCCACTTTAGCTGCCACTTTCAACAGAACTGCTGCTGGTGGAGTTTTAGTGATGAAAGTAAAGGAACGGTCCTCGAACACTGTGATTTCAACAGGAATAATCAATCCCGCTTGATCGGCTGTACGAGCGTTGAACTCTTTACAGAATGCCATGATGTTGACACCTGCTTGACCCAAAGCTGGACCTACCGGAGGCGCTGGATTCGCTTTACCTGCTGGAATTTGCAGTTTTACCATTTTGATTACCTTTTTTGCCATGATTGACACCTCCTTGCAAAATAGTGGTTAACGAACCTTTCGGTCCTCCCACAAGAAACTTGAAGAGACTATATCTTCTCCACTTGCGTATATTCCAACTCAAGCGGTGTTTCCCGTCCAAACATGTTCACATGCACTTTCAACTTGCTTTTGTCTACCAAAATTTCTTCCACGGAGCCCACAAAATTCGCAAAAGGACCAACTTTAATTCGTACGGATTCCTTAATGTCGAATTCAATTTTCGGCTTCGGCTCAACCATACCCATGTGCTTCAGAATTTGTTCCACTTCTTCAGGCAACAGAGCAGTTGGTTTGGACCCGGAACCTGTCGAACCGACAAATCCCGTAACACCCGGTGTATTGCGAACAACATACCAAGAGTCATCCGTTTGGATCATTTCCACCAAGACATAGCCGGGGTAAACTTTACGCATAACGGTCTTTTTCTTACCGTCCTTGTTTACCACTTCTTCTTCCATAGGAACAAGAACGCGGAATATCTTGTCTTCCATGCCCATGGACTCTACGCGTTTTTCCAAATTGGCTTTGACCTTATTCTCATACCCTGAGTAGGTATGAACGACGTACCATCTTTTTTCCATATCAAGCCACCTGGGACCCTTCTTAAATAATCGCTTCGATCACAGCGGAGATGCCGATATCAACGACCCAAAAAAACAGCGTCATAACCACAACAGTACCAAGAACGATCAATGTGTAGTTGGTCAGCTCTTTACGATTAGGCCAGCGAACTTTTTTAAGTTCAGCCCAGCTTTCTGAGAAAAAGGAAATCAGAGATTTGAAACTACGTTTCACGCCGACTACACCTCCCAAAAACTATCTGGTTTCGCGATGAGAAGTCTGCTCGTTACAAAACTTGCAAAATTTCTTCATCTCCATGCGGTCGGGGTGATTACGCTTGTTTTTTGTCGTAGTGTAATTTCTTTGTTTGCAGTTTGTACAAGCCAAAGTAATAATTACCCGCATGATGTACACCTCCCGAAGACTTCCACTTTAAAGCAGAGTCTCTAAATTGATCCTAAAAAAAAGCCGCGAATTTAGGCCTACCTAAAACACTTTATCATAAGGGTATAACCATGTCAATGAAAGAATAGCCTTTCATCACTGGTAAAAGTTCCGTTCAAAAAATGTGTAGTTCGGGCGTCTCTGATTTTTCTCTTCTCCTGCTTGGACCAAGCGATTACTAGTATTATCAATCTTTTGACTTATAAACTTAGAGCAGCAAAAAAAGACTCAAACACCGAGCCTTTTCCGTCAATAGCAACATTGTTCAATTATCTCGAACTTCCAGGTACTTTTCAAGTTTGCGCTTCACGCGCTGCAGTGCATTATCAATGGACTTCACATGTCGGTCCAAATCTACTGCAATCTCTTGATAAGATCTCCCGTCCAGATACAACATCAATACTTTTCGTTCCAAGTCACTTAGAATCTCCGACATCTTATCTTCCAGACCTACAAACTCTTCCTGGTTAATGATAAGCTCTTCCGGATCACTGACCTGGGTTCCACAAATCACATCGAGTAACGTACGATCGGATTCTTCATCATAGATTGGCTTGTCCAACGATACATAGGAATTAAGCGGAATATGTTTCTGACGTGTTGCCGTCTTGATTGCCGTAATAATCTGTCTGGTGATACACAGCTCGGCAAAAGCTTTGAACGAAGCCAGCTTGTCTCCCTTGAAATCCCGAATGGATTTGTAGAGACCAATCATTCCTTCCTGAATGATATCTTCCCGGTCTGCCCCAATCAGAAAATAAGATCTTGCCTTGGCGCGTACAAAGTTGCGATATTTGTTAATCAAAAACTCCAGCGCTTCGCTCTCACCTTCACGGACCGCTTCGACAATGTCTTCGTCACTTTGGTAATCATACTTTGATAACATGATATCTTTGAGGTCGACACTCACAGACAATCCCTCCGGCTGCAACGCAAGGTACACCGTTACTCTACTCTATGAAATATACGAACAGTATATATGATGGCACCTTACACCGTCAACCACGCTATCCCTAAAAAAGATCATAAATAACATAATTGTCAAGACTTTCAAAATTGAAATATTTGTAAAACAGCCCCCTATTCACGCCGCCAGCGCTCAAATTGCTTCAACACATCCGGGCTAAGCTTGGCTCCCAATGTATTACGTGTGGACTTGGCCTGGTCCTCCTCCAGACGTTTCTGCAATTCTTTCTCATTCTGCTCCACTTCGATCAGCAGTTCTCTGGCAGATACACGTAATGCTCCCTGTCCGAAAATGACATGCTGTTCTACCATATCGCTTGTGGCTACATAGATTTGGCGTCTCCGCGAGCTTAGTTCCCGTACGAGTCTCTCAATGCATTCGTCAGCCGTCTCTTTTTCCTTGGTAAAATAGATCTGCACCTTGCTCTGTGTGTATGTTTTACCAAGTCCGGGTACGAGATAGGCATCAAAAACAACGATGACCTTGCGACCGGAGAACGCCTGATAGTCGGCAAGACGGAAGAGAAGACGATTCCGCGCCTCCTCGAGCCCACTCTCTGCCAGTCTGGACAGTTCCGGCCAGTCACCAATCATGTTATACCCGTCTACCAGAAGCACATCCCGGGAATCAGCCATACCATCTATCCCTGTGCTTGGCGCGAACGAAGCACTTCGTACATGACAACACCCGCCGCCACGGAAGCATTCAGGGAGTTAATCTGTCCCTGCATCGGCAATTTGACCAGTACATCACACTTCTCACGAATCAGTCGGCCCATCCCTTTGTTTTCGTTCCCGATAACCAGGGCTACCGGTCCTGTGAATACACCATTGCCAAACACCGGCTCACGTGCAGTTACATCCGTACCCACAACCCACACGCCCTCTTCCTTGAGACGATCAATCGTCTGTGCCAGGTTGCTAACCCTAGCAACCGGTACATATTCAGCTGCACCTGCAGAAGTTTTGGACACCGTTGCAGTCACTGATGCTGAACGCCGCTTAGGGACAATAACACCGTGAGCCCCCGTGCAGTCAGCTGTCCGCAGGATGGAACCCAGGTTATGCGGATCTTCAATTTCGTCCAGCAAAATCAAAAACGGATGCTCATTCTTCGATTTTGCCGCTTCCAAAATATCCTCTACCTCAGCATAAGCATAAGGGGCCGCTTGCGCCACAACACCCTGATGCTGAATGCCCGGCACGGTTTGATCCAACTTGCGCTTGTCCACATGCTGAATTACGATACCGAGTTTTTTGGCTTCCGCGATAATTGGTTGGGTCAAGTGTTTCTGTGCTGTATCAGCGATCCATATTTTGTTGATGGTGCGTCCTGAACGCAGCGCCTCCGTCACGGAGTGCTTACCAGCAATCCATTCTTCTTCCATATTGCTTCGGTCCTCTCTATTACGTCCTGCATATACCTCCTGATTGGCTTGTACAACAGGAACGACTAAGTTATTATTTTTATTTTTTGTTTGGTGGAGGTGACTGTTTCTCTGCATGCTCAATTCCCTGCGTAATCAGTTGGATCATGCGCTCATGCCGACCACTACTGTACAGGTAACCCACAAGGCACTCTAGAGCAGTGGCATGTCTGTATTCCAGCACATCGGCATTCTTGGGGATACTGCCCGACTTGGCATTCCGCCCCTGTCTTACAACGTCGCGCTCTTCTTCGGTCAATTGTTCCTCGATCCCTGTGAGGATTCGACTCTGTGCCTTGGCTGATACCAGACCCGTCGCACTGCGATGCAAGTGATTCGGACGCATATTGGCTTTGGACAACAGATACTGCCTTACCGCCACCTCATATACTGCATCACCGATATAGGCGAGTGCAATCGGAGGAATCAATCTTGCAGGCCGGGAAGGCGGGTACGGAAACCACCCTCCCTGTGCCACAGCCTCTGTCTGCTCTTCAGCAGGCCGTTCCCCCTGCTCCGAATGTTCGACAGAATCAGACAGATTTTTCAACTGGTCCTCGTTCATTTGCGCCGCCATCTCATCCCTTGAGCCGTATCTTCAAGCAGGATGCCCTGCGCTGACAATTCGTCTCTGATTTCATCAGCCCGTGCCCAGTTCTTGGACTTGCGAGCTTCCGTACGCTCTTCAATCAGGCGTTCAATCTCTTCATCCAGGAGCTCCAGCTCTGCTTCCGTATAAATGCGAAGCACTGCATTCAACTCACCAAACAGCTCAAGCAATGCACGAATTTCTGCAGCGTTTACGACTTCCTTTTGCAGCAGCTGGTTTGCTTCCGCAGCCCATTCGAACAATGCTGTAATGGCATCCGGAGTATTGAAATCATCCTGCATTTTCTCGTGATACTGCTGGCGAATCTGCTCCAGTTTAGCAGCGAACTCCGCTGTAATATCCTGATCTACCGTTACTGCCTGCAAACGATGCTTCAGATTGCCAACGGCATTCGCGATACGATCTACACTGTTTTGCGCTTGCTCCATTGTATCTTCGGTAAAGTTCAACGGATTGCGGTAATGTGTCGACAGCATGAAATAACGAATGGCTTCACGTTTGTACTGGGTTCGAAGGTCTTTTACAAGCACTCCGTTACCGAGTGATTTCGACATTTTTTCGTTATCGATGCGAATAAATCCGTTATGCATCCAGTAGTTGGCGAGCGGTTTGCCCGTCAGCACCTCGGATTGTGCACATTCGCACTCATGGTGAGGGAACTGCAGATCCTGTCCACCTCCATGGATATCGAGCGTATCTCCCAGGTATTCACGCGCCATAGCAGAGCATTCGATATGCCAGCCCGGACGACCATTGCCCCAAGGACTGGACCAGTAGATCTCACCTGGTTTAGCTGCTTTCCAGAGCACGAAATCCTCGGGATGTTCTTTGCGCTCATCTACACCAATCCGGATACCGAACTGCAATTCCTGCAGATTCTGCTTCGACAGCTTGCCGTACTCTTCGAATTTGCCTGTGCGGTAATATACGTCCCCACCATTTTCATAAGCAATGCCCTTTTCAACCAACTCACGGATAAAATCGATAATAAGCGGCATATTCTCCGTAACTCTCGGATTGCTGCTGGCTTTGGGAATCCCCAATCCCTCAAGATCCTCGTAGTACGCAGCAATAAACTTCTCTGCAACATGAGGAACGTCAGTACCCAGCTGTTCGGCTTTGCGAATCAATTTATCATCAACATCCGTGAAGTTTACAACGTAGTTTACTTCATGTCCTGTCTGTTCCAAGTAGCCGCGAACGGTGTCGAAAAAAATAACCGGTCGTGCATTCCCGATATGAATGTAATCATACACTGTCGGTCCGCACACATACATTTTTACCTTCCCCGGTTCTTGGGGAACGAAATTCTCTTTGGTACGACTCATCGTATTGTAAATTTGAAGCGTCATGGTCACTTTCCTTTCATCCATACTTCCCTATTTATTTATTGTATCACGTGAAGTCTCATTCTTACGGCTATCCTGTAGTGTACGCACTTCTTCACGCAATCGTTCGATCTCTTGCTGCATACTGCGCAGAGAGTCAATGACCGGATCGGGCAGCTGCTGATTCAGACGATCCACCCGGCGTCCGTCCTGCTTGACGATTCTCCCCGGTATGCCTACAACCGTACTGTTGGATGGTACTTCTTTCAATACGACCGAGTTGGCTCCAATGTTACATTGATCACCAACGCTGAATGAACCGAGCACTTTGGCTCCCGATGAGATAACCACATTATTGCCAATCGTCGGGTGTCTCTTTCCTTTTTCTTTCCCTGTTCCGCCAAGTGTAACCCCCTGGTAAATAACAACATCATCGCCTATCTCACAGGTTTCACCAATAACTACACCCATTCCATGGTCAATAAACAGCCGATTTCCTATGGTCGCTCCAGGGTGAATCTCGATTCCTGTCATAAAACGGCTGATCTGCGAGATGAACCGGGCAACCGAGAACCAGTTCCGTTTATAGAAAAAGTGCGCGATCCGGTGAGCCCATATGGCATGCAGCCCCGAATAGGTAAATACAACCTCGAACCATCCCCGGGCAGCCGGATCGTTTTCAAACACCGCCTGGATATCTGATCTGATCTTCTTGAACATGCTCGTTCCCCTCTTGTTCAGGTCTTCGTCCTCCGGCATACCGGACGGCGCAGCCCTCTTGGTAGTGTACTGCTGACTCGCCCCAAACAAAAAACGCCTCTGCAGCATAATGCTGCAGAGGCGTTAATCGCGGTCCCACTCTGCTCGGCTCAAACTTACGTATCAGAATTAGACAGTCAGCGAATGGCTGCCACCTCTTCCGACAAATAAGAATAAACCCTCAAGCGGTTCGGTAACGGAAACCAACCGTCACAACCTATCCTGACGTTTTCCTCTCCCACATGTACAAGAGGCGGGGCCGGATTCGGCTATGCAGCTCACGGGCGCATTTCGACCGACGGACAGTGGATGGTTCTCAGCCACCGCAGCCAAAGAAATTCATTCTTCGCTGCGGGACCATCCTCTCTGGAACTGTCCGGTTCGGTTTACTCCTCCCGGTCTTTGCTGTTCTATGATGAATGCTGAAACATGTCATTTAACCTTTGTGTTGCTATTATAGCGAAAAGGTACTGGACTGACAACAACCTTGCAATAACTTCATCCTAGGCGATACCGACCCTCACCCGCGGCAGTACCAGGATCTACAGCGTTCCTGGATTACGCGCCTTTCACCTGTGCATGCAGACGCTCAACAACCGTATCCCGGCCGAGCAGTACAATCGTCTGATTCAGGTCACGTCCATGGGTCTGTCCAGTCAGTGCTACACGAATAGGCATAAAGAGCTGCTTGCCTTTAAATCCGGTTTCCTTCTGTACTTCCTTAATCAATGCGGCCATTTTACTTGGGGTAAACTCTTCACTCGCCTGAACTTTATCGGCAAAGGCCTTCAGAACTGTTGGCACCTGCTCTTCTCCAAGTACGGCGGTCGCTTCTGCATCCAGCTCCAGATGGGAGCGGAAGAATACTTCGGACAGTTCCACAATGTCGGAGGCTGCAGTCATTTGCTCCTGGTACAGATGAACGAGTGTATACGCCCATTCCTTCTGCTCAGGTGACAGCTCAGCTGCGATGCGTCCTGCCTTTTGCAGATGCGGAATTGCCATTTCAGCAATACGATCCGGGTCTGCATGTTTAATATAGTGATTGTTCAAGTGTGCCAGCTTATGCGTATCAAATACAGCCGGGCTCTTAGACAAACGTTTGGTATCAAAGATAGAGATCAACTGTTCCTGCGAGAAGATCTCTTCTTCCCCTTCCGGCGACCAGCCAAGCAGGGAGATGAAGTTGAACATCGCCTCTGGCAAGTAGCCGAGCTGATCATATTGTTCGATAAACTGAATGACGGATTCGTCCCGTTTACTCAGCTTCTTGTGATTTTCATTCACAATCAGGGTCATATGACCGAATTGCGGCGGCTCCCAGCCGAGCGCTTCATAGATCATCAGCTGACGCGGCGTGTTGGAGATGTGATCTTCCCCGCGGAGAACGTGGGAGATTTTCATCAGGTGATCATCCACTGCAACAGCATAGTTGTATGTGGGAATGCCGTCTTTTTTCACAATGACGAAGTCCCCGGACTCTTTGCTGTTAAACGAAATGGTGCCTTTAACCATGTCATCAAACGTATATATGCGCTCTTCCGGTACACGGAAACGAATGCTCGAAATGCGGCCTTCCGCTTCAAAAGCACTGATCTGCTCTGGCGTCAGGTCCCGGTGTTTGCCCGAATAACGCGGCGTTTCTCCACGAGCCGTTTGCTCCTCGCGCTCTTGCTCAAGCTCTTCTTCCGTGCAGAAGCAGCGGTAAGCCAGACCTTTGTCCAGAAGCTCCTGGGTGTATTTGCGGTAAATATCCAAACGTTCTGTCTGACGATAAGGTCCGTATTCCCCGCCTACATCAATGCTCTCATCCCACTCGATTCCGAGCCATTTCAAATATTTAAGCTGGCTTTCCTCGCCACCCGCAATGTTCCGTTTTACGTCAGTATCCTCAATACGAATGATAAATTTCCCGTTATTATGCTTGGCATACAAGTAGTTAAAGAGCGCCGTACGGGCATTCCCGATATGCAGGTGTCCCGTTGGACTCGGCGCGTAACGCACACGAACTTCTGTGCTCATAAAATATCCCCTCCGTATACTAGTTGGTTGATAATATCACACACGAACAAGGCAAACAACCGATTGGGCCGCAATCCCCTCTCCCCGTCCAGGGAATCCGAGCTGCTCCGTAGTCGTTGCCTTGACATTGACCTGATCAACATCCGCTTCCAGAGCCTTGGCAATAACCTCGGCCATCTGTGGAATGTAAGGTGCCATTTTCGGTTTCTGCGCAATAATGGTGGAATCGATGTTGCCCAAACGATATCCGCGCTCTTTCACGAGCTGCCATACATGCTCCAGCAGTTTGAGGCTATCCGCGTCCTTAAACTCCGGATCGGTGTCCGGAAAGTGTTTGCCAATGTCCCCAAGTGCAAGTGCACCCAGAATGGCATCACTGATGGCATGCAGCAGCACATCTGCATCCGAGTGACCAAGCAGTCCTTTTTCATAAGGAATCGTTACCCCGCCAATGATGCACGGACGTCCCTCTACCAACTGGTGTACATCAAATCCCTGTCCTACACGTATCATCGCTTCTTCTCTCCCCCAAGCAAAAACGCGGCATATTCCAAATCTTCCGGCGTCGTTAATTTGATGTTGGTATAACTTCCTTCCACAACCTGGACGGACATCCCCTGGCGCTCAGCCAGCATGGCGTCATCCGTCCCCAGAAATCCGTCCCTTGCGGCCGACTCGTAAGCAAGCAGCAGTGAAGAAAGACGAAAAGCCTGCGGGGTTTGAATACTCCACAGACTGCTGCGGTCAGGCGTCGCCGTAACGATTCCCTCCGCATTCACTTGTTTAATCGTATCTTTCACGGGAACGGCCAGTACAGCGGCTCCCCCCGACATCGCGGCCTCCATGCAACCTGTAATCTGCTTACGGTCAACAAAAGGACGTACCCCGTCGTGAACGAGAACCCACTCCGTCTGTAAGGCCTTCAGGCCTTCTTGAACAGAATGCTGTCTCTCTTTCCCTCCGGGGATGACACGGACACGCGACTCCAGTCGGTATTCTTTTACCCAATCCAGGCAGCGTTCAACATCTGCGGCTCCGGTTACCAGCACAATCTCGCTGATCTCGTCCAGAGCGGCAAACACTTCAAGCGTATGTATGAAAACGGGCTTGTCCTGCAGCAGCAGAAACTGCTTGCTCTCGGTTGTTCCCATTCGGGTTCCCCGACCTGCTGCCACAATGACGACACCCCACCCTTTATCCATGCCGTAATCCCTGCCTTGTCTGTCAGTTTATCGTTCTACGATACTGAATATCTTCAAGCGATATAAATATCGGTGAACGATACACTACCCATCATACCCCTTTATTGGGCTTTTTCCAACAGTTTAGGCTTGGCAAAAATCATTCGTCCCGCGGAGGTCTGCAGCACACTGGTCACCAGCACTTCCATCATCATGCCGATATACTCGCGTCCGCCTTCCACGACAATCATCGTACCGTCATCCAGATAAGCTACACCTTGGCCATGCTCCTTGCCATCCTTGATGATCTGCACCATGATCTCTTCACCAGGCAGCACCACAGGCTTAACCGCATTCGCCAGATCATTGATGTTCAGTACAGATACACCCTGGAGCTCGCAAACCTTGTTCAGGTTGAAGTCATTGGTAACCACCTTGCCCTGAAGCACTTTGGCCAGTTTGACCAGCTTGCTGTCCACTTCCGATATTTCTTCGAAATCCCCTTCGTAAATGAGAACCTTCACGTCGAGTTCTTTCTGGATTTTATTCAAAATGTCGAGTCCACGCCGTCCTCTGTTTCGCTTCAGCAGATCCGAGGAATCTGCAATATGTTGAAGTTCTTCCAGGACGAATTCCGGAATCACGATTGTACCTTCGATAAACCCGGTCTTGCATATATCTGCGATACGGCCATCAATAATGACACTGGTATCCAAAATCTTGTGTTCTTCCATCCGTCTGTCTTCATCCAGCTCGGGATGACCCCATCGCCCAGACATCCAGAATGCAGCGAGGTCGTCTTTCTTCGCCATGGCTAACATGTACCCCGAATAACCGCTTACGGCCGTCAGAGCCACCTGAAGCACCTCTCCTGCTGTTCCCAGCCAAGTCAGGCATGGATAGAGCAGCAAGGCCACCAGTAACCCTGCAACAGTACCTGCTGCACCAGCAGCCAGTTCGTTCATCGGTACTTTAGCCAAAGCATCAATCCCATTTTGCAGCCTGCTTGCCAGCAAGGTTCCACCAATATTACATACAGCCATAAACAATACAGCACCCAGTGCCGTTGCTACTCCTGCCCCCAGCAGCCCTGCTGACTGAATCCATTCAGCCATCCACGGGACGGATTTTCCTGCCAGATGATATGCCGTGTAGCCAAACCATGCACCGCACAATCCTGTAAAAGTTAAAATGCCTTTTTTCCACATATGTCCCTGCACCTCCTTTAATTGTCCTTCATCTTCATATCCAGTATGATCCAATTGTTGGATTGCTAATCCCGGTTGCAAGAACTTTTTGGAAATGTTTGCAATCGTCAGTTGAAAGAAGGTAAATTATTGGCATATAATGAATTCAATTCATATCCCGAGGTGAGTAGCAAAATGAGTACGCTAAGTTTACAGGCTTTTCAGGATCAGGTTTCCGAGCTGTTGCTGCGTCATCGCAGTCTGATTGACGTACTGTCCAAAACAGGACAAGCCGGAGCTTCTGTCAACCGTGCCGTGTCCAAGGCCATTACCGAATGCGGCTGCATTGAGCTGCACGCCACCAAGCAGAAATATGCCCCCGAGAGCGGTATTGCTCAAACCAAGGGCCTGCTGGAAACGCATGTGGAAGGTGAATTGTGCGAGAATTGCAAAGAGGTCATCAGCTCCGAACTGGGGCGGAACCTGTTTTATATGTCAGCTCTCTGCAATCTGCTGGATATCAACATGGAAGAAGTCGTGAATCACGAATCACAGAAATGTTCGACGTTAGGGATGTTCAATTTGTCGTAAATGATTGGCGAAGTTGCCGTACAAGAGTAGGTACCGTATAGATTCGAATCAACAAAAAAAAGCACGTATGCTCCTGAAGGAGAATGCGTGCTTTTTCTTATTCATCCAAGGCAGTATGCCAATCCGTAAACCATTACCGATCGGAAGGACGAGAAGACTTCTCTTCCTTGCGCTTCTTCGCCCTGTTGCGGGAGGCTGCCATCCGCATATTATGCTTCATTCCATATAGAGCGTACAGCACCAGTGGAATAAAGATCAGCTTCGACAACTGTTCCGGGAAAATGACAGCAACCGCTACAGCAAATACAATCACCCAAGGAGCGATCCAGATCGCTTTTCGCGGCAGACCGACCTTTTTGAAATTCGGATATTTAAGCGAGCTGACCATCAGATAGGATAATAACAATGCAGCTATCATCATGCTCACGGGACCAATATCCTTGTTAAACAACGTCAGCGTTGCAAGCACACCTCCAGCTGCCGGAATGGGCAGGCCGGTAAAGTACCCGGGAATTCCCGGTCTTACATTAAAGCGTGCCAGCCGAATGGCTCCGCAAATGGGGAAGCTTGCCGTAGCGATCCAGGCGAGAACCGGTGATGCATCCTGAAAGGAAACCATAAACATAATGAGTGCCGGGGCTGCACCAAACGAAACCATGTCAGACAGGGAGTCTAGCTCCTTGCCAAATTCACTTTGGGCATTGAGTGCACGCGCTACCCGGCCATCCAACCCATCCAGCAGCATCGCCACGATCACCATAATTGCAGCCAGGCTGTAATTCCCATCAATTGCAAGCAGTATCGCCATCATTCCAAGAAACAGATTACCCAAGGTAAAGAGGTTCGGAATGAATCTGGTTAACATTGTTGTTTCACCTCATCATCTTCAGGGCCGTTATAGGCAAACCTATACTGATAGCTCTGGATTACATTTGTCTGTCGATAAACATTTGCTCCTGCAGACGCTTCAGCCCTTCCTTAATGGTCCGGGCGCGTACCTCACCAATACCGTCGACTTCATCCAGCTCTTCAATCGTTGCCATAATCACATGCGGCAATTGTTCAAATTGGTCCACCAGGTTATGAATAATGACATTGGGAAGACGTGGTATCTTATTCAATACCCGATATCCGCGTGGTGCAACCGAATCTTCCGATGTAGCAGCCGATGAAGGATAGCCGAGCAGACGGACGATGTGATGTGCATCCAGCAATTCATCATCCGACAGGCGTTTGAGGCCCACGATAATTTCCCGAATTTTCTCGTCGCTATCATCTCGTGCATAGTCCTTGTACAGTAACCACGCTTCTTCTTCCGTTGTTCCAACCAATTCCTCCATTTGCATGGAGATCAATCGTCCTTCATTCCCAAGTTCATGGATGTAGCGCTTGATTTCCGTTTTGATGCGCATCACCATTTCCGTACGTTGAATGACATTTACCACTTCAGGAATAGTGACAAGTTCTTCGAACTCCGAGGCACTTAGATTCGTAAGGGATTGGGTAAGTACAGCTTTGTACTTCTCCAGCGTTTGAATCGCCTGGTTAGCCTTCGTCAGAATAACGCCAATTTCCTTGAGCGAATATCTAAGCGTTCCCTGATATAAGGTAATAATATTCCGGCGCTGCGAGATGGATACGACTAATTTGCCTGTTTGCTTGGCTACACGTTCTGCTGTCCGGTGACGGATCCCTGTCTCAGAGGAAGAGATGGAGGAATCCGGAATAAGCTGGGTGTTGGCATACAGAATACGCTTCAGGTCCTCGCTAAGAATGATGGCACCGTCCATCTTGGCGAGTTCATATAGATAGTTGGGGGAGAAATCGCAATTGATCGAGAACCCCCCGTCGACCACTTCCATTACTTCAGGGCTGTATCCTACAACAAGCAGTGCCCCCGTCTTGGCGCGCAGCACGTTCTCCAGACCTTCGCGGAAAGGTGTACCTGGTGCGATCAGCCTCAACAAT
This sequence comes from Paenibacillus xylanilyticus, assembly GCF_009664365.1. NCBI lineage: Bacteria > Bacillati > Bacillota > Bacilli > Caryophanales > Paenibacillaceae > Paenibacillus > Paenibacillus xylanilyticus. The sequence continues at coordinate 5,735,061 of NZ_CP044310.1, forward strand.
TCATTCATATTATCCAGTTGGCTCGAATCTTTCATCTTGTTATGCCCCCTAATCTAAAGCAACCGCTAGTGCATCTGCCACGGTATTCACACCGATCAATTGTATCCCGCGAGGATGTTTCCAGCCCTTTAAGCTTTTCTCCGGTAAAATGACTCGTTTGAAGCCCAGCTTCTCGGCTTCCTTCACACGTTGTTCAGCCCGTGATACGGCCCGAACCTCACCTGTCAAACCAATTTCGCCAAATATTACGTCATCTGGCTTGGTCGGCACATCCCTCAGACTGGATGCTATGCTGACGGCAACCGCCAAATCCACCGCCGGTTCATCGAGCCGAACTCCCCCAGCTACATTCAGGTACGCATCCTGCGTTTGCAAAAACATGCCCATCCGCTTCTCAAGCACGGCAATAATCAGGTTCAGCCTGTGATGATCTATCCCTGTTGCCATACGGCGGGGAGACGGGAAATGTGTCGCAGAGATGAGCGCCTGCAGCTCAACCAGCATCGGTCTAGTGCCTTCCATACTTGCAACTACCGTAGAACCCGCTACACCGAGCGGTCGTTCCGACAAAAAAAGTTCGGAAGGATTGCCCACTTCACGCAAGCCATCTTCGCCCATTTCGAAAATACCAATTTCATTGGTTGAACCGAAACGGTTTTTAACCGCACGTAACAGTCTATACGTATGATGACGTTCCCCTTCAAAATAAAGAACACAGTCCACCATATGTTCCAGCATACGCGGACCAGCGATAGCTCCTTCTTTCGTAACATGCCCCACAAGCACGGTTGCAATGCCTCGGCCTTTCGCAATCCGCATAAACCGAGAAGTACATTCCCTTACCTGTGCTACGCTGCCGGGTGCACTGGTGACTTCTGGGAGATATACCGTCTGAATAGAGTCGATGACAAGAAAATGCGGCTGGATCTGCTCCACCGCTTCCTCTACACGTTCCATATTCGTTTCACACAGCACATACAGTTCAGGAGAGAGTGCATCCAGACGGTCAGCCCGCAATTTGGTCTGTTTCACCGATTCCTCACCCGAAACATATAACACGCGCAAACCCGAATGCGTTAGAGCATGCGAGGTTTGCAGCATCAGCGTTGATTTTCCGATTCCCGGATCTCCGCCTACCAGCACGAGAGAACCCGGAACAATTCCTCCACCCAATACCCGGTTCAGCTCTCCAATTCCAGTCTGCACACGCGGTTCCTGACCGCTATCTATATCTATGATGGGAAGCGGTTTATCTTTACTGTCAAAGAGGGGGGAATTTCTCCCTTGTGTTTTGACAACCGTTTCCGTTTCTTCCACCATGGAATTCCATGACTGACACCCCGGACATTTGCCGTACCACTTGGGGGCTTCATAACCACATTCCGTACATTGAAACTTGGTTTTAACTTTGGCCACTTCAGCACTCCTAGGATTTATTTTATAACAGCATTTTGCATTTTTCGACGAATTTTGCCCTGAATTTCTGACGTGCAGGGTTAATAAAAGTTTACCATTGTTTGAGATTTTTCGTAAAGGATTATCGTAAACTTTACACATGTTCCTTGGACAACAATAAAATAAAAAATCCTCTCCGGCCGAAGCCGGAAAGGATCATAAACCATTTCTCAGGTTTGAAATTTGCTTATTTGGTTTCGATTTCTTCATTGGAAGGAACGGCAGCTTCCTTTTTGGTTACGGACAGTGCACCATTCTCTTCGTCGATCAACAACGAATCGCCTTTGGTTACCGTACCTGTAAGCAATTCTTCAGACAATTTGTCTTCGATATGCTTCTGGATTGCCCGGCGAAGCGGACGAGCACCGTAAGCTGGATCGAAGCCAGCTTTGGCCAGGAAGGCCTTGGCGTTGTCTGTAAGCTCGAAGTCGACTTCATATTCACGCAGACGTTTCCGGAGCTCCTCGCTCATGAGGGAGACAATCTCAGCAATGTGTTTCTCTTCAAGAGAGTGGAACACGATGATCTCATCAATCCGGTTAAGGAACTCTGGACGGAAGCTTTTTTTCAGCTCATCCATGACTTTACCCTTCATGTTATCGTAATCCGCACCTGCATCCACAACCGCTGTGAAGCCGAGTGTAGAGTTACGTTTAATCGCTTCGGCACCCACGTTGGATGTCAGAATGATCAATGTGTTGCGGAAGTCCACGACACGACCTTTTGAGTCTGTCAGACGACCATCCTCAAGCACTTGCAGCAAGATATTGAATACTTCCGGATGTGCTTTCTCGATCTCGTCGAGCAGGACTACGGAATACGGTTTGCGACGAACTTTCTCTGTCAACTGACCGCCTTCTTCGTAACCCACATATCCTGGAGGCGCTCCAACGAGTCTTGAAGTCGAGTGTTTCTCACCATACTCGGACATGTCGATCCGGATCACTGCATTTTCATCGCCGAACATAGCTTCGGCAAGCGCACGAGCCAGCTCGGTTTTACCTACCCCAGTAGGACCGAGGAAGATGAAGGATCCCATTGGACGTTTTGGATCTTTCAATCCAGCACGAGCACGGCGAACCGCACGGCTGACTGATTTCACGGCTTCGTCCTGACCGATGACACGTTCATGCAGGATGGATTCCAGATTCATCAGGCGTTGTGTCTCTTCTTCTTTCAGCTTGTTCACTGGAATTCCTGTCCAGTTGGCTACCACTTGTGCGATATCCTCAGGCGTTACTTCGGAATCGGTGCGACCTTGTTTTTCTTTCCATTGGTTCTTCGTTACATCCAGCTCTTCACGGATTTTTTGTTCCGTGTCACGCAGAGCTGCTGCTTTTTCGAACTCCTGGCTTTGGACCGCTGCGTCTTTTTCCTTACGGATATCTTCGAGACGGCTTTCCAGCTGTTTCAGGTTCGGCGGAATAGTGTATGAGTTCAATCTTACTTTGGAACCCGCTTCATCAATCAGGTCAATCGCTTTGTCTGGAAGGAAACGATCTGTGATGTAACGGTCGGACAATTTAACCGCCTGTACAATCGCTTCGTCCGTAATTTTCACACGGTGGTGGGCTTCATAACGATCACGCAGGCCGTGCAAAATTTGAATAGCTTCTTCCGGAGAAGGCTGATCTACAGTAATCGGTTGGAAACGACGCTCAAGCGCTGCATCCTTCTCGATATATTTGCGGTATTCATCCAGGGTTGTTGCCCCGATGCATTGCAATTCTCCACGAGCCAGAGCCGGTTTCAAAATGTTCGAAGCATCAATGGCGCCCTCAGCTCCGCCTGCACCGATCAGGGTGTGCAATTCGTCGATGAACAGGACAATGTTACCTGCCTGACGAATCTCATCCATGATTTTTTTCAAACGATCCTCAAACTCACCACGGTACTTTGTTCCGGCAACAACAGAACCCATATCCAGGGTCATGACACGTTTGTCGCGCAAAGTCTCCGGAATTTCGTTGGCGATGATTTTCTGTGCAAGACCTTCAGCAATCGCTGTTTTACCTACACCAGGTTCACCAATCAATACCGGGTTGTTCTTGGTACGACGGCTCAATACTTGAATGACACGCTCGATTTCTTTGCTGCGGCCGATAACCGGATCCAGGTTGTTCTCCTTCGCATAAGCGGTAAGATCACGTGCCAGACTGTCCAGTGTTGGTGTGCTTACATTAGCAGGCGTTCCATTATGACTGGATACAGCCTCACTGCTGCCAAGCAATTGCAGCACTTGTTGACGTGCTTTGTTCAAACTAATACCAAGGTTGTTCAGCACGCGTGCTGCAACGCCCTCGCCTTCACGAATCAATCCGAGCAAGATATGCTCTGTACCTACATAGGTGTGGCCCAATTTGCGAGCCTCATCCATGGACAGTTCAATTACTTTTTTCGCACGAGGCGTATATGCAATGTTCGTAGGTTGCTCTTGACCGCGGCCAATCAGCGTTTCTACTTCATCTTGAATTTTTTCCAATCCGAGTCCCAGGCCGATCAGCGCTTTGGCTGCGATGCCTTCGCCTTCACGAATGAGGCCGAGCAAAATGTGCTCTGTACCGATGTTATTATGACCGAGACGGACAGCTTCTTCCTGCGCGAGTGCGAGCACCTTTTGGGCCCGTTCCGTAAATCTTCCAAACATCATATCTCCTGCACCTCCATGGTTTTGGATAAAACGTGGGCCTTGTTCATGATCCCGACGTATAATTCATATCATTCTTGTTTGCAGCCATGCTGCGAATAAAGTCATTTGGCATTTAGTCCAATGCCCGTTTTATATAAAGCCGCAGACGCGGCATGAAACCTAAATATTAAATCTCACGAAAACAATTACTAGGATTGACTGGCTGCATTGATCGTATCACGAATCAACTGAGCCCGGTAGATGTCACGCTCATCTGTGCGCATATCTTCTCCGAATGTTTTCTGCAAAAAGCCTGGTTGTGTCATCACGTTTAACTCATTCATTACCGTAATGGACAATCCATTCAACAGCCCCAGATCTACACCTAAGCGAACATCCGAGAGACGCTGTGCGGCTTCCTTGGAATCCATAATGGCTGCGTGGGACAAAATCCCATATGAACGCATCACTCTATCGGTAATCCGCAGTCTCGAGTCGGAAATTAACCGCTCTCTGGCTGTACGTTCATGCCCAATCATCTGTAGCACTACGCTGTGCAGATTATCGATAACCTCTTGTTCCGTCTGTCCAAGCGTAATTTGATTGGAGATCTGGAAAAGGTTGCCCATCGCTTCGCTGCCTTCGCCATATATCCCACGCACGGTTAACCCCACTTGAGAAACAGCTGTCAGGATGCGTCCAATCTGCTGTGTCATCACCAGCGCAGGCAGATGCATCATTACAGATGCTCTTACCCCTGTACCTACATTGGTAGGACAGCTGGTCAGGTACCCTCTGCGATCATCAAAGGCATAATCCACATGCGCTTCAAAAGCATCATCTATGGCGGAAGCTTTCTCCCAGGCTTCTTTCACCTGGAACCCCGGATAGAGGCATTGGATACGAAGATGGTCTTCTTCGTTAATCATAATACTGATGGATTCATCCTCACTGAGAATAACCGCACCATTTTTTGATTCGTTCACAAGACTGGGGCTAATTAAATGCTTCTCCACCAGCACCCGCTTATCGAGATCATCAATATCCATCAGGTCCAAGGTATGGAAATCTCCAAAGGCATGAACGTCATCATATTGAAGTACTTCGCTCAGCTTATTCAGCACTTCTTCCGATTGCTCATTGGAAGCAAGCATTGGAAATGGGTAATGCTGAAGATTACGTGCGATCCGGACACGGCTGCTAATGACGATTTCGGAATCAGCCGCTTCACTGCGCATCCAGTCGCTGAGCGCCTTCTCTGTAAAGCGCAGATTAGGCATTACGCGTCCCTCCTACTCATGACAAACTCTACTCCTGAGCTATTTCTTTTTCAAGTTCCCTGATCTGGTCACGGATCTGAGCCGCCTCTTCAAATTCTTCCTGGGCGATACTCTCCTGAAGATCGCGCTTCAGGTCGGCAATCTGCCGCTTCACTTTAATGCGACCACCAGCTCGTGCAGGCACTTTGCCCACATGGGTTGTGTTGCCATGAACCCGTTTGAACAACGGATCCAGACGGCTGTCAAAATATTTATAACAAGAACTGCAGCCGAATCGGCCGATTTTGCTAAACTGTGAGTAAGTCATGCCGCACTCTTCACAGCGAAGAGTCTGAGCAGGGGGAGCCCCGGCATTTCCATTCTTAGGTTCGAAATCAAGTAACCCGGACAACAGATTGTGAATGGAAAATCCATTCGATGTTCCGGGAATCATTTCTCCCTTTTCACGGGCACATGACTCACAAATATGGAATTCCGTCTTTTCTCCATTTACGATTTTGGTGAAATGAAGAGTCGCCGGACGTTTGTCGCATTCTTGGCACAGCATTTAGGATGTACCTCCTTGATCCCGATAGGTTTTCATTTACCGAGCAAAGATATTAACATCGCCTTTAACATTCTGGCACGAATTTGATCCCGGTAAGGAAGTTTGACCAATAAAATTTCTCTTGATACAGCTGCACGCATCAACCCGGCTTCCCTTTTACTCAGGAAACGTGCTTCTTCCAGCTGATAGATCAAGCCTTCGGCAGCTGTCTGTCCAATCTCATCCCCGATGCTATGGTGCAGATGATTATGCAAAGCAGAGTGGGCCGGCAATTCAATCCGCTGTATGCGGACATAACCGCCACCACCACGTTTACTCTCGACCAAATATCCTTTTTCAAGAGTAAAGCGTGTGCTTATTACATAGTTGATCTGGGATGGTACGCATGAGAATTGATCTGCAAGATCATTGCGCTGAATTTCAACCATTCCTTCGGGACTTTCATGCAAAATACTCTTCAGATATTGTTCGATAATATCAGAGATATTACGCATCCACTCATCCTCCACTGTCTGAAACGTTAAGTCAATAAGGACCCACACGCCCCCACAGAGTACACCTTCTCAACCCATTTAACCAAACAGGGAAACGACGAATCTTGATTTCCAGTGGCTTATTCGGGAGAGCAAGGACGCACGAAGGTCCTCTTGGTACTGCCTCTTTCCGATGATATCCATTGTTCATGAAATGTGTCTCATCACCGGAATGTAGAAAGAAAGCTACGTAAGTATTTAACCTTCAGTTGACTTTGACTTTCTTTGACTTTATATACATTATAGCATATTTTGTGGTTTTGCCAAGTGGGGTCACTATTCATTTTTTACGATTTTACACGAAATATTCCCCGGACACAAAAAAACTTCTCCAAAAAAGCCGGAGAAGTTCATTTGTCTCACTGTAGCACTGTTTTTCTATTAATATGAAAAGGGAAGGCACCCAGTATGAAGTGGCTTCGGATATACTCTTAAACAACATTGAAAATCAGAAGAAATCCATCAGGTAGGTTTGACGAATAGGGATCGCTTTTTCCAAAGCCTGAATATCCTCTTCCGAGCCTTGAATCCTGTCAATTCGGGCCATCTCAGCAGGTCTGCGATACCCCATCAACACTGCCGTGAGCGATTGGATGTTAAGTCTGATATGCTGCACAGGCTGATCTTCCGTCGTAAGCTCCCCCTTTTTCCAGATGGAAGCTGTTCCGTTCATAGCCACGTTCAATTCCCATACCCCTTCATTCCACGGAGCATGTGCATCTTCTACCTCAAGCTGAATCTGTACCGGAGAGTCTTGGCTTGCAAAAGGATACTGCGAAATGAACTGCTCCACACTAACGATTCTCGCCATAAAGTATGGGGTAACCTCCTGCTGAATGCGCGGACTATCCAGTTGAAAGGCCAGTGTATCGTTCGCAGGCGCTTTTAACGTCACTTCATCAATCATCGAGTCATGGTTGGCAATAAACATCCATAACCCTTGTCTTGCCTCTTCATTTAGATGAACCAACTCACCGATGGTAAATTTTCTTTCCTTAACCTCATAAAGAACGTAGCCTTGAGGCAGTCCTGCTTCATCATAGTAAACAGCCCGCTGGCTACCTTTCTTAGCATAAACTGAATTTTCCCACCAGGCATCATTCCGGGTTAAGGTTCCGTTATAACGTTCTGCATACGTGTCATATACCTCTTTCAGCACCGAAAGCTCTGGATTGCCCCGCCGGAGAGTACCTGAAGTTGGCTTCTTCGCAGGTAATTGATCGGTAGACAGCTTGTAATTTTTAAACTCTACATAAGTCTCCCATCCATATTTCCGATAAAAAGCAAACGAGAACGGATGCAGGAAGGAAATACTTTGTTTATTCCGATTCATCTCTTCGAGTGCAGATTTAAGCAGCCCTGCTACCCAACCTTTGCGCCGGTATTCCGGCCATGTTGCCACACCTGCAATACCGCCCATCGCAAATGATCGACCTTGAATATAAGTTTGAAAAGGAATGATATGAAGCTTCGCTCCAACTTGTACATCCTCATATACTCCCAATACATTGTGTGAGTTGAACTCCTTACGGCGCTTTTCAACCTGTTCCTCGTTTAATTCAAACTGAAAAGCGTACTCCGAAAGCGTCATACATGCTTCAAAATCATCAGTGGTTAGTTTACGAATATCCATATCATCCTGCACCCCATTCTTCAGAATTGTAAGCAACTCAAATTGTGTCCTTAAATGTGATGTATGTATCTTCTATGAGTGTGTCAGAGGCGTCGTACAAAGTCAAATAAGAGATGCTGACGCATCTCCGGGGATTCATATTTAGATGTGTAAAGTATAAGTACAACGAAAAATAAACAAATAAAAACCACCACCGAGATTCTTCGGCAGTGGTTCTTTGCTTGGCAGCGTCCTACTCTCCCAGGACCCTTCGGTCCAAGTACCATCGGCGCTAGAGGGCTTAACGGTCGTGTTCGGGATGGGTACGTGTGGAACCCCTCCGCCATCGCCACCAAACGAGCATTTGTGTATCAAATGCGTTCGCGTTCCATTCGGTCCTACACATCGGTGTGGATGAATGGTTCAGCGTCTGTGGAACTGAAAATCATACACACATTGGAGTGTTGTACCGATTTTCATTTCAGAGATCATTCTCTGAAAACTAGATCCGAAACGAAACTTGCGACTAGAACCTGCGATTTGGATAAGCCCTCGACCGATTAGTACTGGTCAGCTCCATGCATTACTGCACTTCCACCCCCAGCCTATCTACCTCGTCGTCTTCAAGGGGTCTTACATACTGGGAAATCTCATCTTGAGGGGGGCTTCACGCTTAGATGCTTTCAGCGCTTATCCCGTCCGTACATAGCTACCCAGCGGTGCTCCTGGCGGAACAACTGGTACACCAGCGGTACGTCCATCCCGGTCCTCTCGTACTAAGGACAGCTCCTCTCAAATTTCCTACGCCCACGACAGATAGGGACCGAACTGTCTCACGACGTTCTGAACCCAGCTCGCGTACCGCTTTAATGGGCGAACAGCCCAACCCTTGGGACCTACTTCAGCCCCAGGATGCGATGAGCCGACATCGAGGTGCCAAACCTCCCCGTCGATGTGGACTCTTGGGGGAGATAAGCCTGTTATCCCCAGGGTAGCTTTTATCCGTTGAGCGATGGCCCTTCCATGCGGTACCACCGGATCACTAAGCCCGACTTTCGTCCCTGCTCGACTTGTAGGTCTCGCAGTCAAGCTCCCTTATGCCTTTGCACTCTTCGAATGATTTCCAACCATTCTGAGGGAACCTTTGGGCGCCTCCGTTACTCTTTAGGAGGCGACCGCCCCAGTCAAACTGCCCACCTGACACTGTCCCCGTACCCGCTAAGGGCACCAGGTTAGAACCTAGATACGATCAGGGTGGTATCCCAACGGTGCCTCCACACAAGCTGGCGCTCATGCTTCAAAGGCTCCCACCTATCCTGTACAGATCGTACCCAAATTCAATATCAAGCTGCAGTAAAGCTCCATGGGGTCTTTCCGTCTTGTCGCGGGTAACCTGCATCTTCACAGGTATTAAAATTTCACCGGATCTCTCGTTGAGACAGCGCCCAAGTCGTTACGCCATTCGTGCGGGTCAGAATTTACCTGACAAGGAATTTCGCTACCTTAGGACCGTTATAGTTACGGCCGCCGTTTACTGGGGCTTCGGTTCACAGCTTCGGATTGCTCCTAACCGCTCCCCTTAACCTTCCAGCACCGGGCAGGCGTCAGCCCGTATACTTCGCCTTACGGCTTCGCACAGACCTGTGTTTTTGCTAAACAGTCGCTTGGGCCTTTTCACTGCGGCCCCCTCGTGCTATTCACACTACCGGGGCACCCCTTCTCCCGAAGTTACGGGGTCATTTTGCCGAGTTCCTTAACGAGAGTTCTTCCGCGCGCCTTAGAATTCTCTTCTCGCCTACCTGTGTCGGTTTGCGGTACGGGCACCTTCATCTGGCTAGAGGCTTTTCTTGGCAGTGTGAGATCATGACCTTCGCTACTGTAATTTTCACTCCCCATCACAGCTCAGCCTTACGATGTGCGGATTTGCCTACACATCAGCCTCACTGCTTGGACAGACATCCATCAGTCTGCGTCACTACCCTACTGCGTCCCCCCATCGCTCGTAACGATTTACGGTGGTACAGGAATTTCGACCTGTTGTCCTTCGACTACGCCTTTCGGCCTCGCCTTAGGTCCCGACTTACCCTGAGCGGACGAGCCTTCCTCAGGAACCCTTAGGCTTTCGGCGGATCAGATTCTCACTGATCTTTTCGTTACTCATACCGGCATTCTCACTTGTATAATGTCCAGCGCTCCTTACGGTACACCTTCAACCCTTATACAACGCTCCCCTACCCCTGATCATAAGATCAAGCCATAGCTTCGGTGGTGTGTTTAGCCCCGTTACATTTTCGGCGCAGAGTCACTCGACCAGTGAGCTATTACGCACTCTTTCAATGGTGGCTGCTTCTAAGCCAACATCCTGGTTGTCTGTGCAACTCCACATCCTTTCCCACTTAACACACACTTGGGGACCTTAGCTGATGGTCTGGGCTGTTTCCCTTTTGACAATGGATCTTAGCACTCACTGTCTGACTCCCGGAAGTAAGTCTATGGCATTCGGAGTTTGACTGAGCTTGGTAACCCTTGCGGGCCCCGCACCCAATCAGTGCTCTACCTCCACGACTCTGTTTTCCGAGGCTAGCCCTAAAGCTATTTCGGGGAGAACCAGCTATCTCCGAGTTCGATTGGAATTTCTCCGCTACCCCCACCTCATCCCCGCACTTTTCAACGTGCGTGGGTTCGGGCCTCCAGTGCGTGTTACCGCACCTTCACCCTGGACAGGGGTAGATCACCCGGTTTCGGGTCTACGTCCACGTACTAACTCGCCCTATTCAGACTCGCTTTCGCTGCGGCTCCGGCTCTTCACCTTAACCTTGCACGGGAACGTAACTCGCCGGTTCATTCTACAAAAGGCACGCCATCACCCCTAAAACGGGCTCTGACTTCTTGTAAGCACACGGTTTCAGGTTCTATTTCACTCCCCTTCCGGGGTGCTTTTCACCTTTCCCTCACGGTACTGCTTCACTATCGGTCGCTAGGAAGTATTTAGCCTTGGCAGATGGTCCTGCCGGATTCATACGGGGTTTCACGTGCCCCGCACTACTCGGGATCCGTCTCGGAGGGAACAGACTTTCAATTACAGGGCTTTTACCTTCTTTGGCGGGCCTTTCCAGACCTCTTCGTTTAACCGGTTCCTTTGTAACTCCATGTGAGACGTCCCACAACCCCAGAGAGCAAGCTCCCTGGTTTGGGCTGTTCCGCGTTCGCTCGCCGCTACTGACGGAATCACTATTGTTTTCTCTTCCTCAAGGTACTTAGATGTTTCAGTTCCCCTGGTATGCCTCTACATAACCTATGTATTCAGTTATGAGTAACTGGATATTACCCCAGTTGGGTTTCCCCATTCGGACATCCCCGGATCAAAGCTTGCTTACAGCTCCCCGAGGCAGTATCGTTGTTCGCCACGTCCTTCATCGGCTCCTAGCGCCTAGGCATCCTCCGTGTGCTCTTAGTAGCTTAACCAATTCGCTCGTGTTCGAGCTGTCTCTTCCCTTGGTTTGCTTGCGCAAATCCAAAAGTCGTTCCATTCGATCACTCGCTCATACAGTATCACTAATATTTGAAACTTGTTTGTACACAAGTTCAGCTAAAAGGAATGTTCTAATTCGCAATTTTCGTTTCGATATCTAGTTTTCAAAGAACAAGCTAAATAGACGAAATTCTTTGGTGGAGCCAAGCGGGATCGAACCGCTGACCTCCTGCTTGCAAGGCAGGCGCTCTCCCAGCTGAGCTATGGCCCCTCAAATTCCATCAAAACTGAACAAATGGATAAGTAACGATGTTGCTATCGCAGGTTCAGTGAACCTGCGTATTTGAATGTTTCCGCTACGGGAAACGATTCTCCATAGAAAGGAGGTGATCCAGCCGCACCTTCCGATACGGCTACCTTGTTACGACTTCACCCCAATCATCTATCCCACCTTCGGCGGCTGGCTCCTTGCGGTTACCCCACCGACTTCGGGTGTTATAAACTCTCGTGGTGTGACGGGCGGTGTGTACAAGACCCGGGAACGTATTCACCGCGGCATGCTGATCCGCGATTACTAGCAATTCCGACTTCATGCAGGCGAGTTGCAGCCTGCAATCCGAACTGAGACCGGCTTTTTAGGATTCGTTCCACCTCGCGGCTTCACAGCCCGTTGTACCGGCCATTGTAGTACGTGTGTAGCCCAGGTCATAAGGGGCATGATGATTTGACGTCATCCCCACCTTCCTCCGGTTTGTCACCGGCAGTCACCTTAGAGTGCCCACCCGAAGTGCTGGCAACTAAGATCAAGGGTTGCGCTCGTTGCGGGACTTAACCCAACATCTCACGACACGAGCTGACGACAACCATGCACCACCTGTCTTGAATGTCCCGAAGGAAAGGCACATCTCTGCACCGGTCATTCAGATGTCAAGACCTGGTAAGGTTCTTCGCGTTGCTTCGAATTAAACCACATACTCCACTGCTTGTGCGGGTCCCCGTCAATTCCTTTGAGTTTCAGTCTTGCGACCGTACTCCCCAGGCGGAATGCTTAATGTGTTAACTTCGGCACCAAGGGTATCGAAACCCCTAACACCTAGCATTCATCGTTTACAGCGTGGACTACCAGGGTATCTAATCCTGTTTGCTCCCCACGCTTTCGCGCCTCAGCGTCAGTTACAGCCCAGAGAGTCGCCTTCGCCACTGGTGTTCCTCCACATCTCTACGCATTTCACCGCTACACGTGGAATTCCACTCTCCTCTTCTGCACTCAAGTCATCCAGTTTCCAGTGCGATCCGGGGTTGAGCCCCGGGATTAAACACCAGACTTAAATGACCGCCTGCGCGCGCTTTACGCCCAATAATTCCGGACAACGCTTGCCCCCTACGTATTACCGCGGCTGCTGGCACGTAGTTAGCCGGGGCTTTCTTCTCAGGTACCGTCACTCCTTAAGCAGTTACTCTTAAGGACGTTCTTCCCTGGCAACAGAGCTTTACGATCCGAAAACCTTCATCACTCACGCGGCATTGCTCCGTCAGGCTTTCGCCCATTGCGGAAGATTCCCTACTGCTGCCTCCCGTAGGAGTCTGGGCCGTGTCTCAGTCCCAGTGTGGCCGATCACCCTCTCAGGTCGGCTACGCATCGTCGCCTTGGTGAGCCGTCACCTCACCAACTAGCTAATGCGCCGCAGGCCCATCCTCAAGTGACAGATTGCTCCGTCTTTCCAGCTCCCTTCAGGCGAAGAAAGCAAGTATTCGGTATTAGCTACCGTTTCCGGTAGTTGTCCCAAGCTTGAGGGCAGGTTGCCTACGTGTTACTCACCCGTCCGCCGCTAAGCATCAAGGAAGCAAGCTTCCTATCAACTCCGCTCGACTTGCATGTATTAGGCATGCCGCCAGCGTTCGTCCTGAGCCAGGATCAAACTCTCCAATAAAGTATTGAAAAGAGCGATTAGCTCATTTTGAATCTGACGATTCGTTGTATATCATAAGTCACTTTCCATTTGTTCAGTTTTCAAGGAACTTGTTGTCCGTTTCTGTTGACCATTGTCAACCGGACAGGATATTTATTTTATCATGTTAACCAACTAACTGTCAACACTCTTTTTCGTCATCATTCAAACTCTTTCGACAATCACTCGTTTGAAGCGACAAGAAATAATATACCATGTCTGAATTTAGATAGCAAGCATTTTTTAATCTTTTTTTCAAAGAGCATTTAATATATATAAGCAGCCATAAACCTTTCTTCTCATTTTTAACAAGATGGACTTCACTTTATAACGCATACTAATGTAACGGTTTGATGTGAGTGATCCAAAGCTTCTATAATGAAGTATATACAATAAAGAGAAAGCAATGTCATAGCATCAGTTAATACGTTCTTTATTTTCACCGCTTACTACATAGGAAGATTTACTGCTTATAACTTTATTTGAGGTGATCACTCTTGGAACAGTGGCTAAAAAAACTTCGCAAAGGGTATGGCAAGAAACTCGTGTCTCTCCACTTCTGGAATGCCTGGATCGTAGTTATTCTCGCCGTAACGGGACTTATGCTAGTCGGTGGATTCTGGCGTGAACTACTCGGTATTGGGCGCGTATGGCTAAAATGGCTGCATATTATTGTGGGATTGGCTATGTTAGCCCCTGTTGTTTATTACTTGATCCTGGCGAGTAAACACTGGAAACAGCTTCGGAACAAGCCTTGGCAAAAAGTAAATACGATTATCGTGCTTGTTCTGCTGATTGGTTGGTTAATCTCTGGCATTGTATTGTGGCAATTTAAAATCGCAGGACCAAAGTGGTCCAATGCAGCGTTACTAACTCATGATTTGTTAACCTGGCTGGGTCTGCCCTATATTATCTACCACTCCATTACCCGTACCAAATGGTTGAAAGATTCAACTCGCCGCACGGTGAGTGCTACCACATCAACGAAAGACATCCGCGGTACTGCTGATTCATTGGGTACATCTGGAGAAAATACAGCTGCTGCTGCAATTTCAACTCCTAGATCGGATCGTACCGCTGCGACAAAATCACCTGAGCAGCCCCAGAAACCCGAACCCGTGTATACACGGCGCGCGTTTATTCGGTCTGCTGTAGGTGTGGGATTAGCCGTTACCCTCGGCCCTACCTTTGTCTCCTGGGTGGGACGCAATCTCAGTATCGATAACAGCATCGACAGTATGCTGGAGAACGACCCCAATCGGATGAGTCCGCTGCCGCAACCTGCGGCTGCTTCTTCCCCTCCTATTGGAGGAGGAGCTGAAGGGCATTTCCGAGTGTACACGGTTACGCCCATCCCTTCCTTTTCGAATGAGAATTGGTCATTCCGGATTGATGGGCTTGTCGAACGGGCACAGGTCTGGAATTGGGAACAGTTCGTTAAGCTCGCGCGCACTGTACAGGTCAGTGATTTCCATTGTGTAACGGGCTGGTCCGTATACAAAAATACCTGGGAAGGCATTCCCCTTAAACATCTGCTAACCCAAGCTGGAGTGAAGCCCGGTGCGCACAGTGTCAAGTTTTACTCTGGAGATGGGGTATACACGGATGCCATTACGATGGATCAAGCACAGATGGATGATATCATGGTGGCTGTCATGCATGACGGCAAACCCATCCCGGCAGATCTCGGGGGTCCGGTACGACTTGTCATTCCCCAGATGTATGCCTATAAGTCGGTAAAATGGTTGAATCGCATTGAACTCATCGACAGCGAACATATTGGTTACTGGGAGGAACGAGGATATGACAAGGATGCGTGGCTTACTGGCGCAGCCCAGCGCATTCCCAATATCAGTTCCTAACGTTTCACCTCCAACGATGTAGAGTCTATGAATTGAAAAACATCCTACAGACGCATAGCAAAAACCCCCGATCCAACTAATGTGGCTAATCGGGGGTTTCTTCATTTCCTAGCTTATAAGTTAGCCCTGCTGATTCAAAAGACGAACGAGTTCATCCTCATCCTCAATGGTTGGGATGCCCAGATCATGCGCTTTGGCCAGCTTGCTGCCCGCCTTCTCTCCAGCAATGACAAGATCTGTCTTTTTCGAGACACTGCCAGTGACTTTCGCTCCGAGCGCTTCCAGTCTTTGCGTTGCCTCGTCACGTGTCAGTTGATGCAGTGTTCCGGTCAGCACGACCGTTTTACCACTAAAGAAGGAGTCTTCGACGATCACTGCTGGTGCCTCAGGTGCCTGTGCTTTCACGCCCAATTCCAGCATCTTTTCGATGGCAGCCTGGGTAAACGGATCTGCGAAGAACGTTACAATACTCTCTGCGACAATGCCGCCTACGTCTGGAAGTTCAACAAGTTCTTCCACGGTTGCATTCATAATAGCGTGCAGATCTCGATAATGGTCGGCCAGCATACGAGTCGTTGATTTACCTGTATTCGGAATGCCCAGCGCGTACAGGAACGATGCAAGGTCACGATCCTTACTATGCTCCAGCGCAGCAAGAAGGTTATTGGCTTTCTTTTCACCAAACCGCTCCAGCTTCACCAGATCATCAAATTGCAATGTATACAGATCAGCAGGCTCACGCACACTGAGCTCATCATACAGCTGAATCGCTGTCTTTTCACTGAATGTCTCAATATCCATGGCATCACGGGAAGCAAAATGGGAGATTCGGGCCACAGTCTGCGGTTTACAAGCCAATTTGTTATTGCAGAACAGATGCGCTCCGCGCTGCTCCAGTGGGAATCCGCAAGCCGGACACTGCTCTGGATATATGATCTCTTCCCCATCACTCTCTTCCGTCACTTTACCCAGGATTTCAGGGATGACGTCATTGGAGCGGCGGATAAAGACACGCGTGCCCAAGGCAAACTTCAGATTTTTACGCTCAATATCGCCCACATTGTTCAATGTACAGTTCGAAACCGTTACTCCCGCCAGTTCGACCGGTTCCACACGTGCCAGCGGAGTTACTTTGCCGGTACGGCCCACATTCCAATCCACGGATTTGAGTACAGTAGTGGTCTCTTCTGCTTCGAACTTGTAGGCTACAGCCCAACGTGGGAACTTGTCCGTATAACCCAGCACTTCACGAGTGCGCATGTCGGTGATTTTGATAACGGCCCCATCAATCAGGTAGTCCAGCTGTCCCCGATTCTCCTGAATGGCGGCAAGCTGTTCCATCACATCATCAAATTCATGGAAGTACGTAATCGACGGGTTCACTTTGAAACGGTTCTCACGCAGAAAATCCATCATCTCTTGATGATTGGCAAATTCAATGTCATCCGAGTATCCTACATTGTAAAAATAGGCATTGAGTCTGCGCTCGGCCGTCGTTTTCGGATTCAGGTTGCGCAGGGCTCCGGCTGCTGCGTTACGAGCGTTTTTAAGTGGCTCTGCTGCTGTTTCATTGTACCGGTTCAGAACGGATAGATTCATGATGCCTTCGCCTTGTACTTCAATTGTACCGTCGGTATACGGAATTCGGAGCGGGACGGATTTGATCGTTCTAACCTGAGCCAAAATCCCTTCGCCAACCGTTCCGTTCCCGCGAGTAGAAGCCTGTACCAATTCACCATTAGTGTATGTCAGGTTCAAGGTGAGCCCATCAAACTTCAACTCAATAACGTAGCCAGGTTCCGGTAAAGGGTTGCCTGGATTTTTACTGTTGTAGTCATTCACGAGCTTCAGTACACGAGTATTCCAGCTCCGCAGCTGCTCAATGTTTTGGGCTTTATCCAAGCTCCACAATGGAGACAGATGGCGATGTGGGGTAAACCCCTTCAGCAGTTCGCCACCGACACGCTGGGTTGGAGAATCAGGCAAAACCATCCCGCTCTCCTGTTCCAGGGTAACCAGTTCGTCATACAGGAGATCATATTCCTTGTCACTGATCTGCGGCTGATCCATCGTGTAGTACTGATAATTATGCTGGTTCAGCTCGGTAACGAGTTGCTCCATCCGGTGCATCGGGTCCATACAGGGCCATCCCTCCGTTAATTTAATCTATGTAGAACGAACGTCTGAGCAACTCAGCGTTCGTTCGTAAACAATTATTCTACTTTGGTAATTGGTGCAAAACCGGCGAGCAGGCGTTTCACACCGACCGGAGCCGGGAAGGCAATTTGCAGTTCCGTGTCATTGCCGGTACCTTTTACCGCTACAATGGTACCCGTACCCCACTTGCCATGCTGCACTTTATCTCCTGCTTTGAAGCCTGCTTCACTATTCGAAGCTGCGGGCTTGGAGGCAGATGATGGCGTAGCATATGTTGGACGCGAAGTACTTGTGGTCACGCGAGAAGTTGGCGTGGACGAAGTAGCCGAGGAGCCACTTCTGCTCTGCTGTTCAAAGAGCTTGGCCGCACTTCCACCACCAAAGTTACTTCCGCCACTGGAGCCCAGCCCACGTCCGCCATAAGAACCACCTGCATTGGCACCACGACGGTAACGGTCACGGGCAATGGAAGTATCCTCTTTGAGCTCATCCGGAATTTCATCCAGGAAGCGCGAAGGCGGGTTCGCCGTTGTGCGTCCAAACAAGGTACGCATCTGGGCACAAGACAGGAAGAGCTGTTCTTCTGCACGCGTAATCCCTACATAAGCAAGTCTGCGTTCTTCCTCCAGCTCTTCATTATCCATAAAGGCCCGGCTGTGCGGGAAGACGCCTTCCTCCATACCCACGATGAACACAACAGGGAATTCCAGACCTTTGGCACTGTGCATCGTCATTAGAGTAACCGCGTCGCTCTGATCCTCTTCATCATCGTTCATGCTGTCGATATCTGCAATGAGTGCCAGATCGGTGAGGAACGAGACGAGCGTTTTGTCTTCATTATTTTTCTCAAATTCCATGGTCACGGAAAGGAACTCTTCAATGTTTTCCAGACGTGCACGGGATTCAAGTGTATTTTCGTTCTGCATCTCAAGCCGATACTGACTCATCTCCAGAATCTTCTCGGTCAGCTCTGTTACAGACAGGTACTCTACCATCTGATGCAGTGCGGCAATCATGTCGTAGAACTCCACCAGCGCGTTCCGCGTACGGCCCGCAAAGCCGAGATCATCCACAACCTGAAGCACACGGAATATGGAAACTCCACGTTCTCCTGCTGCAGCTGCCAGCTTCGCCACCGTTGTATCTCCGATGCTGCGTTTAGGCACATTAATGATCCGGGTGAGGCTGATATCGTCATCAGGGTTAGACAGCAGGCGTAGATACGCCAAGATGTCCTTGATCTCTTTACGATCGTAGAACTTGATGCCGCCGACAATCTGATACGGAATATCAGACTTGATCAGAATTTCCTCTATTACCCGCGACTGGGCGTTGGTACGGTACAAAATGGCATGGTTTTGATAGGATTTGCCGTTCTTCACGTTTTTACTAATCTCAGAGGTAACAAAATACCCCTCATCATGCTCGGAGTCCGCACGGTATACCTTGATCTTCGAACCGCCCTCCTTGTCCGTCCACAGCTTCTTCGGCTTACGTCCGGAGTTCAGGCCAATGACCTCATTCGCTGCATTCAGAATGTTGGACGTCGAACGGTAATTCTGTTCCAGCAAGATGGTCTGTGCCTCTGGATAGTCCTTCTCAAAGTTCAGGATATTGCTGATATCTGCTCCACGCCAGCGATAGATCGATTGGTCACTATCCCCCACGACGCAGATCCGGTGATGACTGTCAGCCAGCATGCGGCACAGCATATATTGCGCACGGTTCGTATCCTGATACTCATCGACATGGATGTATTGGAATTTCTTTTGGTAAAAGTCGAGGACTTCCGGCACTTCTTTGAACAGTTGAATGGTTGCCATAATGAGATCGTCGAAGTCGAGCGAATTGTTGGCTCTCAGACGTTTCTGGTACATTTTATATACCTTCGCCACAATGCCTTCAAAATAGTCGCCAGCCTGCTTCTCATACTGGTCAGGGCCGATCAGTTCATTTTTTGCGGTACTCATCATTGCCTGAACGGCTTTGGGCTCGAACTTCTTGGTGTCGATATTCTGGTCTTTCATACAACTGCGAATAACGGATAACTGGTCGGATGAGTCCAAGATACTGAAGTTCGAAGTAAAACCAATGCGTTCAATGTCACGTCGCAGGATGCGCACGCACATGGAGTGGAATGTAGATACCCAAATGTCGCGGCCTTGGGAGCCGCCAACGAGCTGGGATACCCGGTCCTGCATCTCACGAGCAGCTTTGTTCGTAAAGGTGATCGCCAAAATTCCCCAAGGAGGTGTCTTGCGTGTTGCGATAAGGTAAGCAATCCGGTGTGTCAGCACCCGGGTCTTACCACTGCCCGCTCCGGCCATAATCAGTAACGGTCCATCGGTTGCCTCGACGGCTTGCCGCTGAGGGGTGTTAAGCCGTGCCACGGCATCATGTATATTTACAGGTTGCATGCATGCATGCTCCTTTCGTTTGTTGATCGGTATAACAGATCTATCAGTTACACTTGGACTTCGATTGCAAAACCATCTTCTGATCGTCGTTATCCCCAGATTTTTTGATCCCCTTTATGAAAGGGAAAATCCGGTGATAAATACGAACACTTCGTTTCTTCAGATTGGTTCCGCACTCTTCGTTTCTGTGTAAACATAAACTTGTATACGAATTTGCTTAATTTAGTAGGGCAAAGTTCTATTTTAACAGATCGTAAGGGGAAATTGGGGGAATGGTAAACTAAACCGATTAAACGGTTCCTTTTACAGCTTGTACCGTCTCAAGTGCCTTCTTCAAATCGCTGTACACAATGTTACCCACGACGACGGTGTCTGCAACTTCGGAAGCTTGTGCTGCTTTATCGGGATTATCAATTCCCCCGCCATAAATGAGATGTGCGCGATCCAGTTGTCTATACGTCTCGCCGACCAGCTCCATATCGCCAAACGTTCCGCTGTACTCCATGTATACGATAGGAAGATTGAGCAGCCGCTCTGCAGCTTGGACATACGCCACCGCCGCACCAGTCGTCAGCTCTGTATCTGCTCCGGTCAAACGCGCTACGGTGGAGTCAGCATTCAGCACGATATACCCCTCGGCAATTAGCAGATCCCACGGTATGAGGTAACCAAAACGTTCGATGGCCTGTTGGTGGTGCCCAATCATCCATTTGCTATCCGTAGCATTCAGCACCATCGGGATCAGATATCCGTCAAAACCAGGCACAACCGCCTCCAGATCGGATACTTCCAGCACACAGGGCAGCTCGTAGCGACGCACGCGGGACATCAGGTCTACCGTGTTATCATAGGTGATTCCCGAAGAGCCCCCGACGATAATAGCATCGGTCCCCGACATACATACCAGATCGAGTGCTTCATCCGTGATTTCCCGGTCTGGGTCGAGCTTAAATACGTGTCTCCACTGCTTAATCATGTCTATCAACGAACATTCCTCCAGAGGTTCTTCTGCATCCTAAAAAGCTTGTAAACTAAGTCTAAGTCAGCAGGCAGTGAGTGTCAATGTTCGCATAAAAAGGGGAACAAAAAATCACAGACTTTTCCCTGTAAAGTACGGGGTCGATCCGTGATTATAAGAGGAATGAGTTATATTGAAATTAATTAATAATGGCTCGAGTAATAATGAAGGGCTACTTTTCTGAGGTAATTGGAATGTTAATTTTCCACTTATAAATGCTATGGCTTCCAGGCAAAACGTGTATTCATCTGATCCAGCTCTTCTTCCGTCAGCACATCTGAATAGACGCCATATACGCCCCACTTTTCATAGTTCGCCACCTGGTCGGTGTCATTGATGGTATGCACGTAAGTAACAGCGCCGGCCTTCTTCAACTTGGCGACGAAATTCTGATTCACTTTATATTCCGGCATGGTTACGGCATCAATATCATTCTTTTTCACAAAATCAACGACCTGTTCTTCGGTATCCTTCGTTGCATAGAGGGTATAGATAATGGACGGGAACGCATAGATTTCTTTCACGGTTTCCAGCATGGGCTCATTATAAATCTGCACGACGATGCGATCCAGTACAGATGGATCTTTCTTTTTGGCAGCGTTGACGAGAGAAGATAGCACCTGCTGAATATCCTCATCTTTCTGCTCCTTCGTATCCGTTACGATATACATATCGGGATATTGCGACAGTACATTAATGATGCCATCCGCGTCCATGGGTTGGTAGATGCCCAAAATTGGGGTGTTCATAAATTCATCGTGCGTAAGTGCCCCAGCCTGTTTGTCTTCAGGAAGCTCCTCTTCCTGTCCCAGCAGTTTGCTCATATTGGCAGTCCATTCATGTCTGGCTACGGCTACGCGATCGGAGGTGAGCATGAAGTCGATCTCAAATACTCTAGTGCCTTTCTCATAATTGGCAATCATCGCTTCATAAGCGTTGGTATAAGGCTGATCACGGATACTGCCCATGGCGTGAGCAATCAGTCGGTAGGCTGTAAATCCATCGCGCTGTTCCTCACTTTGACTCTCATAGGCAAAAAACAGGGTCCCCACGGTAACAATCAGTAGTGTAATGACTGCAGCGATTCGTTTCATATGATGTTCACATCCTTTAGGAGTGATATTGGAGGTAGGAAGTAGATAGCTAATAAGACATGACAGTGTATGTGCGGGATTTCCTTTTTGATAGCTAACTACCCGAATTGATGAGGGGTAAAACAAAAAAGCCGCCCGGAGGCAGCTGTTAAATGGTGGTATGGTTTAGCTTATTGAATCTAATACGCATTCTTGAGACCATTTCGAATGGTTTCCCAGATGATTTTAATATCGAATAATAAAGACCAGTTTTCAATATAAAAAATGTCCTGTTCGATCCGATCTTCGA
Source organism: Paenibacillus xylanilyticus (assembly GCF_009664365.1). NCBI lineage: Bacteria > Bacillati > Bacillota > Bacilli > Caryophanales > Paenibacillaceae > Paenibacillus > Paenibacillus xylanilyticus. The sequence continues at coordinate 5,757,375 of NZ_CP044310.1, forward strand.
TGGACGTATCTCCTCTTAAACCTTTACTCTGCGCCAATCCCGTAATTCCTGGGCGGACGTGATGTTTAATCATATACTTCGGTATTTCATCCCGGAATTGATTCACGTAGTATGGACGTTCTGGCCTTGGGCCGACTACACTCATATGACCCAGTAGCACGTTGAAGAATTGAGGTAACTCATCCAGACTGGTGCGTCTAATAAATGTACCGAATGCCGTTCGACGCGGATCATCCTTCGTGGACCAACCGGTGTCGACTACACCTTCAGGAATGACTTTCATGGAGCGGAATTTAAACATCATGAAGTTGCGTCGATTAAGTCCAACACGTTCCTGTTTGAAAATGACCGGTCCAGGCGACGTCAATCGTACACCCAATGCAACGATGACCATTACCGGGGAGGTCAGGATGATGGCGACGAGAGAGAACAGAATATCGAATGCACGCTTCATTAATCGGTTTACTGCCATATCCAGCGGGATATCACGCACGTTAATCATCGGCATGCCAGCAAAGTTATCGAAATGCGGACGGGCCGGAAGATAATCGAAGAAGTCTGGAATAATCAGCGTCCGTACGCCGGCCTTCTCGCACACCTCAATAATATGCGGATATTTATCGTGAGCATCCAGCGGAAGAGCAAGGATAACTTCGTCGATCATATGAGTTGACAGGATTTCTTCCAACTGATCAATGTGCCCCATAATCGGCCTGTAGTGCTGCTCCTCCTCATGATCCCAATGACGATGATCGTCAAGGAAACCATATACCTCGTACCCGAGGTCAGGATAACTTCGGAGGTTATTATAGAATCGTTTGCCTAAAGAACCTGCTCCAAGGATTAATACGAATTGACGGTTGAAACCTTTTTTACGTAGTCTTCGCAGTTGAAGCTTAACGATGTAACGGTAAATTAGGGTAAATGCAACGTTGCCAATCATGTACATGGCCAAATATGCACGAGAAATGTCGACTTCCTTGAAGAAGAACATTAAGCTCATCAGCATAAAAAAAGCAATGCCATGGACTTGAATCAGTTTCATGAATTCATCTACAAAACGTTTTTTTCGCTTAGGCATATAAAGGGAAGACAGCACGCCCGCAAAGACGGAAAGCCCCCCGTAAACTAAGCTCCATGCAAAGTACTTCTCAATTGGCAACGAACCATGGTTGATTAGTAGTTCACTTTCAAACTTCATCCACCAAGCCACTAAAAAGGAAAACTGTATCACCATGAAGTCAGCCGCAATGTACAGTTGAGTCAAAAATTGCTGATTACGACGAATCATGTTTTCACCTCGGAAGATGTCTCATGAACTGCTGCCTTGTGGCCGGATGCTGATTTTTTTTGTGGACCCGACCGAAATAGTTTGTTGCTGATCAGAGACAATGAGAATTTTAATGAGATACCGAGCCATACGGCTGTGTTGGTCAACATACCATAGCGCTTGGCATAATGTTTACGGTGGAAAACCCACATCGCTCTATGAAACTCATAAATGATTTTCATAGGTTTACGCCGGGCACTCGCACCCTTGTAGTGCACAATATATGTACGCGGGTAGTAATAAATGCCCCAGCCTGCTTCTTTGATGCGGTAACACCAGTCGATATCTTCACCGTACATGAAGAAGGTTTCATCCAAGCCCCCCACTTGGTCGATGGTTTCACGCCGCACGAGCATGAACGCGCCGACAAGACAGTCTACCGGATACTCATCATCCGGGCTGAGATGTCCTAATTGGTACTGGTTAAACTTTGGACGATTCGGAAACATACGTGAGATACCGAATGCATAATAAAATGATGCCGATGGCGTAGGAAATCCCCGTTTGCACGCTTTATCCAGGGAGCCATCAGGAAGAATCACCTTACAGCCGGATGCACCCATCTCAGGATGGCGGTCCATAAAATAGATCATGGTATGGAGGGTATCCTTCTTTACGATGGTATCGGAATTCAGCAATAAAATGTAACGTCCCTTGGCAATGTCCATACCTTGGTTATTTGCAACAGCGAAACCTGTATTATCTCTGTTAGCAATTAATCTAACATCTGGATATCCCCCTCGGATCGCTTCCACGGATCCATCATGCGATGCATTGTCAACAACAATTATTTCATATTTAAAGGAAGTGAGAGATTCATACACTGATGCGAGACAGTCCATTGTCAGCTGGCGTGTATTGTAGTTTACAATGATGATGCTGACATCAGGACCATAGTTGTTATTATTTTTCGATCCCCCTCGTAAGGGGACATCTGCTGTTTCGACCATTTTGTAAACTCCTGACTTTGTAATGCTGTGTTTAACTATTGAAAGTATAGCATATTATGGGCGAATATGTGGAAAGCAGAACCAACCTACAAGTTATACCTTCTTCAAAAAGTATATGAGCTTAAGAACAAGGTTATCAAGAGACGCTTGACGGTAAAAGGGCATTTTGGAAGCATATCTAATTCGTTTTATCCACGAGCTGTCTAATTGGTTTAAAAAATGCTGTATATCCCTTTGTTGCTGAGCAGATAATTGATCTCTATAGGTTTCAAGAAAAAAAGATGCTTGTCTACTGAGTCTAAAGTTTCCTTCACTGAGGAAACGCTTTAATCTACTTTTCCATTTCATGAGCCAATCTTCGCTACTCCCACCAAGAACGTTCCCCTGGTGTTGACGGTACAAAATCATTGGCTCTTCATCAAAAATCACTTCTCCAAACGCACTAACATACAGATAAATCCATCGATCATGCATAATAATGGGCTTCAAATCGATGGGAATACTTCGTCTAACCAGCTCAAACGTGATTGGATTCAGGACCATTGTGCAGCCAACACAGCAGTTTTCGACCATGGCATTATACATACTTAACGGCTTCGGCGGGAGCGTCGGCCACACATTCAGGTCGTTCAGATCCTGATCTACCATTTGTGTAGAAGAACAATACATAAGTGGTATGTTCGTTTGCCTTAATTGTAGTTTAGCTACTGCTCTTCTAAATTTGTCAGGCTTCCACACATCATCCTGATCACAAAATGCGTAATAATCATACACAGGCTCAGTTTGGCGCATCAGTTCAAAAAAACTCCCGACCACACCCAAATTTTCACCTTTAATAACTCGGATTTGGTCCGGATGAGACTTAGCATATTCGTTTAATTTTTGTACAGTTCCATCAGATGAGCCATCATCCCTGATATTAATCTGGACGTCAACTTCAAGTTGTGCCAGAAGGCTTTCCATCTGCTCATCAATGTACTTTACTCCGTTATATGTAGAAACCATAATGCATACTTTAGGCTTATTCACGTGTCACCTCATGTTCTGACTTTTTTTCATTATATACGAAAACTCCCGCTCAACAGTAAGAGCGAGAGTTACATAGTGCTACTGTGGCCGTTCCTATTTTGACATTAAGCTAATAAATTCACGCAGACCCTCCCGCCATGGGCGGATATCCGCCAAACCATTGGTCCGAATGGATAGATGGTCCATTACTGAATTACGCGGCCTAGGGGCTGGTCTGGGGAACTGGTCTGTCGTACAAGGCTCCAATTGTGCTTGGATGGTAAACCCTCCAGCATTTCGAGCTTCCGCAAAGATCGCTTCCGCGAATTCATACCAAGTACAAGTACCACTATTGGAAGCATGGTATATTCCATACATTTCTGACTGCATAAGCTTCAGCAGGAAACCAGCCAAATCTGCGGTATACGTGGGCGATCCTTTTTGGTCATGTACTACCTGAAGCTTTGGTTTTTCCTGACCCAGTTTCAACATGGTTTTAACAAAATTATTTCCGTAAACACCATACACCCACGAAGTGCGAACAATAAACCATCGGGAAGATAACGATTGTACCAGCACCTCTCCTGCACGCTTGGATTTGCCATAGACACTTTGTGGATTGGTATTGTCATATTCCTGGTAAGGTACTTCTGAGGTACCGTCGAATACATAATCCGTACTGATATAGATGAGCTTTGCTCCAATCTGCTCAGCAGCTACCGCAATATTCCGGGTCCCTATGGCATTGACTTGATATGCTCCGTCTACATCCGTCTCTGCAGCATCAACAGCAGTATAGGCTGCACAATGGATGACTATTTCAGGTCGATATGTCGATATAACATTATTACAATTATGCTGATTCGTAATTTCTAATTGATCGCGAGTACAAGCTAGAACCGAATGTCCTTCTTTTTCCAAAAGCAGCGTCACATCACGTCCCAACTGTCCGTTGGCTCCAGTCACAAGGACTTTCATGCCTTGGCGTCTCCCAAACGTGAACCGTATTGCTTCTCATAGTACTCTTGATAGACCCCCGATTGAATACGCGTCCACCATTCCTTATTATCGAGATACCATTGAATCGTTTCCTTAATTCCCGTCTCAAAGTTATGCTTAGGCTTCCAGCCGAGTTCAGTCATTGTTTTGGTTGGGTCGATACCGTATCTGCGATCATGTCCAGGGCGATCCTGTACATAAGTAATCAAAGAATCCGGCTTGGCGAGTTGCTCAAGAATGGTTTTCACGATGTGCACGTTAGTTCGCTCGTTATTGCCACCAATGTTATATACCTCACCATTACGTCCTTGATGAATAACAAGATCAATCGCACTGCAATGATCCTCAACGTACAGCCAATCTCGAATGTTCAGTCCGTCTCCGTACACAGGTAGAGCTTCATCATTCAGGGCACGTGAGACCATGAGTGGAATGAGTTTTTCTGGGAACTGGAATGGTCCGTAATTGTTGGAACAACGCGTAATATTTACAGGAAGATCAAAGGTCTCGTGGTAAGCACGTACCAATAAATCTCCTCCAGCCTTGGAGGCAGAGTAAGGGCTATTGGGCTGAAGCGGAGTCTCTTCTGTAAACAATCCTGTAGGCCCGAGAGAACCATACACCTCGTCGGTTGAAACTTGGACAAACTTGGTGATATTGTGTTTCTTGGCGGCATCCAGTAACACCTGAGTACCATTGACGTTCGTCTTCACAAATACATCAGGTTTCAAGATACTGCGATCCACATGAGATTCCGCAGCAAAGTTAACCACCACATCCACACCCTGATCGATGAGGTGGTCCATTTTTTTAGCATCAGTGATATCTGCTTTGACGAAAGTATGCTGCTTGTTGCCTTCAAGTGATTTTAAATTTTCCAGATTACCAGCATAAGTGAGAGCATCTACATTGATGATTTCATAGTCCGGGTACTGCTCTAGCATGTATATGACAAAGTTACTTCCAATAAATCCGGCTCCGCCGGTAACAAGCAGTTTCATGGGATACCTCCTTTAGAGATAAAAAATAAACGTACATCTCATAAAGTCGTTCATCCTATTACTTATTCAATTTAACTGCATTTGGTGCTATTCTTCACGAAATTAAGCACCTTATTGATTATCATCGTTTACCGATCAAACAGATGTAATTGGATGTTTTTCACAACTCTAAATAATCTTTATCCAAAGTCCAATCCATGTGATGGAATTTTTTGTGATAATAGTTGTACTAACGTACATGAATATTTTAATATGCATTAGAAAAACACCCTCAAAAGTTCCAAGAGGGTGCTACATGAGAGTAGTTTCCTATATGAGTCACTTCAATAAGATTACTAAAAATCTATTCTATAGAAACCAGAAAGGTAATTAAAATTTCACGCTATCCATACTATTAGATTAATTTAAAACAAAAATCTAAGTAAATCGTAAGGCTATATTGAACGGTACCTATCATCTTTGCTGATAGGTACCGTCCAATATAGCTCTCCACCATTTTGGATTTTCTTGATACCATTTTACCGTTTCTTTTATCCCTGTTTCAAATCTATGCTTAGGTTCCCAACCTAATTCGTCTTTAATTTTAGTTGCATCAATAGCATAACGTCTATCATGTCCAAGCCGATCTTCAACATAGTTAATTAGAGAATCAGGCTTATCTAATAATTGCAAAATATGCGTTACAATATCAATATTCGTATACTCATTGTTCCCACCAATATTATAGATCTCACCAATAATCCCTTTATGGATCACGAGGTCGATTGCGCTACAATGATCCTCAACGTAGAGCCAATCTCTTACGTTAAGGCCGTCTCCATAAACTGGCAAAGACTTGTTGTTCATGGCTCGGATAATCATCAATGGAATAAGTTTCTCCGGAAACTGATATGGCCCATAATTATTTGAACATCTGGTAATGTTAACAGGGAGCCCATAAGTTTCATAATATGCTCTCACAAGCAGGTCAGCTCCTGCTTTACTAGAGGAATAAGGACTATTAGGAACCAAGGGAGTTGTTTCACTGAATAACCCTGTTTCTCCCAAAGAACCGTACACCTCGTCTGTAGACACTTGGACATATTTCAAAACACTGTATTTCCTCGATAATTCTAACAATGTTTGAGTACCAACTATATTCGTCATAACAAAAACATTCGGATCCACTATGCTCCGGTCCACATGAGACTCAGCTGCAAAATTTACGATTACATCTATTCCTTCTTGGAATAATGGTTCAATTGAGTCTTGGTCAAGAATACTAGCACAGACAAATTTATAGTTTGAGTATCCTTTAGCATTGACCAGATTTTCTAGATTTCCTGCATAGGTCAAAGAATCAACATTTATAATATTGTAATCCGGATAATGTAGCAACATATAGTTAATAAAATTACTTCCTATAAATCCTGCCCCACCAGTTACTAAAATTCTCAAGTCAGCACCTACTTTTCATTATTTTGAACCATGTCCCATTCTTCTTGGCTAGTAATAGCGTAAAACCCTGCTTTGTTTTTAAAATTACAAATGACTTGAATTTTCTTTACACTATCATTGAGATTGATATAACCAACCCATCCAGCATCATCGGCATTCTCTTTCCCTATCGCTTTAGATAATCCAGGGCGTTCAATTCCAGCTAATCCAGCTCCTAGAACCTGATTCTTATCATCAATAAATAAAATGAAATCCACTTGATCTTTATCTGAAAAAAACCATCCTGAAGCAATGCCCATATTACTCGACACCTTAGTTACTGAATCAAAATTCCCTAATAGATTATCTATAGATTTTATCTGAGATTTATTGATAGATTGACCCTCTTTATAAGCTTCTTCGAGGGAGCTTTTACTAAACAAATTAGGGAATTCGTTTTTTAACAACTGTATAACATCTACAGTGTCCTCTTTTTGATTCACTATGATAGGTTTAGATTCAGGTTTTATAGTATGCTTAAATTCAGCTTTAACTAGCACTATCAACAGAACAACAAGCAATAGATTGAATAGAATTAGCAATATTTTTTTCATTTTTTCCTCTTTGGAGATATTATGAATGATTTTGGCAAAATAGCGTCACTGGGATGGCGCTAGCCACCACTATAGAATCAAAAGAGTGAGCTCTTTTTCTAGATCCTAGTAATAAAGGCGGCCAAACTCTTTTTAGATAATAGCACAAGCTTTCGATTAGTAATCTCTAATAATCTTACAATACTATAGTTATCAAGAACTCGAAATCTAAGTATTGCTTCACCATTAATTTCTCTTTCCAAAACCCAAGCATGCATACCCTCATTTGCTACAGAAAAACTCATTTGCTGAACTATTCTTCCGTCCTGAACAAGTTCTAAAAATAAATTAGCACCCAGACTTGAAAAAAGAAAATAATTAATTTTATTACCCACTCCAGATAAAGAATACTCAACATATCCACTATATGGGATAGTATTAGATATCGTCAAAATTGAGTTCTTCTTAAAATATTTATTTTGGACTGTAATTCCATCTATAAATCTAAGATGATTACTAACTAGTACATCATAAAGGTCATGCTCTTTTCTAAACAGTTTTTGGCTGCCAAGTTTAGACGCAGTAGCTTCTTTATTCTTTGTCAGTTCAAGTACCGATGAGGCTATACTATTATTTTTTAGTAATGTTTCATGAAGAATAGCTCTCATAGACCCGATTTCTTGGATATTATCCATTCTGTCTGAAATAAAAACTTCGTCCATTTGATTTGTCTTTTTTTCTAAAAAACGAGACTTTTTTTCTAATTCAACTAATCTATTTCTAACTTCTTTGATGTCCCTGTCTATCTTTTCTTCAAGTCTATTTCTAACTTCTTTGATGTCTCTGTCTATTTTTTTTTCAAGTTTTTCATCCCATTTTTTAACATCTGATAAAACTGATGTTCCCATGTCTCGGTTTATTTCTCTGTTACGAACTTCATGAATAATATCGGGTTCATTTTCATTAGCCAACTCTTTTAATTCTATTAATTCATTCGAAGTGTAAGGAGAACCTGATTTATTTATTGCTAAAACATAGTATATTTGATCACATACATTTTGGAGTGACCTACGGGCATTTCGCTTCTCATCCTCAGATAAATCTATATATTCAGGGAAATAAAAGTACTCCACACTAACTGTGTGTATATTTATAGCTAATTTGCTATTATCACTTGTACCTAGTCCCCAAATAAAAGCATGAGGATTATAATAATCCTTTAGTTCGATAGAGGTAGTAGAGTCAGGCGGTGCAAAAAAACGGAAAGTCGATTCATTAAACACCTGTTTATGATAAAAATTCGCAAAATTCACAGTCTCCATATGATAAGGAGCCAAGACATAGATTAAAGAATTATGCTTACTTACACGATAAATTTCCTCCATGATGAAGTAAATATCATCAAAATGTTCCAACGAATGAGAACATAACATAATATCAACCGAATTGTCTTCGAGAGGAATTCCATTATTTAAGTCTGCCACGATGTCAACTCCAGGGAGTTGGAAACGATCAAGTCCGAGGTACCCCCTGGACTTTCGTTGTCCACAACCCAAATCGACTTTTACTAAATCTTCCATAATTTCGCCCTCCAGCGTATAACAAGTCATTCCTTCAAGTCAATATAAAGCAAATCAACAATCGGAAGGTGAATTTCTAATCGATTAAATAATTTGTATAAGTAACTCCTTTTATCTCTGTTCTCGAATGTCCCAATAACATTGAAGTTGTTTTTGAATGAGAATTGAACTGTAAACATCTTTTCTGAACAATTGAAAATTGGTTCAAATTTAAAATAAGTCCAGTTATTAAACTTAATATCATTGTTCTCCACTAGTGACTCTCTTATCTTCCTCCCTTTAAAAAATAAGGACATATGGATCGTTCCACTATCAAGTTTTTCATTCATAGTACCGAAAATCACGCCTATTTCACTTAACTGAGTTATGTCACAATTAAAAGTATACTTCTTTGATTTAGAAATAGGCCTCGAAAAGCTAAGGGCATTAGTGTCTATGACTCTAGGAGTGACAGGACTATCCTCTTGTTTCAAAGATAAAACGTGTCTCTTATGTTTCGGCGTACTGGTTTTTAACACAAGATATTCTAACAGTCCATTTCTTACTGTTTGTAAGGTGTATTCATCTTTTATTAATCTCTTAAAGTTTCTAGATATATCATTCCAGTTTTCTTTATTTTCAATAGCTCTCTGAATAGTTTGATGGATACTTGTGGTTGTGAAATTTTCTGATAAATATCCCGTTACACCATCAACTATCAATTCAGGTATTCCCCCACAAGGACAGGCGACTGAGATCAATCCACCTGCTGAGCAAATTAACAAGGTCTGCGGAATGCTTTCGTCAACTGAAGTTGACAATATAATGTCATTATTAGAGATTATCTCCTCCATAGGTGCAAGCCCATGAAGCTTAATATGTTCCTGTAATCCATTTTTTTCAATATAAGTTTGTATCTCCTCCACATAGGACGACAATACTTGAAGTTTATATCCGTATATATTGAGCTCTATGTTATATCCATCTTGAAGGAGTAGATGACATGCTTTAACTGCCTCTAGCTGGCGCTTCCTTTTTTGTAATGTGCCGCCAATTGCTATTGAAATTTTTTCCCCATTATTATCCCCTTTAGAGAAACAATCCCGTAAGACTATTGAAGGTATTTTTACTGTCGTTAAATCAAATGCTTGATTGTAAATTTTAGCAGCCCACTCCGAATCAGAAATTGTTCCACTTGCTGCAAGTTTTAATTCCAATATTTCTTCGTAGGAATATCCTGTTGGCTGAAATAAGGCAAACACAGAATGAATATCTGACATGGAGGCCACTGAGACAATGTCTGGAATGTAACTACTAGATATTATTAATCCAATATTTTGAGAAGATATCCAATTAAGTAAAATTTCAATATAATTTTCTTCTTTATTGTTTGAATTATACGGAGCCTTAATAACCGGTTTTAGACCTAAATCTTGAATATATTTATTTATAATAGCATCGTTTTCATCATCCCCGTAGCTTTTTTCTTCAGGTACACAAACCTGAACATCAATACCGGCACTATGAAGCATTTTACCAATTTGTACACCATAAATTTCCGAGCCAGAAACCATAGAAGAATTCAGGAATATAAAACATTTATTATGATTAATGTTTGTTAACAATTTGCCCGTACTTATAATGTAGCTACTAAAATCATCTTCTTCTAATGATACTTTTCTGGTATTAGTTTTGAGTATAGAATCATCAATTTTAGTAAGATTAATTACAAGGTTCGATAAGTCCATTAATTGAACAGCAGCTCTACTCTGTTTTTCATCCCATGGAAGACCTTCTTTAGGAAAGTATAAATCCATTTTAAATACATTTTGAACACATTCAAGTTGATTGTAATCAAGCACATTCGGGGAAATTTTTGTTTGAAGACCATACGAGATTAAGTATACAACTGGTATATTGAGTTCTTTATATTGGTGAATACAATCGATAATAGAAGGGCCAGAGCAGTCTACCAAAAAAAGAAAATCAATATCTGATGGCGAATATGATGATAGTTGCCATTCTCCACAAGTTATGACAATTGAATCTGAGTACTGCTGTTGTAGGAGTTTTTTATACATGGAAACCTTATCGTTATATACATTACATACTAAAAGAATCCGCATTTTTCGATTTAAACCAAATTCAGTTCTGAATGGTGATAGTTTGTTATTACTATTCCCAAACAATTGGTTATTAAACGAGTTTTCATTGCTATAATAGATATGACCATCAAAAAAAGGTTTATATACGATGTTCTCTACATTCAAGTACTCATCATAACTTTTTAAATACGGTAATAAAGCGTTGAAGTCAAATACATCAAATTGATCAATTGTACTCGGAAGTAACTTATTAGTTCTTTCAGTAATAAGTCTTTCATCAGTCATATACGCATACGTTAATTTGTAATCCATTTTAACCGAAAGCCCCAGCGAAACTGGAGAGGAAGGACCTAGTTCAGTACTAAGTATCTTATTCACAAAATTAAAGGAAGCACCTAAAGATTTAGCTCTAAACCATAAATCCCAATCACATAAACGCCGCATTCCAATATGAGAATCATAAAGTCCATATTTTTCGAAGAAGGACCTTTTACAGAGCACTGAACCATTTGGAATAGTGTTTAAATGATATAATATTTCAAATGTTAACGGCCATTCTCCAAGAAGAAAATATTGCTCGTCGTTAACTTTCATATTTGTAATAGAATATTGAACATCAGCTGGTTTTGTATTCATTTCATCTAGTAAAATTTCCAAAAAAAGAGGGTCCCATATGTTATCATCAAATATAAAGGCAACATAATCCCCTCTAGCTTTCAATATGCCTTCATTTGTTCTAACAGCTGGTAAACCGCAATTAATATCATGACGTATATAAACTATTCTATTATCTTTTGAAGCAAATTGAGTTATAAGATCTTGTGATCCGTCACTAGAACCATCATCAATAATGATAAATTCAAAATTTTTATATGTCTGTCTCAGGACCGACTCTATACAACGTTTGAGGAAGCCTTCTGCCATTCTAGAGTAAGTTGGCATAACAATACTAACTAAGGGATTATTATTCTCGTAACCATTATCAAGGATATTCTGATCTTTAGTGAACTCTTGAAATTTCATTATCATTTTCCTTTTTTCTGTTAATAGTTTTTTTAATTCCTTCTTCAAGGTTATATTTTGGTGACCACTCACAGTCTTCTTTAATCTTTGATATATCTAAAACATTTCTAGTAACTCCACTATAATTATCTTTCCTAACTATTACTGCTTCTCTCTCCAGAACCCTCTCAATTATTTGTATGATATCCATCAACTTTCTGCCTTCACCAGTTCCAACATTGTATATCCCGTTTTTGCTTCGATTTAACAGTGTAATAAGTGCATCACAAAAGTCATCAATGAAAATGTAGTCCCTTACAGAATTCTCTGCTCCACTCCATATGGAAATATCCTTGCCATTAAGAATATTCTGTATAAAAATATCTATAACTCCTTGCTCAACTTTTCTATAAAAGTGACAACCATAAATATTTGAAATCCGAAGAATGAGATAATCGATATTATGAACTCGATTATAAAATTTTATAATTTCCTCACTTAATAATTTTCCTTGCCCATAAGATGATAGAGGGTTCAGTTCAGTCGATTCAGTCAAAATTTGTTCTTCGACACTTCCATATATTGTCCCCCCCGATGAAGGAAACACTATCTTTTTAACATTTAATCTTACCATTGTATCTAAGACACTATCCAGTGCTGAAAGTGTATTCTGTAATTCAAATCTCAAATTATATTGACTAGAACTTGGTAACGAATGTGAAATAAAATAAAATACAACATCTATATTTTCCATTGCCAAATTAATTAAATTTTCATCAAATACATTCCCTACCATGGTCTCTATATTTAATCCATTAAATCTATTATTGATATTTCTGTCTAGAATTCTTACATTCCAACCATTGTTATATAATGTCATCGCTACGCTAAAGCCTATAAAACCTTGTCCACCAATCACTAGAGCACTTTTTCCCATTCTTCTCCTCCATTTCCCTTTTTTAAACAAAATCTAAACCATTTCTTGAAAGGAGAATGTTAATTTAAGATATAAATTTCCCTTTTAGCGATCCTCAGTATACGTTTTTTTGTAAAACTGACCTGGTTTGTCAAAAGGGTACAGTAACACTTATGCCCTTGTTTTAATAATCCATCGACTTTTCTCCGGTTTACAGACTTCTATATTCTTTTCTTTTAAATCATATCGTACCTTCTTTATCAACTGCCAAACCAGTTGTGTAATTTATATAAGCTGTCGTAACTTCCTCTGGAGTACCAATCATTTTAATTTCTCCATATTCCAGCCAAATACACTTATTACAAAACTCTAAGGCAGAGGACATACTATGCGTGACATAAACGAGAATTTTGACACGATCTACAAGTTCATTTAATCTAGATTGCGCCTTTTTCAAAAATTTAGCATCACCTGCAGCTATAACTTCATCCAGAAGTAAAATATCTGGTTCAACTGATGTCGAAACTGAAAATGCCAGTCGAATGAACATACCAGAGGAATAATATTTGACCGGTAAATTCAAATGTTCACCTAATTCGCTAAAATCAGCAATTTCTTGCATCTTCATTGAAAGCTCTTTCGGTGATTGACCAAGCATTAATCCTCGAAGTTTAATATTCTCCCAGCCGGTTGCTTCCATCTCGAATCCTGTGGATAATTCGAATAAACTAGCCACTTTCCCTTCAATTCTCATTTCACCACTCTTGGGAGGAAATATGCCGGCTATAACTTTTAAGAACGAACTTTTCCCCGCTCCATTGTGGCCAATTATCCCTAGACGGTCACCATCTGACAAAGATAAATTAATATTTTTTAAAGCATGAATTGTCTTTTTTTTCTCTAACAACTTATTTTTATATTTTTTTGGAGTTAATATATCTTTCAAACTGCTTTCCTGCATGATCTGGTACTGCAAATTAACATTATTCATTTCAATTAAGCTCATAGTGTTTCACCTTTCACAATCTAAAAGTGATTTTTCTGCCTATTTTATTAATGAGTATTATAGATATTTGAATTAATAATAACGTAATTATTATGCAAATCATCCAAGTTCTCCAACCGGGGATGTTTTTACCCAATAGTGGCCCTCTTATAATTTCCAAAAAGTAATAAAATGGATTGAGAAGATAAACCCATTGGAAGTTTCTTGAATCCATCATTTCAGGTTTATAAATAATTGGGCTCAAGTAAAAAAATCCTTGAAGCACCAGTGATTGTAACGGCTGGAAATCCCTTATATACAAGTTCACTATTGATGAGATCGTAGCCCAAGCCGAACAAAATAACAGCCAAATTATTAGTGCCGGAAAAATATACAACATATTGAACCCAAAACTTCCTGGATCTATAAAAATATACAATAAAAAGAATGCCGCTAATGAAATAAGTAAATTCACAAAGTTGACAATACTAGCTCTTAAAGGGAAAATTTCTATAGGTACTTGCGTTTGCTTAATGTATCCCTGAGAACTTAAAAAGGAAAGCGCACCACCTTCAGCACTACTTGTGAAGAAAATCCAAGGTAATAAGCCGGAAAATAAGTAAGGAACCAACTCTTTAAGTGGGGTATTAAAAACTACTGAATATACCAAGCCAATAATAAGAACGATACCAAGAGGAGAGAAGAAATTCCAAGCTACTCCGAGTAAAGAATTCCTGTATTTATTTTTTAGATCTTGTCGCGTCAAACTCAACAATATATAGCGGGCCTCATATAAATTTTTAAAATATTTCACCCTATCTCTAACCTCACTGACCTTATAAATGAATTATTTATTTTTTTCTCCATATTTTACCTATAATTTTTTTGATTATATAAGCTGGTGCCTTGTATCCCATTGATTTAAAAATATTAAAAACCTTACTGAATAAAAGTTTTTTTGATCCTAGATTAAGTTTGATTTGGTTAGGGTTACAATGCTGAGATCGGAATGTAACAAGATCATTTAACTCACCAATACAGTCACTAGCAATTTTAGAGACTGAAAATTTTTCCTCAAGATGTAATCTTGAATTAATTGCAATTGTTCTCCTTAATCCCGTATTATCAATAAGATATGATAATCCATGAAACCATCCATCCTCTGTATTCTCTACAAGTAACCCATTTTTTCCATTTTTCACAACAAAACGATATGGTTCAACATCAGAATATATCCCTGCTGCTCCCATAGCCCCATATTCTAAATATTTGTTAAAGTATTTAGATGCATGAAAATCACTAGCTGGTAAAATAGCTATTCCGATATCCCAGTGTAGACTTTTCATTTCTTGTATATATTCCTCATAATCGGTTTTATAAGGAATGAATTTATAGTTTAATGCCCCTAAATCAGGCTCAGCTCCCATAAATTCAATAGAAATACCATCTTTATATTTAGCTTTCAAATCATTAAGTGGTCTTTTCAGAAACTTTTCGATATTAGTCTTATGATCAATACCACCGCTGAACCCTATTTTTATACACTTTCTCTCATTCTCTGAATGCTTCTCTACTGCAACTTCTTTAATCAAAAGGGCAGGAGCATCTATTATAACTGCTCTTCTAATTACAAATGGTTCATATTTCCTTTTAATATGAATATTATTAGTTAGTAAGAAATCTGAATTGTTTATAATTGTAATTATATTTTTTCTGACCATTTCAGTATTAAAATAGTCTTTACTAGTAGCATCTAGAGGAATATTCAATAAGTCATCATCCAGATAATATATTACTAATTTACCCAATCTCTTGCATTCCTTGATAATATCAAGTTCATAAGAATCTGCTGAACGGATACTAATTATGATATCAGCCTCCGCCAATATTTCCTTGGTGAGTTGAGCGGTTAAATAAAATTGAAAGTTAATAAACTGTTCATGTTGTAAATAATTCATAATTTCCACTATTCCAACCTTTGCAGATGGAATATCACCTAGACAGAATGCGACAACTTTTGTTAAACGCATTTAAAAGTTCTCCTTAAACAAGGACATTTCAATAATTTCTCTACCATTGATTAAGTATCTTTCAGTTTCCAGGAAACCAGCCTTTTTATAAATTTTATGCGCTGTTACATTGTCTGTGATTACCTCTAAATATATTTCATCTAGCTCTAAAATTTGAAAACCGAATTTACATAAGTTAAGGGTGACAGCTAATCCTAAGCCTTTTCCACGAGTCGAGGGTTCGCCTATCAACAATCTACCAAATTCGGCTCTTTTTTTGTCATTATCAATATCATATAAGCCAAGCATCCCTACTCTTTTACCTGAGTCTTCGAGATCTTTAACTATAAACATAATATCGTTTGTTTTCTGTAAATAGTTCTCAAACCATCTCTTTTGCTGATCCATATCAATATAATTATTAGTCAGAAAACTGGAGTGATTAAGAGGGGAGTTTCTCCATCCCCTCATCAACTCAATGTCTGCTTCTGTCACTGGTGTTAAGATAAACTTATTACTTTTGATTACATAGTCGTGGTGCACTTTTTGACCCCCATCACATACTTGTAAACTTCACTACGTGTTCGACTACTTTGTCTACATCACTCTTCTGCATTCTAAGATGCATTGGTAACGACAAAATCCGTTCACTAATATAGTGAGAATTTGGACAAGTTCCTTTAGCATGAGAGTACATTCTATATTCTGTGTTGTCTCGGTAATGTACTCCGGGATAAATTTCAGATTCATTTAAAGCAAGGAGGAGTTCATCCCTTTTATCAACTTCAATAACATAAAGATGTCGAGAGGAATCACATCCTGGAGCTACTTTAACTGATCTAATATTTTCATGCCCTTCGAACCCTTGATCATACCAGAGAGCCAGTTGTTTACGATAAGCATTATCTTGATCCAGATACTTAAGTTGCACAAGACCAATTCCGGCCATAATAGAATTTCCATGGTACTTGTAACCGACATGTTCAACGTCATACTTCCATTTATAAGCCCCTTTATCCGTAGATCTGGCATAAGTATCTTTGTTTATACCCAGCCAAGTCAATTTACGACATAAATCATCGTTATCTTTATCCTTGAAACAAATCATACCAGAGTCTGCTGTAGGGAGATTTTTAACAGCCTGGAAAGAATACACTACTACGTCTGCTTCTCCACCTGGGATCTTTCCATTTAGTCTGGTACCTGCCATATGAGCCGCATCCAAAATAAGTGCCAGACCATATTTTTTACAAAGTTCAACAATTTCAAGATATCTCCCGGTATTTCCACCAATACCTACAAATAATATCGCTTTAGTCTTATCCGTGATTTTAGCTTCCACATCTTTAGGATCAAGACACATAAATTCATCTACATCAGCAAATACTGGTTTTAAATCCTCATACAAAATAGCATGGTTAGTGGATACAAAAGTTAGTGGTGTTGTGATAACCTCAGCATCATCTCCCCATTCCTTCTGCATCTTCAGAATCTTAAATGCTAAACCGAGTCCTACAGTCGCAGAATTCAAAAAATGGGCATTCTCCAGTCCAGTGTACTCTTTCCACTTTTCTTCGAGTTGCACGGTTTTAAAACCTAAACCTGTCCAACCTTTTTCTAGACACTCACGAATCTCCTCTAAACATTCTTCAACCCTAAATGTAGGCATAAATAATTGAATAGACATAATATATAATCTCTCCCTGTTGTTATTCGATAAAAAAGCTATGAAGCGCTTCACTGAAGTGTCTCAACTGTCGTTTATTGCGAATCAAATTTGAATTATCCAAGACAGAATATTTTGGCCGCCTAGCTCTTGTCGGGTATTTCTCTGATGACACTGGACATATTTCACTGTGCTTGAACTGCTTAACTTCAGCTATCAACTTGGCAAATTCGTACCATGAGGTAATTCCCGTATTAGTAATATGATACGTTCCATATGGATATCCAATAAGCTCAAGTAGTGACTCCGATAAATCTACCGTATAAGTTGGCGAGCCCCATTGATCATCTACTACATTCAAGATTTTTGCGTCCCCTGAAATATTCTTTACGATTGTATCAGGGAAACATTTTCCTCCCTTTCCAAACAACCAAGAAGTTCTAACAATATAATAATTTTCATAATTAGACTTGAGAATATCTTCAGCTAGCATTTTAGATCTACCATATACATTAATTGGTTTACGATCATCATTTTCTCTATACGGGATGTTACTATGGCCATCGAAAACATAGTCTGTACTTATAAAGACAATGATTGGTTGTAGTTCTCTTACGCTCTCTATAAGATTATACATACTGAGACTATTTACATTATAGGCTTGTAAAGGATCGTCTTCGACCTGATCAACATTTGTAATTCCAGCTGAATGAATGACTACTTCCGGTTTATATTTTTCTATAGCTGCCTTAAGGGAACTAAGATCAGTTATATCACAATCTTGTTTTGGTGTTCTTACTACTTGGTGTCCCTCTAATTTAAATTGACGGTAAATTTCTTGTCCCAGCAATCCGAATCCACCTAGTATTAACACTCTCAAGTTCTCACTCCCTTTCAAAACTTTCTAACTCAAAGGTTTCCAATTCGCATCTTTGTCCGAAAGAGAAGGTTGAACTAATCCGTCTAAAGGCCATTGAATTCCTAATTTTGGGTCATTCCAGAGAAGCCCTGACTCATGCCCTGGATCGTAAAAGTGTGTGCATTTGTATGAAAACACAGCAACATCAGAAAGCACAAGAAAGCCGTGTGCAAAACCTTCAGGAATAAAAAACTGTTTACGATTGGTGCCCGAAAGGTGGATACCGTGCCATTTTAGAAATGTTGGGGAGCCCTTTCGAAGATCAACTGCTACATCATATACTTCTCCTTCAAGAACTCGAACCAGTTTCCCTTGTGGATTTCTGGTCTGGTAGTGCATTCCCCTCAAGACACCTTTTTTAGACATAGACTGGTTGTCTTGAACAAAGGATGTGCTGATCCCGTTTTTCTTAAACTCCTCTTCATGATATGTTTCCATAAAATAACCTCGTTCATCACCAAACAACTTAGGTTCAACTATAACTAAGCCCTCAATATCGGTTTGAGTAAATATAAAGTTCCCCATTTTCTACCTCCTCAAATTAGCTAAGATTATAAATATCCATTAAATACTGGCCATATTGAGTCTTTAACAAAGGTTGAGCAAGTTGGACGAGATCATTCTTGGAGATATAACCCATTCGAAAAGCAATCTCCTCAATACATGAAATGTATAGGCCTTGCCTTTTTTGGATTGCTTCCACAAAGTTACTTGCTTCAAGCAATGATTCATGTGTTCCAGTATCAAGCCAAGCCATTCCCCTGCCCATCAGCTCAACTTTAAGTTGTTCCCTGTATTTATATTCTTCTATTACGGAAGTTATCTCTAATTCCCCCCTCGCTGAAGGAATTACTTTGGAGGCTATGTTCGCAACATCTCCATCAAAGAAATATAAACCCGGCACTGCATAATTTGATTTTGGAACAACTGGTTTCTCTTCTATGGAAAGCACATTATTGTTCTCATCAAACTCTACAACCCCATATGCAGTTGGGTCTTTTACATTACAGCCGAAAATCAGTGCTCCTTCTTTTAATTCAGCAGCTCTATGTAGGGTTTGACTAAACCTTTGACCGTAAAAAATGTTATCACCAAGTACCATCGCTACGGGTTCATTATTAATAAAACTCTCACCAATAATAAAAGCCTCAGCTAAACCTCTAGGTTCATTTTGAATTTGATATTTAAAGTCCATCCCAAGTTGGCTACCATCCCCAAGTAATTGAGTAAAGAAAGGAAGATCTCTAGGTGTTGATATGATTAGAACTTCTCTTATTCCTGCCAACATTAGGACGGATAATGGATAATAAATCATAGGCTTATCATAAATAGGAAGCATCTGTTTTGAAACAGCTCTAGTTAGTGGATAAAGTCTTGTGCCAGAACCACCCGCTAAAATAATACCTTTCATTTTACACACCCTTTAATACTATAGTTTTCAATTATTATGTTCAGAAGATTCCCTCATATAGCTCTTGTAGTACAGTTATGCTAAAATATTGTCGTATCTACAAGAAAAGGAGAATCATACCTTGTCGAATCCAGTATACGGGAAATCTAATAAGACGTCGAGAAAAGCAAATAGCAACTCGAATACGCCACTACTATGGACATTGACCATAGGACTTATCTTATTTTTACTCTGGTCCTCTTTCCAAGTTGCGTTATTTAATGGGCAATTGCTCCAATACGAGGGCCCCATTTATTGGGCAGTTGTACTTTCAACCCTCCTATTCGTTATTTGGGTAGCTGCCTCTTTCAAGCACATGAAACTAGAAACACAGCAAGATTGGCTTAAGATTGCGGTGATATTACTGCCACTCACCTACGTCTTGTCACTTGTAAGTGCAGCATCAAAATATTTGGCAGTCAACATGATTCTTATCCAATGTATCTATGCCATGATCTTTGTAATGACTATGTATCTGCTCAAAAACAACAA
The DNA here is from genome assembly GCF_009664365.1 of Paenibacillus xylanilyticus. Lineage (NCBI taxonomy): Bacteria > Bacillati > Bacillota > Bacilli > Caryophanales > Paenibacillaceae > Paenibacillus > Paenibacillus xylanilyticus. The sequence continues at coordinate 5,777,775 of NZ_CP044310.1, forward strand.
AACCAATCATATCATACATTCTTCCTTAATAGGAATTGCATATGTAATTGTCGGATTTGGATTGCTAAATTGGTTTGGTGCTTTTAGTTTTACGGGCAAGCTAGTTGGGTGGTTCTCATCCGGCGTGGTGAATGGCGTTTATAATCAAACCATCTGGAACGACTCAAACGGCCCTCGACTTGCATCGGTATTTCAGTATCCTAATACATACGCCGCTTTCTTGATGGCTTTCTTGTTTATTACCGTTTTTAGTATGATTCGCGCAAAAAAAGTATACACCCAAATACTACATGGATTCATGCTTGTACCGATCATTCTGTCTCTACTATTGACACTCTCTCGGACCGGGCTTGTTATGCTCCCAATTGTATTTGTTATTCTGCTATTGATGTTGAAACCTGCTAAGCAAATTCTGTGGTTTATCTATTTGGGGATAGCTGCAATTGGTACACTGATAGTGTTAAATCCGATAAATACAGCAGGACTTGAATTGCAACAACAATTCTCCAACTCTCTCGCAGCTAAAGGTTGGATGTATTTAATTGCTGCATCCATAACCGTGGCTCTTGTATGTTGGGTTATCCAGCGTTGGATCGCACCGCGACTGGAGAACGGGCTTCAATCCTGGTCAGCTCGAAAGGGCTCCAGTCTATGGATCCCACTAGGGTCTGTTATTTTGACAGTCATTGTTGCTGTGCTTCTGCTCGGCACGAGTGTGCGGAACATTTTGCCCGATAGCATTAGCACACGACTTGAAAACATCAATTTTCAACAACACAGTGTGCTCGAACGGATTACGTTTTATAAAGATGCCACAAAACTATTTGCGGACTATCCAATCATAGGTGCCGGGGGTGGAGCTTGGACCACCTTGTATGAAAAATATCAGAACAATCCTTATGTCAGCGCTCAAGCTCACAACTTCTTCATGCAGTACCTCGTTGAGGTTGGAATCGTAGGTTTTATTATTTTTATGGCATTTATACTCTTTGTTTTCTATCAATATGTGCGTAGCTATGTCAAAAGGAGTGAGGAAGAACGCGAATCTCATTTTGTGTACTTCATCCTGTCCATGTCCATTCTGGTACTGAGTATCCTTGATTTCAATATGAGTTATGTCTTTATTGGAATTCTTGTTTTCCTTGGTCTCGGCGGAATGGCTGCTGCGATGGATCCTAAGCCGCTGCGTCGATTAAAGCTTAGTGACTCCACAGCACGTGGAATGTACAGTGCGATTGCCGGATTGGCTGTTATTCTCCTACTCATTATATCTGTTCGCTTCCTGCAAGCTAACCATTACGCTTTCGAAGCAAAAGAGGTAGCTCAAGTTAGTCAGGACTTCCAGGAGATCAAAGCTCCACTCGATAAAGATCTGTCTATCCGGAGCACACATACAGATTCGTTGCTGATGCTTTCTTCCCTTTATCAACAGGGCTATGAACAAACAAAAGATGATCAATTTTACAACAACTCTCTTGATTTACTTCAAAAAGGTATCGCAGCTGAACCATATAATAAAAGTATAGTTAAGGAACTGATTCGTTTATATGATCTAAGAACAGAATATGATTCAGCTTATACTCTCCAAAAAGAGTATGCTACCAACTATATCTGGGATATGGATTGGTATGAGACGCTAATTAGCCGTTCGTTCGATCTCGGGTATCAAGCACTTGGACAAGGAGATACAGCTAAGAAGGAATCTTACTTCACATCAGGTCTGGATGCTTACCAACATGTTGTTGATGGCGTAGAACATCTCAAGACTCTCCCTGAAGGGCAGCTTCAAGGACAGCCATTCGAGCTTACCCCAACAATGATTCTGAATGCAGGAAAAATGAAATACATGTCAAACGATTCTGCCGGAGCTGTAACGATTCTAAAAGGTGGAATTGCAGAGGATCTGTCCGATGCGACCAACCGTGAAATTGCTCGTTGGTATCTTGCGGCTCTGACGAAAGACGGACAACAAGATCAAGCGGTGTATGATAAGTTGATTGCTGTTGCACCTAATGAAGCGAACGAAATTAAACAAATTGCTGAACTGAACTTCTAACAAAAAAGTGTTCCTTATGATTCTATTAAATAATATTTCACACTAAAAAAGGTTTGCCCAGATGGGCAAACCTTTTTTTTCTCTAATCCTTTAGAAGTTAAGCTAATTCGATGACACGATCTTCCTCAAATAATTCAGTAAATCATCCCTAAGATCCGGGCGCTGAAGCGCATAATGAATGGTCGTCTCAATAAAGCCCAGCTTCTCCCCAACGTCATGACGCAGACCATCAAAATGATAGGCAAGTATCTGTCGCTGATCGTTCAAGCGGGATAAGGCATCCGTTAACTGGATTTCTCCGCCTACACCAGCAGATTGCTGACCAAGAATATCGAAAATATCTGGCGTAAGAATATAACGTCCCATGATGGCTAGGTTCGAAGGTGCGTCTTCTGTCTTCGGTTTCTCAATTAAACGACGTGCACGGAATACACGATCATCAGTTGGAGAAACGACCTCTCCGTCTACGATTCCGTAACGGGAAACTTCGCTCCAGTCCACAGGTTGTACCCCTACAATCGGGGATTGCAGCTCGTCATAGACTTCCATCATCTGCCCCAAACAAGGTTGCTTGGATTCCACGATGTCATCCCCGAGAAGGACAGCGAACGGTTCGTTCCCGATAAACTTGCGAGCGCACCAGATGGCATGGCCGAGGCCCTTCGGTTCTTTTTGCCGGATATAGTGGATATCTGCCATATCAGAAGGTTTGCGAACTTCGTTGAGCAAGTCCCACTTCTGTTTGCCTGCCAGATTCTGTTCCAGTTCAAACGAATAATCGAAGTGATCCTCGATGGCCCGCTTCCCTTTACCTGTAACGATAATGATATCTTCAATACCTGAAGCTACCGCTTCTTCGATAATGTACTGAATAGTCGGCTTATCAACGATGGGCAGCATTTCCTTCGGCATGGCCTTGGTTGCAGGCAGAAACCGGGTACCCAGCCCGGCAGCCGGAATAATGGCTTTGCGGATTCGCAGCAGAACCCACTCCTTTGCTAGATAGAGTCATATTTTAATATATTTAATGATGGAAAACTCCAATATGATTGGACTTCATTATACCATCAACAGCTCCCGAATATCCTGCTCGGATAAGGTTGTTGATCCCCCATCTCCCGGTTCAATCACTTCCGCGATCAGATCCTTCTTCCGTTGCTGCAATTCCAGAATCTTCTCTTCAATCGTTCCCTCCGTAATCAGTCGGATAACCTGAACGACTTGCTTCTGCCCCATCCGATGGGCGCGGCCAATGGCCTGTTCTTCTACTGCGGGGTTCCACCACAGATCATATAGAATAACAGTGTCAGCACCCGTTAAGTTCAGTCCAGTACCGCCAGCTTTCATTGAGATCAGGAATAGCTCGCCTTCCCCCTCGTTGAACCTGCGGCACATGTCGACACGGCTCTGAGACGGTGTCTGGCCATCGAGATAAAACAGATTCCTACCCTGCGCAGCCAGTGTCTGCCTGATCAGGTTCAGCATGCTTGCAAACTGGGAGAAGATCAGAATTCGTTTGCCTGCAGCCAGACAATCCTGAACCGTTTCGAGCAGCTGCTCCATTTTCCCTGAGTCTCCCTGATAGCCCTCTACAAACAGAGCTGGGTGACAGCACAGCTGGCGTAAACGGGTGATGCCTGCAAGTATTTTGATCCGATTCTTCTGAAAACCGTTCTCTTCCATATCCTTGGAGGTCTCATCCTGAAGCTGGGAGAGGTAGGCGGCATACAGTTTCTTCTGCTCCACTGTTAGCTCAGAGCGCTGTACCGTCTCAATACGATCCGGTAATTCCTCCAGTACGTCCTTCTTCAGGCGGCGGAGAATGAACGGACGGACCATCCGGGCAATGCGCTCAGGCGGCAGATCCCGGAATCTGCGATAGCTTGGAAACAGACCGGGGAATATGGCTTCGAAGATGGACCACAGTTCATCCAGCGAGTTCTCTACAGGCGTTCCTGTAAGCGCAAAGCGCCGTGGGGCCTGAATCTGCTTGACGGCCTGAGCCGTCTGAGAGGAAGAATTTTTGATTGCCTGAGCCTCGTCCAGGATAAGCGTATGGAATGTTCTTCCCAAATACATGTCCAGATCTCGACGCAGCAATGGATACGACGTTACGATCACATCCGCCTGATTCATGTCTGCCAGCATATTGGCGCGCTCTTCCTTTTGTCCTGCAGCGATCAGGACGCGTAAATGCGGGGCAAAGCGCGCAAATTCATTCGCCCAGTTGTAGGTCAATGAAGCAGGTGCGACGACAAGCACAGGGGGATGAGTCGCTTGGCTTCGAATGGTTAGGCCATCCTGCGATGTTCCCGACGCATGGGAATTCCCCCCTAGCCCTACGAGAGACGCTTCATCCCATGGCAATCCGGTTGCAGGGTCAATCCCTGAATAGGCTGCCTCTGAAGCACCCTCTCGCAGATTTTTCCTGTAACGCTCTGATCTTCCAACATCTCTATCTAAGATTGGATTCTCACTTAGTTCAGCCGTGATATAGGCGATGCTTTGCAACGTTTTGCCAAGTCCCATATCATCTGCCAGGATCCCGCCAAAGCGATAAAAGGCGAGTGTGCGCAGCCATTGATATCCACTGGCCTGATAATCCCGCAGCACGGGAGCGAGTCCATTCGGCATTGCAAAATCCATCCGCTCAGGATCACGAAGGTCATCCAGGAAACGCTTCAAGGAACCTCCCCACTTCACATGACCGGAAACCTCATCCCGGCCCGGAAGCTGTAACGCTCGAACTGCTGGCAGCCGAATGTGGCTGCCTTTGATATCGCCCGCTCCAAGTCCCAGCGAATCCGCCATGTGGGCGAAGCTGTCAGCTCCTTCATTTTCAAGCGATAGAAAGACACCACTGCGCAAGCGGAAATACGGTTTCTTTTCCACAATGCTGCGCATGATTTCCTGAAGTTCCTGCTCGTTCACACCTTCCATCTCAAACGAAATCTCCAGCCAGTCCAGACCTTTCCCGAGATCTGCCCGAACTTTGGGAGGGGTTGGGTAGGATTGCATCATGGCCTTTACGGCATTCGGGACATAGATGTCCACCTGTTTCTCCAATTCAGGCACCAAATGATACATCACATCATAGATGGCATCTTCCCGTTCACTTGCCCACACACTGCCTTCCCGTTCCAGGAAGGAACGATCCAGTCGCTCAATCAGATTCCGCTCGGCATGACGATCACGCACTAGGATAACCTTTTTCTCTTCTTCATCGATCAGATACTCAGCCAGCGGGTTAATCACCATTACACCATAATCAAACTCCAGACGCGCAGTGATCCGCTCCCGGTAAAAATCAATATACAGCTTCGGCGCAAGCTCCGGCTCAGCAATTCGTTCACGCACCTGAGAGTCGATCGACAGATGTCCAAGCGTACGCAGTTCCGGCACCACATGCTGTACAAACTCATCGACTTGCTGAGATGAAATATCGATGCTTTCCTTAATGCCATACGAAGTGAGTGCCCTGCTCAAGTCTTCCAGACTGCGCATCTGCATCGGCTCCAGCATGTGAAGCTGTCCTTCGACCACAGCAGCATCATAAGCTGGAAGCAGAATCAACTCGCGCAAACCCGAGATCTCGAGCTGGTACCCCTCATTGTCCCCCTGGGCAATCCGGTAAAACAAAGGCAGTGCCCCTTCACCCAATGTGAGCGGCCCGTTCGCAAGACCCGTACCTTCCATCCGGCTGTCGGCCTGAAGCAGCAATTCCAGGAGAGGTTTCCACACCAGCGGCGCAATCAATATATCCCGTCCATCCGAAGCTCCCAAATAACCGGAGATGGATTCACGATACGCTTCCTCGCTCTGCCTCATACGAATCAGCATGAATAGAATCTCCTGATCCTGAGGGCTGAAATAATGCATGGAAGGATCATAGAAAAACAGTTTGGTAAACGACATCGGCTCGCCCTTCTCAACGCAGCTCAGGAATTGCTTCACCTTTTGCACGACGTATAACCGCTTACTTCCGACCTTAAGCTCCAGAGTGAGCTTGGCTCCCCCCTTGTGAACCTGAACGAGCTTGCATATAAACTGAACCTGAAGCTCTTCCCGCAGCGATGAGCGGGTGACAGGTGCTGTATATTTACGTTCACCGGCATGTAAGGGACTGCGTTCCTTGGCAAACATGGACAGAATCTGGTCAGCTGTGCGGTACGAAGGCTTGTCTGCTGAACGTCCCCAGCCAGGGGCTGAACTTGGGCGACCTGCCTGGGCAAAATGAGCAACTGGTCGATGATCCGCATCAGCAGCGGGGTTAAACCCTGAAGCCGAGGATCCATTCTTTTGTGCAAAAGAATGCGATGTTGTATTCGTACTGGAGTCCATATACCGTTTTGAAGCTGAACCTTCGTGTCGTTCCGGATTGTCGTTCCTAGCTGAGTCTAAGGTTGAAGAAGAGTTGGGACGCTCCCACTCCTTCTCTTCTACCAGCGTGCCTACCCTGGAAGCGGAGCCTGTACCAGAGCGAGAAGGATTCCCTGAGGTAGGTTTGGATGACTTCTGCGAACTACCGGTAACGGCAGCATTAAGCTCCTGCTGCTCACCCCATTCATGAATCGCCAACAGAACCGCAGCGACATGTTTGCAATAGTCATAATACCGGCCATCGCCTGGACAAGTGCAACTTGCCTCAACTTCCCCTTTTTCGTCCAAATCCACCTTCACCTGATATCGTTCCGTGCCACGCACCATGGCTTCATAATGACGCTGATCGTCACTGACAACCAGATTGCTCACCCTGCCGGACTGGTTATAGGCTTCCCCTCGTTTGAATGCCGTGACCCCGCACAGCAATTTGATATCCATCATGGTGAATGGCGCCACGTATTTCGCCTCCTTATGCGTTCTGACGGGTATGAATAACTCTAAATCCACCTGTCCCTTTTACAGAAAAAACCCCAAGAGCTCCGTAAAGCAGAGATTGGGGTTGCTTCATGCTTGTAACTTGTTGCTTGCTATTATACTTATCGTCCTAATAAATGTAACCTACGATCCGCTTATTTCACCAATTGACCACGCGTAACGCCCAGTTGGTTGGTTGCTTTCAATGTTTTCCACACTTGTGTACCGCTGATCTCGCCGCGAAGTGCACGGTTGTACAGATCAATAACCTCCACAACCTGCTCCGGCGTCTCTTCCAGGAACTCGACGCGGTAACGGGATACACCCAGGTCCATGAAGTTGGTCAGATACTCGGCACCCGACTGTTCCACTGCATTATAAACGGTATTACGGCAGCCTTCATCCACACGTACCGGGTGGGACATGCCAATCCGGTCTTGCAGGGATGCACGCTGTTCTTCACAAGGACGTCCACAGTTCGTATAGTCCGTTCCTTCACTCATAAACGTACAATACACGCAGTGCTCTGTATGGAACATCGGCAGATGCTGATGAATAACCACTTCGGTCTGGCTTGTACGGGAGTTGCCGAGCAGATCAACCATTTGTTGAATGTTCAGGTCATAAGATGGTGTGATCCAGTCACATCCTGCTTCCAGGAACAATTCCACAGCCTTATGGTTGGCGATGTTCAATGAGAAGTCACCGATCAGCTCTGGATGATCTGCATCCGGGTTCTCCATCCGGTGGCGCAGGTAGAAGTACAGCGCACCTGTATTACGTACCAGCACAGCGTCTGGCTTCAGACGCAGGATGTTGTTGTGGTATCCGTTCTCGCCAGGCATGTGAATGCGCGGCGTTGCCAGGGCAATCTTGCGGCCAGCGGCATGCACGGCTTCCACAGCAGCCGGGAACTGCTTGATAAACTCGAAGTCGGCGTAGATCATGCCGACACCCGCTTCCAGCGCTGCCTCGACTTGAGGCAGGCTGCGGCAGAGCGCGGTCAGCTCCGCTTGACCGCGAGCCACTGGCGATGCCGGCTTAACCGCATCACCGTAAACTTCCACCGCCCGTTTCACGTAGACGGGCGGTTTAGGGCGCTCGCCCGCGAGCTGTTCCACCGCCTGACGGCGAATGTTATTCAGCTCGCGCATCGGGATGATGACGTCACCGTGCAGGTTGACGTCCAATTCTTCCAGCTGGAACACGGTGCCGCCCAGACGTCCGAATTGCTCCTCGAGCAATTCATAGGTCATTGGACGCTTCTGGGCAATGTCCAGTTCCATCTCGGAATCGATCCGTACGGTCGTGCCTTTCTGCACGTCTGTCCACCAAGTGCTGAGCGGCTGCCCAGGGCTGCCGATGACTTTTACTTTTACCGGGAATACACGGTACGGCTTCTCAGTCTCGAAGCTCTGGCGCAGACGTTTGTCCAGCGCAGGGTCATTCGTTTTCCACACTTTGTCGCCAACCTTCACGCGGCGCAGATCCACGTCACTACGACCTGGCACGATGTCCACGATCCAGCCTTCACCGGCTTCGCCTTCAATCTTCACGCCTTTGCGACGTACGTCGTATACCCGTCCGCCTTCTTCCTTCTGCGTTGGATCACCAGCGTCAAACACGATGCCGTCTCCACGCTTCACAGGTGCGTCCAGCTTCAACACAACACCGTCACGCAGAACTTGATCCACGCGTCCGAGGTAGACACCACGGCTTTTCGGGAATGTACCATCAACCAGCTGTTTGTTGTTTGTCCCGTCCAGGAAACCATGTGTGAAGCCGCGGGAGAAGCTTTGCTGCAGCTCACGGATTTCTTCCTTGCTTGGTGGCGTATTGTCACCGTCGAAGTAACGATCAATTGCTTTGCGGTATTTGCTGACCACGTTCGCCACGTATTCCGGGGTTTTGAGACGTCCTTCGATTTTGAAGGAAGTTACGCCTGCTTCGATCAGTTCCGGCATTAAGTCAATGGCAGCCAGGTCCTTCGGAGACAGCAGGTATGCAACATCCCCCATCGGCTTATGCTCTCCGTCAATCATCAAGTCATATGGCAAACGGCAAGCCTGTGCACATTCACCGCGGTTGGCAGAACGTCCGCCCCACATCTCGGAGGTCAGACATTGTCCCGAATACGATACACACAGTGCACCATGCACGAATACTTCCATTGGAAGTTTCGCCTGTTCACCGATCTTCTGAATTTGCTTCAGGTTGTTCTCCCGTCCAAGAACGACACGCTCCATATCAAACGGCTTCGTAAACTCAACCGCTTCCGGTGATGTAATCGTCATTTGAGTGGAACCGTGAATCGGGAAATCCGGTGAGATCTCGCGAATCAGTTTCACCAAGCCCAAATCCTGTACGATCACGGCATCTACGCCAGCATCGACACATGCGTCGATCAGTTCCTTGGCATCCGCCAATTCATTTTCAAAAATCAATATATTAAAGGTCAAGAACCCTTTTACGCCATAACTGTGCAAAAACGCCATAATCTCCGGCAGTTCTTCCATGCGGAAATTGTTCGCGCGCGCCCGTGCATTAAACTTTTCGACTCCGAAGAAAATCGCATCCGCGCCGTTGGCCACCGCCGAACGCATACAATCCCAGTCACCTGCAGGTGCCAGAAGCTCGACGTCTTCTCTTCGTAATGTTGCTGTTTTCATGTAGATCCTCCCCATAACCGGCCTTCGCCGGATTTCATCCCTGTTTCCTCTTACGTTTAGCCTGTACCTTCATCCCGTATGCCTGCATTGTCACTGTATCGCTATATCTATACATTATGTCTGTATTCCCTGATTCCCAAGCCTACAGTCATCTTAATTTATCAGATCAGCAGTCATAACTCCTGAACTAAGATATTGTACCACTTCTGCACTCACTCTTCTACGCTTTCCTGAAAAAACCGTTTACCATTTTCATTTCCATCTGTTCAATTATAATTTTACACTTTACCACTCCGATTGCAGTACCATCTTCCGACCGCTGTTATCCCTGGATTTTTTTGATTCCCTTTATAAAGGGGAAAATTCAGTGATAAACGGGGCTTATGCTTCCGATGTAGCTTTCTTTCAGAAAGCTTTCAGCTTCGCTTCTCCAGATTGGTTCTGCACTCTTCGTTCCGTGTAATATTGGATTCATTTGATTGAAATAGAAAAACCGGAAGATCTCAGACCCTCCGGCTTAAACTTCATTATTTTGTAAAAGTAAATGATTTCACGGCTTTTTCCAGCGCTGCGATCTGCACATCCGTTTTGTTGGCATCATTCAGTCCCGTTGTGATCGTATACGTCATACCATTCTGTTCAAAGACGATCTGCTGCCCGGTATACGGCACGCCATTGTCCAGCTCATGATACGTGAAGGAGAACGCCGGAACACCAGCAATGGTCGTTTCCCCACTGTTCAGCAGCTTGAAGTTTTTCCGCGTTTTCGCAGCTTCCTCATAAGCTTCTCTCAGCTGGCTGACCGTCATTTCAACCGATTGATCCTCGTTCACGCCAATGGAGAACTGGCCACCTGTGAACGTATAAACAACGGGAGAATACTCGAATCGGTCATTATACGCTGTCCAGTAACGCGGAATGTCGACGCTATAATGGTACCGTTTGGACGTACGTGTTAAAGTCTTCGTTTTATCGGTCAAATACGGATCTTCATCCAGTTGTCCGAAGTTATCGGAGACGGTATCAAAATCAATAACCACACTATTCATCACCCGCTCAAACCATTCCCGATCCTGAGTCCGCTCCTCAGGGAATGTGTATTCGGCGTAATAGCGATAACCATTTTTCTGCAAAAGGACGTCGAACTCCGTCTGCCACCCGTCACCGAAGTTATAACGGAACTCATTTACCTCCGCCGTTTCGCCAGAAACGTCTATGGTATACGAACGAATCGGTTCATAACTTTCAGGTGTGAACGTTTCTCGCATCCATTTGTCCAGTTGGCCGCTCCAGTCTTTTACGGTTGCCCCAGCTGGCGCTGAGGTCACACGCATTTGCAAAAACGCGCCATCCTTGGACTCATAAGTCATCTGAGTATTATCCATGGACCAACCAGCTGGAACACTCAGTTCGATGCCATAATCGTCATTCCAGGCAGAACGCATGCCATTATCGACAGTGGACAGATCCTTAATGGTCCGGTCCGATTGCACGTAGGTGGGCTGGAATGAGTTGAGGAACGCAGCACGTTTGTTCAGATCCTTGTAGTTCAGTGCATCGTAATCCGCCAGGTAAACATCATATTGACGACCATTATTAATGTACTGGCGCATCTCCCATAACATGCCGTCCATATCTTTAACCACGATTCGGGCATAAGGCGTTTTGCCTTTGGCAACGGATTCCCGGTCCAGCACTGTATCCCCCGACTGCTTGGCCTCCTGCACCAGCTGCTGCAGCATGTCATCCGAATCCAGAGCCACATCCTGATCGCTAACATACACCTCAAGGTAGTAGCTGCTGTCCGCCGAGCCAAACGTCATCATCCGCTCCTGCTCACCCGTTTGCAAAACCATCAGATCTGCCGGGTAATTAATGGACCAGCCGTAATAGCTGTTACCGATTCTCGTTTTGCCTGCGTCGAGATCGATACCGCCCTCATCTTCATCCACGGAATCATCTGTTTGCAATAATCGAATGACCACTTCCCCGGAACTGCTCGGAGCGAGTGTCGCCCCAATGCCGGCAGCTACCGGACGAAGGGGGACCATAAGCACGCCATTCACCATTTTGGGAGCGGCACCCATCTCCTTTTTGACCCCATCCACCCAGGCAATGGAGCTGCCAATCGTTAAGGTGACCGTATGCGGACCTTCCTTCACTTTGACAACATCGTTTTTCTCGAGCCGAATTTCGCTGCCAAATGCCTTCTTGAACACACCGACAGGCACCATCGTCACCCCTTTAGCCTTATACGGTTTGGCGATCGCTTGCTTGCTGCCGTTGATGTAGGCGCTCGTGCTTCCGGCTTGGATCCGCAGTTCGTTCGTTGTATATTCAGCTGCCCATACTGGCATTACAGCACCCATGGTCAGCATCCCGGTCAACACCCCTGTGCTCAGCACACGTAAAAATGACTTCTTCATTCCGTTCTATCGTCCTCTCTAATCCGGGTCGTTCACCGGGCTTTATTGTTCTTCGTCAGCCGGAAACGGCTCTTCATCCTCATCTTGGATATCCGCACGATCCGCAAGCACCAATGTACGTGTGACGATATCACCATCGGATTGCATCAGCAGTTTCACCTTTTGCCCGGGTACATATTTCTTGAGCAGCTCATTAATATCCACAACGGAAGAGACACGCGTACCTGCTACGCTGTATAACACGTCTCCTTCCTGGATCTTGGCTTTCTTCGCTTCACTGGACAGCACACCCGTGATCGTCAATGGATCGTCCGTAGGCAGACCCACAATCGCAGACCAGCTCTCTTCGAGCTGCAGACCGAGGCTTGCCCGTTTGATTTTGCCGTATTCAAAAAACTGATTGATAATATATTGAACGGTATCCACAGGAATCGAAAATCCCATATTCTCGACACCCACCGCTGAAAACTTCATGGAATTAATGCCCACAACCTCCCCCTTGAGGTTAACAAGAGGTCCTCCGCTGTTCCCGGGGTTAATGGCTGTGTCCGTCTGAATCAAACGATAGGTTGCCTCCACTCCGCGATTCAGGCCGCTAATGACACCCACGGTTGCCGAGTTTCGCAGGGAGAAGGAGATGGGTGTACCAATAGCAACAACCGTCTCGCCGACTGAAGTTTGGGAAGCCTTGGCGAACGTCGCTGGTTTAAGCGATTTGGCATTAATTTTGATGAGCGCCAGATCACTCAGTGGATCGCTGTATGTTTTTGTAATTTTATATGTACTACCATCGGTCGTCACAACCAAGGCGTTGCTTAATCCATCCACTACATGTGCGTTGGTCACAATCCAACCATTGGAGCGTATAATCACGCCGGTCCCATGAGCCAGGTTATAGCGGTCTGTCGTGACCCCTTCCTGCCCTGCATCTGCTTTGCCAATGATACCAACAACAGATGGTGACACCTTCTCGATGACTTTAGGAATGGCTTCATTCCCCTTGTACTGATAGGTTCCCGTTTTTGCATCATACTGGCCATTCCCACCCATGGACTTGACCAGATCAGCTGCACTGACATACACTTGTCCGTCGACGACTTTGGCCTTCATGCCAGCTGTCTGCTCTGCTGCTCCAGCCGTAGACGCAACACTCACCCCGAGTACAGCAGCCATACACACCGCCATGCATTTTTTCCCCAACGATCTCATCTTTTCACCTAACCCTCTCCATATATCCTCCGTTATGCGACATCCTAGCATCCAACTCTATGGATTTCTTGTCTCTATCATCTGCTATACCGGTATCCTCCAATTTAACATACATATTCTTCCTGTACAAATGTTTTCAGTCCTACTTTTACTCGGAAAAACATGGCTTCACACATACCCACCAGCACACAAAAAAAACACCCTCCACCATTACCCAGGAAAGTGTTTTGTCTGTTTCCGTTTGCTATTTTCGAAATACCCTAACTAAACCAGTTCTTAATCATTGCATAATCCGTCATTAGGAAGACAAGCAGACTGACTACTGCAAATCCGATCGCAAACAGATTCTTCTGCGGTGCTCGAAGAAGACGAACCACACCAATAAAAATAATGATTGTAAACAGAATGACAAAAATATCAAATGCATTAAAATTGGATGTACTCGCCGTGGCAGCTTCTGCAAACAGCATGGATAGACAGACCCCCTCACCATAGTTGAACAGCTAACGCATACCCTAATATCTTCCTCTATGTTATCTGTCCCCTGCTAGTAATGCAAGCCCTATCATCCAGAAAAATGAAAAAAATCCAGTTCGGACTCGGGTTGCTGTAATGCCTGCCCTACCTCATCTGTAAACACTTTCATCGAAATAAACTATTATGCTAACTTCATTGAAAAAGGAATAATCCCTCTTTTGAATGGAGCAAGGCACTCATCGGAAAATAAATACCTCGCCCTTCATCAAAAGAAGGGTTATTGATTATAGAGATATCCACCCTTGTTAGCTAATCCACAATTTACGTTCCAGCTCGGCTTGTCGCCAAGATACAGATAAGTAAATGATATATGAATCTGAATCAAGTGGGGTGGATGGTCACTATGTTTTCATTTCAACGAACAATACTGTGCCACCTACTCCGTCAATTGCAGCGTTTTGCTTCGTTCCGTATCGCGTTCCAATACCGGTTTAAGGTACCTGCCTGTATACGAGGCTTCCACCTTAATAATATCCTCTGGTGTCCCTGTCGCCACAATCGTTCCGCCACCACTACCACCTTCAGGACCCAGATCCACGATATAATCAGCGGTTTTGATAACATCGAGATTATGCTCGATCACGAGTACCGATTCACCGGAATCCACCAGACGGTGGAGCACATTAAGCAGACGATCAATATCATCGACATGCAGACCTGTAGTAGGCTCGTCCAGAATGTAGATTGTTTTGCCTGTACTGCGACGATACAACTCGGAAGCAAGCTTCACACGCTGGGCTTCACCACCAGACAAGGTCGTTGCAGGTTGACCAAGGTTAATATAACCCAGACCCACATCAAGCAATGTCTGCATTTTGCGATGAATCTTCGGAATGTTCTCGAAAAATTGTGTAGCATCTTCAACTGTCATTTCGAGTACATCCGCAATATTTTTGTTTTTATATTTAACTTCAAGGGTTTCACGGTTGTACCGTTTCCCTTTGCAGACTTCACAAGGAACGTATACATCGGGCAGGAAGTGCATCTCGATCTTGATAATTCCATCCCCGCGGCAAGCTTCACAGCGTCCACCCTTGATGTTGAAGCTGAACCGGCCCTTTTTGTAACCACGGACTTTCGCTTCATTCGTCTGTGCAAACAGATCACGGATATCATCAAAGACACCGGTGTACGTAGCCGGGTTGGAGCGCGGTGTACGGCCAATTGGCGACTGGTCGATATCGATGACTTTATCAATATGTTCCAGACCCCGGATCTCTTTGTGCTGGCCGGGACGCACACGTGCACGGTTCAGATCCCGTGCGAGCGTTTTGTACAGAATTTCATTAATCAGTGTCGATTTACCTGATCCGGATACACCTGTGACTGCAGTAAATACTCCTACCGGAATTTTCACATTCAGGTTCTTCAGGTTATTCTCCTTCGCACCCCGAACTTCCAGCCAGCGATCTCCTACACTGCGGCGTTCCGTCCGTACAGGAATAAACTTGCGTCCGCTAAGGTACTGCCCCGTCAGCGAGTTCTCGTCATTCATGATCTCTTCCGGTGTACCCTGTGACATGACGGTACCGCCATGAATACCTGCGCCTGGGCCGATGTCGATAATGTAGTCGGCTGCCAGCATCGTGTCTTCATCATGCTCCACGACAATCAGCGTGTTACCGATATCCCGCATGTGAGCAAGTGTGGAGATCAGACGATCATTATCCCGTTGATGCAGACCGATACTCGGCTCATCGAGAATGTACAGCACGCCCATCAGACTGGAACCAATCTGGGTCGCGAGACGAATCCGCTGCGCTTCACCACCGGACAATGTTCCGGCAGCGCGGCTCAGGGTCAGGTAATCCAGACCGACATTGACCAGGAAGCCAAGACGGCTGTTAATTTCCTTCAGAATCAGTTTGGCAATGGCTTGTTCCTTCTCGGTAAGCTGCAGCGATTCGAAGAAACGTCCTGCTTCCCCGATGGACAGGCCGGTTACATATGCCATGTTGTGGTCGTTGATGGTAACAGCCAAGCTTTCCCGTTTCAATCGGTGTCCTTTGCAGGTACCACAAGGCTTCGCACTCATGTAACCTTCAATAAACTCCCGGATCCCCTCGGATGCCGTCTCACGATAGCGGCGTTCCAGGTTATTAACGATTCCTTCAAAGGTCACCATGGCTTCCTTGCGCTGCCCAAAATCATTCTCGTAACGGAAACGGACCTTCTCCGAACCTGTACCATTTAACAGCTTGTTCATCTGATCCGCTGGCAGATCCTCTACAGGTACATCCTGTGGAATATTAAAGTGCTCGCATACTGACTTCAGGAACTGCGGATAATACGTGGACGTACCGCCTGTCCAGGCATCAAACGCGCCTTCTTCAATCGTTTTGCTGCGATCCGGAACGAGCAGATCCGGGTCTACGATCATTTTCACACCCAGTCCATCACAATCAGGGCAAGCTCCGAACGGACTGTTGAAGGAAAACATCCGTGGAGCGAGCTCTTCAATACTGAACCCACACACCGGGCAGGCAAAGTTGGAACTGAAGCGCAGTTCTTCTTCCCCCATAATATCAACCAGCAGTTGTCCTCCGGACAGATTAAGTGCCGTTTCAATGGAATCCGCCAGACGTGCTTGTACATCTTCCTTGACTACAATCCGGTCTACAACCACTTCAATGGTATGCTTTTTATTTTTCTCCAACTGAATATCTTCAGACAAATCACGAATTTCACCGTTTACCCGCACACGGACGAAGCCTTGTTTGGATACATCGGCAAATACACTTTTGTGCTCGCCCTTACGGCCAGAGATAATCGGTGCCAAAATCTGCAACCGGGTGCGTTCCGGGTACTGCATTACGCGATCTACCATCTGCTCTACGGTCTGGGATGTGATCTCCACACCATGATCCGGACAGTGAGGATGTCCCACACGTGCAAACAACAAACGCAGGTAGTCATAGATCTCCGTAACCGTTCCTACCGTGGAGCGCGGGTTGCGGCTTGTTGTTTTTTGGTCGATGGAAATGGCCGGTGACAGGCCCTCGATCGAGTCGACATCCGGTTTTTCCATCTGCCCGAGGAACTGGCGTGCATAAGCAGATAATGATTCCACATAACGCCGCTGTCCTTCGGCATAAATCGTATCAAAAGCCAGCGAGGACTTGCCTGAGCCACTCAGACCGGTCAATACGACAAAACGGTCACGCGGGATGGTAATATCAATGTTCTTTAGGTTGTGCGCTCGCGCACCTTTAATGACAATGTTCTCGCTCGCCAATGGTTATCCATCCTCTCAATGTTGTAATTCCAACCTTTTTAAAAGGCGTTTCGATCCCACCCAAACCCTCCCTTCCAAGGGAGGGCCCCATAGGGCGCAGCCCTCTGGACACCCGAAACAGGCTGTGCTTGGTGTGGGGTCGGGTCTTGCTATGTGAAGGTATGTCGTGTGCCCGCAGCTCCTTCCAAGATTCCGGCCTGCTGCCGGTCTCTTGGAAGGCTGCTCTACTGTGAGGGGCGCTCACGGCTCCGCCTCGCTCGCGGTAAGTCGCCATTGCCTTTGGCTCGGCTCCAATGAACACCAAGACGCTCACGGCTTCGCCTCGTTCGCGGTAGGTCGCCATTGCCTTCGGCTCGGCTCCACTGAACACCAAGACGCTCACGGGCTCCGCCTCGCTCGCGGTAAGTCGCCATTGCCTTCGGCTCGGCTCCACTAGACACCAAGACGCTCACGGCTCTGCCTCGCTCGCGGTGGTCGCCATTGCCTTCGGCTCGGCTCTACTAAACACCAAGACGCTCACGGCCCTGCCTCGTTCGCGGTAGTCGCCATTGCCTTTGGCTCGGCTCCTCTCTACACGACTTCCAAATGCTTTCCTATAAACCTTTTAACCAAATTCAACATTTCTATCAGTATAGACCTGATTCCAGGTTTTCAACATGACTAATTATCGGTCATTCCTTGCCGGTTCTTTACTCAACAAGAGAACGGCCAACTGGCCGTTCTCTTGTTGCATATCTATTTATCAATTTACTCCGCACGCAGCTCCAGCAACGCATCGCGAAGCTCTGCTGCACGCTCAAACTGCAGGTTCTTCGCGGCGTCTTTCATCTCAGCCTCAAGACGCTGAATAAGTGACTGACGCTCCTTCTTCGACATCTTCTCGGCAGCGCCTGTAAGATACTCGTTCTTGGATTCGGCAACCTTGGTTGCCTCGATCACATCACGCACTTTTTTGCGAATCGTCTGTGGAGTAATTCCGTGCTTCTCGTTATATGCTATTTGGATTTCACGACGGCGTTCCGTTTCCTTCATCGCTTTGTCCATCGAATCGGTCACTTTGTCACCGTACAGAATAACTCGGCCATCACTGTTCCGCGCGGCCCGGCCGATCGTTTGAATCAGGGAGCGTTCGGAACGAAGGAAACCTTCCTTGTCGGCATCCAGGATGGCAACAAGCGAAACTTCCGGCAAATCCAAACCCTCTCTTAGCAAGTTGATCCCGATCAGCACATGGAATGTGCCCAGCCTCAGATCACGCAGGATCGCCATACGTTCCAATGTCTTGATCTCAGAGTGCAGATAGCGCACCTTGATTCCGATTTCCTTCAAGTAATCGGTTAAGTCCTCGGACATCTTCTTCGTCAGCGTTGTAATAAGCACACGTTCGTCCTTGGCAATCCGGTCGTTAATCTCGCCGATCAAGTCATCGATCTGTCCTTTCGTTGGACGAAGTTCAATGATCGGATCAAGCAGACCGGTTGGACGAATGATCTGCTGCACCATTGTATCTGTATGCTCAATCTCATATGGTCCTGGCGTTGCCGATACATAGATGATCTGGTTCATCTTTTCTTCAAACTCTTCGAATTTCAGCGGACGGTTATCCAGTGCTGACGGCAGGCGGAATCCGTGATCCACCAGAACGGTCTTCCGTGCCTGGTCACCGTTGTACATGGCACGGATCTGCGGCAGGGTCACGTGGGACTCATCGACAACGATCAGCATGTCGTCCGGGAAGTAATCCAGCAGCGTGTATGGCGTATCACCACGTTCACGGAATGTCAGCGGACCTGAATAGTTCTCGATCCCCGAACAGAATCCAACTTCCTTCATCATCTCGATATCATAACGTGTACGCTGCTCCAGTCGCTGCGCCTCCAGCAGTTTGCCTTGTTCGCGGAGCACTTCAAGCCGTTCTTCCAGTTCACGCTCAATGTTGACAAGTGCAACCCGCATCGTTTCTTCCTGGGTTACGAAGTGAGATGCCGGGAAGATCGCAATATGATCGCGCTCACCGATCAGTTCTCCGGTTAACACGTCAATCTCTGTAATCTTCTCAATCTCGTCTCCGAAGAGCTCTACTCGAATGGCATGTTCACCCTTGGATGCCGGGAATATCTCTACGACGTCGCCACGTACACGGAATGTTCCCCGTACGAAGTTGATGTCATTCCGCTGATATTGAATCTCGACCAATCGGGACAAGATCTGATTACGCGGCTTCTCCATGCCTACGCGCAGTGACAGCAACATGCTAGAGTAGTCATGCGGAGATCCCAAACCGTAGATACAGGACACACTCGCTACAATAATGACATCACGGCGTTCAAACAGCGAACTGGTCGCGGCGTGACGCAGCTTGTCAATTTCCTCGTTGATGCTGGAGTCCTTCTCGATATACGTATCGGAAGACGGAATATATGCTTCTGGCTGATAGTAATCGTAATAACTGACAAAATACTCAACCATGTTGTTTGGAAAGAATTCTTTGAATTCACTCGCAAGCTGTGCTGCCAGCGTTTTATTGTGCGCAATAATCAGCGTGGGACGTTGCAGCTTGGCAATCGTCTGCGCAATTGTGAAGGTTTTACCCGTTCCCGTTGCACCCAGCAGCGTCTGATATCTTTTCCCTTCCTGAACACCCTGCACCAGTTCTTCAATGGCAGCAGGCTGGTCACCTTGGGGAGAAAACTCGGACTCGATCTCGAACGTTTTGTCGCTCATTATAATATCGCTCATTGCCGTATCTCACCCTATCGTCTAAAATAATAGTCACTATATATTG